>NZ_CP042909.1:1200000-1500000 GCF_012317585.1 Thermosulfurimonas marina
AAGATGAGGGTGGCCCGCTTGTAGCCGGTCATGCGCCGGGCAAAGCCCAGGGTAAGAAAGTCCGGGTCCAGAAAGGCCCCCTGGGCGATGACCAGGGAGGGATCAAAACTCTTTTCCGCCCAGCGCTTGCGTAGGCGCTCTTTGATGAGATGGAGGAGTTCCACCTTGTTGTCCCGATGGACCTTCCAGAGGATTTCGTCGGGAATAAGATCTACCAGTTGCCAGAGGGCCTCGCTTTCGTGGACTTCAAGCCACCGGGCCCCCAGGTAATCGCTCAGGAGCACCCGCAGGTCGTCGTCGATCCAGGTGGGAAGATGCACTCCGTTGGTTACGTAATCGATGGGGACCTCCTCTTCGGAGCGCTCCGGCCAGAGAAAATGCCACATCTTGCGGGAGACTTCTCCGTGGCGGCGGCTTACGGCGTTTGCGTAACGGGCCAGGCGCAGGGCCAGGATGGTGGAGTTGAAGCCCTCGGAAGGGTTCTGGGGATTGGTCCCCAGGTCCAGGAATTTTTCCCGGTCAAGTTCGTATCTTTCCCAGAGGAAGGCAAACTGTTTTTCAATAAGGGCGAAGGGATAGGTGTTGATGGCCGCCCGGATGGGGGTGTGGGTGGTAAAAAGCGAGGTCTCCCGCACCATCTCCCGGGCCTCTTCGAAAGAAAGCCCCTGTTTGTGGAAATAAAGCAGGCGAGCCACCAGAGCCAGGGCCGCATAGTCCTCATTGATGTGTACTCCGGAAATTTCGATCCCCAACCGGTGAAGAAGGCCCATACCGCAAAAGCCTAAGACAATCTGCTGCTTGAGGCGGGTCTCTTGATTAGGGGTATAAAGCTGGTAGGAAATTTCCCGGTTCCAGGGGGCGTTCTCCTCCACGTCGGTGTCCAGGAGATAGAGTTTGATCCGCCCTACCGAGACCTCCCAGACTCCGGCGTAAACTTTTTCGTCATAGCAATAACCATAAATCTTGAGCCACTGACCGTTTTCGTCAAAGACCTTGCGCACCGGCATTTCTTCTTTGTGGATGTGATTGAGGACGTCTTCCTGCCAGCCGTCAGGACGGATGCGCTGGCGCACGTAGCCCTGGGGATACATGAAACCGATCCCCACCAAAGGGAAGTCGAGGTCGCTGGCCTCCTTAAGGATGTCTCCGGCTAGAAGCCCCAGCCCCCCGGCGTAGATGTAGAGGCTGTGGTGAAGTCCGTACTCCGGGGAAAAGAAGGCGATGGGCCGCCGGCACTTGGAGCAGTAAGGCCCCGGGGTCTCCAGATAGCTCCGGTAGAGCTGGTAAACGTAGCCCAGCTGATTCAGGAATTCTGGCTTTTGGAGGACCTTATTGACGCATTCGGTGCATTCGAGGAGCTTGACCGGGTTTTCCCGGAATTCCTCCCAGAGGATGGGGTCGATCATCCGGAAGAGCTTTTTCCCCTCCGGGTTCCAGCTCCACCAGAGGTTAAAGACCAGCTCCTTGAGCTGGTCCCAGTGTTCTAAAGGCAAGGGAGGCCTCCTTCAAAATTTGGATATTACTTTAGACTACCCCGGATCCCTCTCCAGGGAAAGCCTCCTCAAAACCTTCGGCCGCGGTAGCCTCGAGGAGTGACCAGCCAGCGTTCCAGGCGCAGGGTCTCGCTGTTTCCCACGAAGACCGTGGTCTGCATATCCACCGCCTCTGCCGGAAGGTCTCCCAGGGTGGTAAGGAGAACGGCTTCCTCCGGTCTTCCGGCGGCCCGAACCAGGCCCACCGGGGTCTCCGGAGGACGATGGCGCAGGAGGATCTCCCGGGCCCGCAGGAGGTGGTGGGTCCGGAGGCGGCTTCGGGGGTTGAAAAGCACGATCACCAGGTCGGCCTCCGCCGCGGCGGAAAGGCGCTTTTCGATAAGCTCCCAGGGGGTGAGACGGTCGGAAAGACTTATGACCGCAAAGTCGTGCATAAGCGGGGCTCCCAGCCGGGCGGCACAGGCGTTTAAGGCCGAAAGCCCGGCCACCACCTCTATTTCTATGGAAGAAAGGACCCCCCTTTCCCGGGCCAGTTCAAAGACCAGGCCGGCCAGTCCGTAGATCCCCGGATCTCCCCCGGAGACCAGGGCCACTTTTCGCCCTTCCCGGGCCCACTCCAGGGCCCGCTCCACCCGTTCCACCTCCCGGGTCATGCCGCTCACAAAGACCCTCTTGTCCCGAAGGAGGGAGGATACCTGCTCTACATAGCGACCGTAGCCTACCACCCACTCGGCCTCTCGCAGGACCTTTCGGGCTGCAGGGGTCATCTCCTCCAGCCCTCCGGGGCCGATTCCTACTACCGAAAGCCTTCCTTTGGGCGGAGGGGCCAGGGCCACAGCCAGGGTCACGTTTCCCCGTTTTACTTTGGGGACCAGGAGTTTTCCCCCAGGGCCTGCAGAGAGTAAGGCCGCAGGCTCGGCCACGGCCAGGGCCCCGGTGTGCTGGCCTGCGGCGGAGGCCGAAAGCCTCCGGCGCTTTACCTCCTCGTTTAAGGCCTCGGCGGCAAAGCCCCGCACCTCCCAGTCCTTTCCCGAGACCCACTGCCGAAGGCCTTCCTCGGAAAGTTTCCTTTCTAAGGTGGCTACGGCCCGCACGGCCTCGGGACGAAGCCCCATCTCCTCAAAAAGGCTCTGGAAGGCCTCTTCAAATTCCCGGGCCGGGGTTCCCTGGTTGAAGCCCACCCCCAGAAAGAGGGCCCGGGGCAGGGCCTGAAGCTGATCTTCCCGAAGGGTAAAGCGGCGGTAACTCACCAGGAGATGGGCGGCCTCCGGCGCCTCCACCTCTTTCCATTCCGGAGGGAGGGGAGCCGGCCAGTCCCGAAAGACGAACAAATGCCCCCTTTCGAGATACTCTCGGGTAAAACGGGGAAGCCTCTCCTCGGGAAGGAGGAGGAGACGGTGTTCTTCGGCCCAGAGGTCTGGGGCAGGAAGGCCCGAAAGATCCGAGGCCGTGGTGAGGACCACTTCGGCCCCCAGGAGGGTTCCTATCTCCTGGCAGAGGGCGTTGGCCCCGCCGAGGTGTCCGGAAAGAAGGGGGATGACGAAGCGCCCGGTCTCATCCATTACCAGGACCGCGGGATCGGTCTTTTTATCCTTTATGTAAGGGGCAATGCGGCGCAGGGCTATTCCGCAGGCCCCGACAAAGATGAGGGCCGCCCCGGAGTGCCAATAAGGGGAGAGATCTCGAGCCTCCGGAGAAAGGATTTGGGCCTTGGGGAAAAAATCCGAAAGCCTTGCGGCCAGCCGCCGCCCCCGTTCGGTAAAGGCCAGGAGATAGATCTTTTCAGGAACGGGCATAGAGTCGGGAGCGCGTCTTTTGGGGTGTGGAGGCGGCCTCCAGGGCTTGGCCTACATAGATGAGGGCCGTCCGCCGGATCCCCGCCTCCGAGACCATCTGCGAAAGCTCGGCGAGCTTTCCCCAAAGAAGGCGTTCTTCGGGAAAGCCCAACTTTTCGGCCACCACCACCGGGGTCTCCGGGGGTAGTTTTTCTAAGAGGGCCCTCTGGATCTCCTCCGCCCGGTGCACACTCAAAAAAAGGACCAGGGTGACCTCGGGTCGGGCCCACTCTTTAAGGTCTTCGAGACGGGGTCCGGGAGTGCGTCCCCCGAGGCGGGTGAAGATTACCGTCTGGGCCACCTCCGGGGCGGTGAGCTCGATCCCCATCCGGGCCGCCCCCAGGGAGGCCGAACTCACCCCGGGGATGACCTCGTAAGGGAGGCCTCGGGACCGAAGGGCCGCCGCCTCTTCGTTGAGGGCGCTGTAGAAGGCGGTGTCCCCGCTATGGAGCCGGGCCACGATTTGGCCTTTCCTTGCCCCTTCGGCCAGGACCTCCACGATCTCCTCCAGGGTCCTTCCGTGGGAGTCCCAAAGGAGGGCCCCCTCCGGGGCCAGGGAAAGGACCTCCTGCCGGAGGAGGCTTCCGGCGTAGACCACAGTCTGGGCCTGAGAGAGCACTCTCTGGGCCTTTACCGTAAGGAGATCCGGATCCCCGGGCCCGGCTCCGATGAAATAGACTTTACCCTTTTCCACCATCTTCGGGCTCCAAGCTTACCACAAAGACCGGGGTTTCCGGAAAGAGGGCCAGATCCGGTCCCAGGGGACGGGCCCGACAGACGGAGATCTGGGAAAGCTTTGGAGAGAAGGCCCTTCGCCGGGCCAGGGCCAGCACCCGGTGGAGGTGGGAGAGAAGGACTAGGGTGAGGACCACCGGCCCCCGGGATCTTTCCAAGGCCAGATCCAGGATCTCTTCCAGGCGACCTCCGGAGCCCCCGATGAAGACCCGGTCCGGGGTGGGAAGTCCTTCTAAGGCCTCCGGGGCCTCTCCGGCCACCACCTCCAGGTTAAAAAGACCCAGGCGCCGTCGGTTTTTCCGGAGATGGTCCAAGGCCTCGGGCGAACGCTCTACGGAAAAGACCCGGAGGAGGGGAAAGGCCCGGGCCGCCTCCACACTCACCCCTCCGGCCCCGGCCCCTATGTCCCAGAGGACTCCCCTTTCCGGAAGTCTTAAGGCGTGAAGGACCACTGCCCGCACTTCCTCCTTGGTAATGAGTCCTCGGGGATGGGAAATTTCCGCGGTGGAAAGTCCTAACCCCCTCTCTCTCCCCGGGCCTTCATAGTGTAAGAAGACCAGATGGGGATAGGCAAAGTCTTTCCGGAGCGCTTCCTCGGGAGATCCCTGCCAGAAGGCCTCCCCGGGAAGTCCAACCCTCTGGGCCACGATGAGGGTTACGCCCTCGGCAGACTCCTTTTCCACCAGAAAGCGGGCCATCTCTCGGGGGCCAAGATCCGGATCGGTAAAAACTCCCACCTTTCCGTAAAGCCGGAGAAGCCCGGGAAGGTCCTCCAGACCAAAGGCCCGCTTCCCGCCGTGAAGGCTTACAAAAAAATAGTCTTCCAAGGGGTAGCCTAGGCGGGCCAGGGCCTTCTGGGCGAAGCTGGGGGCGGGATAAAGGGCCACCCTCTCTTTTCCAAAACGCCTCACCAGGACTCTTCCGGCCCCAAAAAAGAGGGGGTCCCCGCTGGCCACCAGGCCCAGGGGACGGTCCTCCTTGCGGGCCTCCTCCAGGGCCTCCAGGGCCTCGGAAAACCTCCGGTAAGGCGAAAGGAGCTCGGAAAGCTCCGGGGCTGCAAGGTGTACGGCCTCCAAAAGTTCGTGGGAGACCAAGACCCGGTGGAGTCTTTTAAGGGCCGCAAGTCCGGAAGGGAGAAATTCTCCGGAAAAACCTACGACCACAATCTTAAAATTCAAAGACCACCTCCCGCCGATAGTTTACCAGGACCACCGAAAGGTTAAGGCCGGGGGCCAGGGTCTGGGCCAGGGCCTTGGCCCGGGAAAGGACCGCCCGGAAGATTCCTTCCTGGGTCTTGCGGGGCAGGGTCTCCAGAAAAAGAAAGACCTCGCGGGCAGTGTTGAAGGGCTTTTCCGGAAAGGGCGGGGCCAGACCCAGCTTTCGCAAAAACTCCAGGGCTTCCCGGCCCCGGATTACTCCGTGGCGGACATGGGTGGTAAAGCCGTAGGGCTCAGGAACCCGGGGAGGCTTTTCCACACAGAGGGCGCACTTGAGGAGTTTGGCCCACTGGCCACAGAGGACCGCCTTTTGAAAACCGGCCTCCCGGGTCTTTTTCAGGGTGAATTCCAGATAGTCCCCCATGAGGATGTAAGCCTCTTCCGGGAACCCGTAGGTCTTTTGGTGGGCCATCTCCGAGGTTCGCCCGAAGGAGAGGACCACTTGAGAGAGTCCCACCGCCCGGGCCACGGAAAGGCAGCTCTCGATGGTGGCCAGCCAGGCTTCGGCCGAAAGGGGTTTCACCAGGCCGGTGGTCCCCAGGATGGAAAGGCCCCCGATAATCCCTAGCCGAGGGTTTAAGGTCTTCTGCGCCAGGGTTTCCCCTCCGGGGACCGAGATCTCTACCTCGAGCCCCTCAGGAGGAAAGACCTCGGCCAGGGCCTCCTGGATCATGCGCCGGGGCCCGGGATTTATGGCCGGCTCTCCCGGAGGCACCGGGAGCCCGGGTTTGGTTACCCGTCCTACGCCGGGGCCGGCTTTGAAAAGGAGGCCTTTAGTCCTCCCGGGCCGCAGACAGACCCGGATCTCCGCCCCGTGGGTCACGTCGGGGTCATCCCCGGCGTCTTTGATCACTGCGGCCTCGGCGGTGTGGGGGCCGGTTTTTCTGGCCCAGGCCACCGGAAGCCGGCGGCGCCTCCCGTCAGGAAAGGGGATCTCTACCTCCCGGGGGGTTTCTCCTTTCAAGGCCAGAGCCGCGGCCTTGGCGGCGGCCGCCGCACAGGCTCCGGTGGTGAAACCCTCCCTAAGACGCCTTTTCTTCATGGAGCATGTGTAAGAGGGCGTTGACCGCGGCTGCGGCCAGGGCTGAGCCCCCGAAGCCTCCCAGATTGGTAAGATGGGGGAGAGGACTTTCGGCCAGAAGGAGCTTGGCCTCTGCCGCCCGCACAAAACCCACCGGAAAACCGATCACCGCCACCTCCCGGGGAGACTCCCGAAGGATCTTCAAGGCCTCAAGGAGGGCCGTGGGGGCGTTGCCCAGGGCCAGAAGACTGATTTCGGGATATTTTTCCAGGGCCCGCCTGAGGCCCCAGGCGGTGCGGGTAAAGCCCGAAGGCGGGCTTTCGGCCTCGGAAAGGGCGCTATAGACCTTTACCCCCAGGGCCTCACAGAGCCGGCGGCTTATCCCCGCCCGGACCATTTCTACATCTGTAAGAATGGCCCTTCCTTCCTTAAGGAGCCTCCGGGCGGTGGGCAGGAAGTCCGGATGGATTAGGAGACTTTCGGCCAGGGCCAGCTCTCCTGCAGCATGCACCAGACGGAGGACCAGAGGGTGGAGGGCCTGGGGAAAGCGAGAAAGATCACAGAGTCCACGGAGGATCTCAAAGCTTTGGGCCTCAATTTCTGCAGGCTCGGGAAAGGCTTCGAGATCGGAAAGGGCCTCGCGTCCGTCCCGTATCTCCATCCCGGGAGGGATTTTTAGGGAGACTGGTCGGGGGCCGAGGAAGGCCAAATGTACCCTGCGCACTCCCCTCCGGGAAAGCTCTTCCAGACGGGCGGAAAGATCCTCGGGAGAGACCACCTCAAAGCGCCCCTTTAACTCCGGGGGAAGCCCGCGTATATTCCTTTCCACTACGGCAATAAAGACCGTTCCCATGGGCGAAAGTGTAATCCGGGGCGCGGGCCCCTACAAGCGGCGCTTCCGTTGGACCTTGGCCGGGCTGGCCCTGGCCCTCCTAGGGGTCCTTCTCCTTTCGGTGGCCTTCGGGGCGGTATCTTTGAGGTTTCCCCTGGATGAGCTCTCCCGGGAAATCCTCTTTCGGGTGAGGCTTCCGCGGGTGGTCCTGGCGGCTCTAGTGGGGGCGGCCCTTTCCCTTTCCGGACTTTACTTTCAGTATGTGATGCAGAATCCCCTGGCCGACGCCTTCACCACCGGGGCCGCGGCCTCTTCGGCCCTGGGGGCGGTCCTCGCCCTCCTTTGGGGCCCGGCGGGGATGCTCCTTCCCGGGGCTTTGGGAGGGGCTCTTTGCGGACTTTTGTTGGTCCTGCGGGTGGCCTCGGTGGGCGGACGTATCCTTCCGGTAACCATGCTCCTTTCCGGGATCGTGGTGAGCACCTTTTCCTCTGCGGCCATAAGCCTCCTCAAGTACCTGGCCGAGGAGTCTCTGGGAACCATGGTCTTCTGGCTCATGGGGGGCTTTCAGAACGCCTCCTGGGGGAAGTTGGGATGGCTGGTCCTGGTCCTGGCCCTAGCCCTTCTGCGAGGGCTTTCCCGGGCTCCGGCCTTGGATCTTCTGGCCTTCGACGAAGAAAGCGCCCTTTCAACCGGGGTGCCGGTCTACCGGCTTCGGCGGGAGTTTCTCTTCTGGGGGGCGCTTCTTTGCGCGGTGAGTGTGGCCTTTTCGGGGATTATCGGCTTTGTGGGCCTCATCGTTCCCCATTTGTTGCGGCTGGCGGGCTTTTACCGGGCCCGGGAACTGGCCCCCCTCAGTCTTCTTTTCGGGGCGTCCTTTATGGCCCTGGCGGATCTCCTTTCCCGCACCCTCCTTTCCGGGGGTCAGGAAATTCCGGTGGGGGTCTTCACCTCCACCCTGGGAGGGATCTTTTTCCTCCATCTTCTGGTGCGCCGGAGGCGCGAACTCTATGAACTTGCTTGAACTTTCCGAATTCCGGGTGCAAAGGAAGGGCTTTGAGGTTTTCCTTCCGGGTTTTGTCCTCCGGGAGGGAGAAAGGGTGGCGGTGCTCGGGCCTAACGGGTCCGGAAAATCCACCTTCCTTGCGGCCCTGGCCGGTCTTCTTCCCTTTGAAGGCCGTTATCTCCTCCTGGGAAGGTCCTTCGGGGGCCTTTCCGAGGCCGAGCGCTACCGGTGGTTGAGCTATCTTCCTCAGGGAGGGCGGGTAGGGCTTCCCTTTGAGGTCTTTTACATAGTCCTCACCGGACGCTATCCGCACCTTTCTGGGGGCGACTACCGCCGGGTCGACCTTCAGGCCACGGAGGAAATATTGCGGGCCTTGGATCTGGAGGCCCTTTCCGGGCGGATCTTTTCCGAGCTCTCCGGAGGGGAGCGCCAGAGGGTGTGGCTGGCCCGGGCCCTCAATCGCGGGGCCCGGGTGCTTCTCCTCGACGAACCCCTAAGCGGAATGGATTTCCGGCATCAGGCCCTGGTCTTGAAGCGCCTGCGGGAGGAGACCGCCCGGGGGGCGGGGATCCTGGCGGTGCTCCACGAGGTGGACCTTGCGGTGCGTCACTTTGAAAGGTTTATTCTCTTCAAAGGGGGCCGGGGCCGGGTACTTGCCCGGGAGGATCTTCGGGCGGAGATCCTGGAAGAGGTCTTCGAGGTGCCCATAAGATTTTGGGAAGATTCTGGCCAAATCCGGGTCCTTACGGAGGTCTGAGATGAAAAAAGGCCTGGGGATCCTTTTTGCGCTTTGGGTCTTTTGGGCCTCTCCCCTTCAGGCGGCCCGGGTGGTGGTCCTCTATCCGGCGGCAAGTTCCGTCCTTTACGCCTTGGGGGTGTCGCCGGAGGAAGTGGTGGGAGTCACCCGGCACGAGAAGATCTATACCCGGGCCACGAAGGTGGGCTCTCACCTGCGGCCCAATCTGGAGTTGGTGCGGGCCCTCAAGCCGGACCTGGTGATCGTGGGCTCGAAAAAGGCCTTTCCCGAGGAGGCCGCGCGCCATCTGGGGCTTCCGGTCTTCCGCTACGACCCCCGGACGGTGCGGGAGATCCTGGTGAAGGTGCTGGAGCTGGGCCAAAGGCTCGGGCGGGAGAAGAGGGCCCAGGCCCTGGTGCAGGAGCTTTCCGGAAAGCTCCGGGCCTTAAAACCGGTCTCCCCTCCGGTGCGGGTGATCTACGAGGTCTCGGCCGAGCCCCTCAAGGTGGCCGGGGCGAAAAGTATCGTGAACGACGTTATCCGCCTGGCTGGAGGGGTGAACCTCATCCAGGCCCCGCGCAAACACGTCCTTCTTTCCCCGGAAAAGGTCCTGGCCCTGGCCCCGGAGGTTTATCTCTATCAGGTAGGCCCCATGAATCCCCATCCCCTCCCTCCGGAAAAGCGTCCCTATTTCCGGGGTCTGCGGAGCCGTCTCGTCCAAGTGGAGGAATTGCGCTACGCCCGTCCGGGGCTTGAGGTCTTTTCCGCGGTGCTGGAGCTCAACGGGCTCTTTCTCAAAGTGCGGGCCGGGCGTTGAGTCCTTCTTCCCAAGGCTTATCTTTAAGCCATGGCCCTCATCAAGTTTCTGGGGACCGCCGGGGCCCGCTATGTGGTAGCCCGGCAGTTGCGGGCCTCAGGGGGAGTTTATCTGGAAAGCGAGGGGACGCGTCTGGTCCTGGATCCGGGCCCGGGGACCCTGGTCTATATGGCCAAAGAGGGCCTGCGGGTGGAAAAGCTTCACGGGATAGTGGTCACCCACGGGCACCTAGACCACGCCGCAGATCTCAACATCCTGGTGGACGCCCTTACTGAAGGAGGGCTCAAACGTCGGGGCCGGGTCTTTCTCCCCCGGGAGGCCCTTTACGGGGAAAACGCGGTTCTTCTGCCCTACCTCAGGCCTTATCTGGAGGAGATCCAGATCCTTACCCCCCAGACCGATTATCGCCTGGGAAACCTTTCTTTCTGCACCTCCGTGCGTCACCACCACCCTGCCGAGACCTACGGGGTGATCTTCGAGCTCGGGGGCAAGCGGGTGGGCTTCATGGTGGACACCCTTTATTTCCCGAAACTTCTCGAAAGTTACCGGGGCTGCCAGGTCCTGGTCCTCAATGTGGTGCGCTACAAGCCCCATCCTTCCCCGGAGGTCCAGCACCTCTGCGTGGCCCATGTGCGGGAGATCCTGGAGCACCTCAAGCCGGAAAGAGCCGTTCTTACCCACTTCGGGATGACCATGATTCGGGCCAACCCCAAACAGGTGGCCCAAAGGCTGACCAAAGAAACCGGGGTCCCGGTGGTGGCTGCCTGGGATGGGATGGTCCTTGAGCTATAGGATGAAGCGCGAAAGGTCGAGGTCTCCGGCGATTTCGGCCAGCTTCTCCCGTACATACTCTCCGTTGATGACCACTCGGGTGGGGGCGATGTCCGGGGCGGAGAAGGAGACCTCCTCCAGGAGCTTTTCCATCACCGTGTAAAGGCGCCGGGCCCCGATGTTTTCGGTGCGTTCGTTGACCTCGTAGGCGATGCGGGCGATTTCCCGGAGACCGTCTTCGGTGAATTCCAGCTCCACCCCCTCCGTGGCCAGCAGGGCCTGATATTGCTTGACCAGGGCGTTTTCCGGTTCGGTGAGGATGCGCACGAAATCTTCCTGGGTGAGGGGTTTGAGCTCCACCCGAATGGGAAAACGGCCTTGAAGTTCGGGGATGAGGTCCGAGGGCTTGGCGATATGGAAGGCCCCGCTGGCGATGAAAAGGATATGGTCGGTGCGCACCATTCCGTAGCGGGTGTTGACCGTGGTCCCCTCCACGATGGGGAGAAGATCCCGCTGGACGCCCTCTCTGGAGACATCCGGGCCGTGCCCTTCTCCCCGGCTGGCAATTTTGTCGATTTCGTCAATAAAGATGATGCCGCTGGTTTCCGTGCGCTGAATGGCCTCTCGGGTGACCTTTTCCATGTCGATGAGTTTTTCCGCCTCCTGCTTGGTAAGAAATTCCAGGGCCTCGCGGACCTTCAGGCGCCGCCTTTTAGGCCGCCGGGGGAAGAGAGAGCTCATCATCTCCCGGAGTTGCTGCTCAATTTCTTCCAGCCCCGAGGCCGCAAAGACCTCCACCATGGGGCTCGGGAGGCGCTCTTCGATATCGATCTCCACGTAGCGCTCATCGAGCCTTCCGTCCCGAAGCATCTGCCGAAACTTTTCCCGGGTCTCGGAGTCTCCTTCCGGGCGATGGGGGACCGGAGGGACCAGAAGATCCAGGAGACGGTCCTCGGCCAGGCGTCGGGCCCGCTCCTTGACCCTTTCCTG
Organism: Thermosulfurimonas marina; assembly: GCF_012317585.1. Lineage (NCBI taxonomy): Bacteria > Pseudomonadati > Thermodesulfobacteriota > Thermodesulfobacteria > Thermodesulfobacteriales > Thermodesulfobacteriaceae > Thermosulfurimonas > Thermosulfurimonas marina. The sequence continues at coordinate 1,211,451 of NZ_CP042909.1, forward strand.
CTCCTCGGCCTTGACCATCTGGACCGCAATGTGGGTGAGGTCCCGGATCATGGACTCCACATCCCGGCCCACATAGCCCACCTCGGTGAACTTGGTGGCCTCCACCTTGAGAAAGGGGGAGCCGGAGAGTCGGGCCAGGCGCCGGGCGATTTCCGTCTTGCCCACCCCGGTGGGCCCGATCATGATGATGTTTTTGGGGTAGATTTCGTCCCGCAGGGGAGGAGGGACCTGTTGCCGGCGCCAGCGGTTGCGCAGGGCGATGGCCACGGCCTTTTTGGCCTCGGTCTGGCCTACAATAAATTTGTCCAATTCGGCGACGATTTCTCTAGGGGTAAGGGGTTTCATAGTTCCTCGACGGTGATCTCCTGGTTGGTGTAGATGCAGAGTTCTCCGGCCAGACGCAGGGCCTCTTCGGCGATCTGGCGGGCCGAAAGATCGGTATGTTTGAGAAGGGCCTTGGCGGCGGCCAGGGCCATGGGGCCCCCGGAGCCGATGGCCAGCACCTCCTCGTCGGGCTCGATCACGTCTCCAGCCCCGGAGATGAGCAGGATTTTTTCCCGGTCGCAGGCGATAAGAAGGGCCTCCAGGCGCCGCAGAAGCTTGTCGGTGCGCCAGTCCTTGGCCAACTCCACCGCGGCCCTTACCAGGTGCCCGCTATAGAGTTCGAGTTTTTTCTCCAGGCGTTCAAAGAGGGTGAGGGCATCGGCGGTAGAGCCGGCAAAGCCCACCAGCACCTGGCCCTTATAAAGGCGGCGTACCTTGCGGGCCCCGTGTTTAATGATGGTCTCTCCCAGGGTGACCTGTCCATCGGCGGCCAGCACCGTGCGCCCGTTTCTGCGAACCGCCACCACGGTGGTGCCTTTCAGCATGACCTTAATCCTTATCACGGCGAGGCCTTTTGGCAAGGGCCCGGGGGTGGGCCGCATCGTAGATGCGGGAAAGATGTCCCAGATCGAGTCGGGTGTAGCGCTCGGTGGTGGTGAGCCGGCTGTGCCCCAGCATCTCCTGAATACTCCGGAGATCCGCCCCGGATTCCAGGAGATGGGTGGCAAAGGAGTGCCGCAGGGCATGGGGATGGACCCCGGAAAGGCCCAGGGCCCGGGCATGGGCCTTGACCAGACGCTGAAGACTGCGCGGGGAGAGGGCCTCCCCGTGGCGGTTGAGAAGGAGATGGCTCTCCTCTTTTTTTCGGGCCTTAAGGAAGGCCTCCCGCACCGGAAGATAGTTCCGCAGAGCCTCTACGGCCTTGCGGCTTAAGGGGACCACCCGTTCCTTGCGTCCCTTGCCCCGCACCCGTACGAAACGGGCCTCCAGATGAAGATCCGTGAGTTTTAGAGCGCAGACCTCTGAGGCCCGCAACCCCGAGCCGTAAAGGAGCTCCAAGGCTACCCGGTCGCGCAGGGCGAAAAAGTCCCCCCCTTGCGGGGCCTCCATCAGGGCCAGGGCCTCGTCCACGGTAAGCACCCGGGGGAGATCCCGGGGAAGCCTGGGCCCGGAAAGGGCCAGGAAGCGGGTCTCCTCCAGGACCCCTCTCTTGAGAAGATAACGGTAGAAACTCCTTACGGCCGAGAGCTTGCGGGCCAGGGTCCGGGCCGAAACCCGGGGCCGGAGGCGCATCACAAAGGCCCGCAGGTCCTGGAGGTCGGCCTCAAGCGGGGACCGTCCGGAAAGAAAAGCGAAGAAATCTCGGAGATCCCGGGCGTAGGCCCGGAGGGTATGCGGCGAATACCCCCTCTCCTGCTGGAGATGCCTCAAAAACTCCTCAAGGAGCTCCACCGGCCCTCTCCACCGCCTGCCGCAGGTCCTCCAAGGAAAAGGGTTTGGCCAGAGGGATCAGTCTCCCGCGGAGCTCCGGAAGGCTCTTTTCGATGGTCTCCCGGGGATAAGGCGAGGCGATGATGACCTTCATCTCCGGAAATCTGGAGGCCAGCTTTCGGATCTCCTCTTCTTTGGGGCCACTGCGCATGCGGATGTCGGTAAGAAGGATTTGGGGGACAAAGCCTTCTTCAAGGATCCTTTCGGCCTCGGCAAAACCCCGGGCCAGCCGGGGCCGATAGCCCAGATACTCTAAGAGGTCCTTCAGGGTCTCTAGAAGGATCTGGTTTTCTTCCACTACCAAAAGGGAGAGGCCTTCCGAGGGCCCCTCTGCTCTGGGGGAATCGGCCAGGGGAAGATAGAGGCGGAAGACCGCCCCTCCTTCAGGATGGTTGTAGGCCGCTATATGTCCTCCGTGTTGTTTTACCAGGGAGTAGATCGTGGCCAGACCCAGTCCGGTGCCCTCTTTTTTGGTGGTGAAATAGGGTTCAAAGAGGTGGGAGAGGGCCTCCGGGGAAAGCCCCGGGCCACGGTCGCGAAAGGTAAGAAGGGCGTAAGGGCCGGGCTTAAGGTCCAATACTCGGGCGCTTTCTTCCGGGAGTTCCACCTTTTCCAGACGGATCCAGATCTCCCCCTCTCCCTCCATGGCCTCCCGGGCGTTGGAGGCCAGATTGAGGAGGATCTGTTGCAGGGCCACCGGGGAGAGACGCACCAGGAGGTTGCCTTCCGGGGCCTCCAGGTGGAGGCGGATTTTGGAGCCCAGAAGTCTCTCCAGGGTTTCCCGCAGGCGATGAAGGGCCCGGGCCAGATCCAGGATCTCGGCTTGGGAAGTCCGCTTTCTCACGAAAAAGAGGAGTTCCTGACTCATGCGGCGCCAGCGATGGATGAGTTCTTCCATACGCTCCAGGTTTTCCCGAATATTTTCCGGTCGGTCGAGCTTGAGGAGGCTTACACTGATGTAGCCTTGGAGGGCCATGAAAAGATTGTTGAGTTCGTGAAGGAGGACCCCGGTAAAACGTCCCAGGCTCTCCATCTTTTGGATCTGAAAGTGCTCCTCCTGGAGGCGCTTCTGCTCCGTGATGTCCACGGCCATGCCGATGATGACCGGAATTCCCTCCGGATCTTCCACCCGCATGCAGTTCCAGAGGAGATAGTGGAGGCGGCCCCTCCGGTCGCGGACCGGAAGCTCCACCCCACGCTCAAAGATCCCGCACTGTACCTTTTCGCAATGCTTCTTCCAGTCCGAAAGGGCTTCCTCCGGGGCCAAAAGCTCAAAAACACTCTTTCCCAGGGCCTCTTCCCGAGAAAAGCCCGTGATCTCTTCAAAGGTCCGGTTGATAAAGGAAATCTTTCCTTCACGATTGAAAAGGACGAGAACCGGATTTTCCTCAAGGATTTTATGTAAAAAGGCCCGTTCCTTCTCAATTTTTTCTTCTAAGAGTTTCTTTTCGGTTATGTCTAAGATTATAGAGAGGTAGGCCCGTTCATCTTCCAAGGGAAAGGGCAGGCTTCGCACCTCAAACCAGCGCCGGTCTTTGGGACTGTGAATTTCTTGCAGGACGCTTTTCCCCTCCCTTAAGACCTCATCTTTTTTGCACCAGGGACAGGGATCTTCTCGATCGTGAAAGACCCGGTAGCAGAGATCTCCCACCGGGTCCCGGCCGCAGCGCTCCCGGAGCTTTCGGTTGGCGTAAAGGACCCGATAGTCCCGGGAGACCACCGAGACCAGGCCCGGGAAGAGATCCAGGATGGTCTGGTAAAAGGCCTCGCTTTTCATTAAAGTGTAGAGCAATGGAGATAATCTTGAAACTATTTAAACATCTTTTAAAGGGATAAGCAATTCATGAAGGGTTATGGAAAGATTAAAAAAGATCCTTCTGCGGATTGACGGGCGAGGTTACGGGGCCTACCGGGAGCTTCTCGGGCGTTATCGCTTTCCGGGGTTCGAATTGGTGGTGGACAAGGTGCAGGCCGATCCCTTCGCCCCTCCAAGCCGGGTGCGGGTGCAGGTGCCGGCGGAGGTGGCCCGTTTCCCGGAGGCTTCTTATAGCAACTTCTCCCGCCGGGTGGGTCTAGAGAACTATCTGGCCGATCGCTTAAGTCGCCTGGCCCGCAAACTTTCGGAACGCCGGGGCTCGGGGAAGAGCGGGCTCATCCAGGTCCACGGCCCGGGCCAGGAGATCTTGCCGCGCACCGCGGTTACCGTGGGCCCCGGAGGGGAGGTCACGGCCCGGATCTTCGTGGGGCTTCCGGCGGCCGGCCGCCGGGTGCTGGCTCGCCAGGCCTGGGAGCTTTTGGGAGAGGACCTTCCGTACCTGGTGCGCCAGGGGCTCCTTTTTGAAAACCTGGATCGGGACGAACTCTGGCGTTTCGTGGAGACCAACGAGGATGCCGATTTTTTACGGGCCAGGCTTTCGGAATGGCGTCTCGTGGCCTTTGTGGCCGAAGGAGCCATCCTTCCCCGGGCCTCCGGGGTGGACCCCCGTCCGGCCCGAGAGGCCGTGCCTTTTGCACCTCCCCCGGAGCTCACCCTGGAGGTGGAGCTCCCTAATCGGGGACCGGTGCGGGGCCTGGGCCTTCCGGAAGGGGTGACTCTTATTGTGGGCGGGGGCTTTCACGGGAAATCCACTCTGCTTCGGGCCCTGGAGCTGGGCGTCTATAATCACCGGCCCGGGGATGGACGGGAACTGGTGGTCTCCCGCTACGAGACGGTGAAGATCCGGGCCGAAGACGGTCGGGCCGTAACCGGAGTGGACATTTCTCCCTTTATCAATAATCTCCCCTTCGGGAAGGATACCCGGGAGTTTGAAACCCCCTGCGCCTCGGGTTCTACCAGCCAGGCGGCCAACATTATGGAGGCCCTAGAGGTGGGGGCCCGGGTGTTGCTGCTGGACGAGGACACTTCGGCCACCAACTTCATGATCCGGGATGCCCGTATGCAGGCCCTGGTAAGCAAGGAAAAGGAACCCATCACCCCCTTCCTCGACCGGGTGCGCGAGCTCTATGAGCGCTGGGGGGTCTCCACCGTTCTGGTCATGGGAGGCTCTGGGGACTATTTGGAGGTGGCCGATACGGTAATAGCCATGGATCATTACCGTCCGCAGGAGGTCACGGCTCGGGCCCGGGAGATCGTGGCCGCCTATCCCTCCCGCCGCCGACCGGAGGCCCCGGAGCCCTTAAAAGAGATTCCCCGCCGAAGGGTCCTGGCCGACGGTCTTCGGCCTCCCCTCAAGCTCAAGGTCCAGGCAGTAGAGGGCCTGGTCTTGGGCCAGGAGCGCCTTGATCTTTCGGCGGTGGAACAGCTGGTTTCCGCGGATCAGGTGCGGACCCTGGGGCTTATCTTGGCGGCCATGCACGATCGGTGGCCGGGATCCCTTGCCGAGGCCGTGGCCGAGGCCGAAAGGAGGCTCCTTGAGGAGGGCTTTGGCTGGCTGGCGGAAGAAAGGGGGGACCTGGCCTTTGTGAGGCGCTTTGAGCTGGCCGCGGCCCTCAATCGCCTCAGGACCTTGAAGGCCCGGCCGGAAAGATGAGGCTTACCTATTATCATCTCTCGCTTCTTCTCCTTTCCGCAGCCCTTTTGGCCTTCGGGCTCATCCTGGGTGGGCTCTATTTTTATTTTCAGCTTGAGCTTCCGGATATCTCCGCCCTCAAGAACTATCGCCCTCCGGCGGTCACCGTGGTCTATGATCGGAACGGCCAGCCCTTGGCCTACTGGTATCGGGAGCGTCGCTTCCCGGTGCCCCTTTCCAAGATGCCCTCCTATCTCATCCAGGCCTTTGTGGCCGCCGAAGACGCCCGGTTCTATGAGCATCCGGGGATAGATCTGGTGAGTATCCTGAGGGCCCTTCTCGCGGATATCCGGGCCGGAAGGGTGGTCCAAGGGGGAAGCACCATCACCCAGCAGGTGGCCCGGGCCCTTCTCCTTTCCCGGGAAAGGACCCTTTCGCGCAAGATCCGGGAGGCCATCCTGGCCTGGCGCATCGACAAGGCCCTCAGCAAGGACGAAATCCTGAACATCTACCTTAACCAGATCTATCTGGGGGCCGGGGCCTACGGGGTGGAGGCTGCGGCCCTTACCTATTTCGGAAAACACGTCTGGGAACTGAGCCTTCCGGAGGCGGCCCTCATCGCCGGGCTCACCCCGGCCCCGAGCCGCTTCAACCCCCTGCGCAATCCGGAGGCGGCCCTTCGGCGCCGGGCCTACGTCCTGCGGCGCATGATGGAGGAGGGCTATATCCGTCCGGAGACCGCTCAGGCGGCGGCCAAGGCCCCCCTAAAACTCAACCCCATGGATTTTTCCCCCGACCCCCGGGCAGGCTATTTCCTGCAGGTAGTAAGGCTGCGCCTGGAAAAGATGTTCGGCCGGGAGCGTCTGGAGACCGGAGGCTACCGCATCTACACCACCCTGGATCTTTCCTGGTGGGAAAGGGCCCGTCCGGCGGTCCTCAAGGCCCTTTCGGCCATTCCGGCCCGGCATGGCTCCAAAGAGATTCCCCAGCTGGCTGTGGTCTGTGTGGAAAACGAAAGCGGAGCCCTCCGTCTTTTGGTGGGAGGGCGGGATTTCGGGGAGAGTCAATTCAATCGGGCGGTCTATGCTCGACGTCCTCCGGGCTCAGCCATCAAACCCTTTCTCTGGGCCCGGGCCCTGGAGGACGATCTTTTGCGCCCGGATTCCCTGGTGATGGATGAGCCGGTGGTGCTCCCCGGGGCCGAGCCGGAAAGCTTCTGGCGACCCCGGAATTTCGACCACCGCTACCTGGGCATTATTTCCCTGCGCTACGCCCTAGTGGAGTCCCGCAATACCGTGGCGGTAAAGATCGCCCGGGCTCTGGGCCTGGGGGAGGTGGAGGAGACCCTGGTGGGGCTCCACCTTACGGAGAATCTCCCCCGGAATCTCTCCGTGGCCCTGGGGAGTCTGGGGGTCTCGCCGCTGGCCCTCACCCGGGCCTATACCACCTTCCCGGAAGGAGGGCAGATGATCGAGCCCCATCTGGTGGAGGCCATCTACGACCGAGAGGGGAATCTCCTCTATCAGGCCTCGCCCCGGAGGCGCCGGGTCTTCTCTCCGGAGACAGCCTACGTGATGACCTATTTTCTGAAAGAAGTGGTCCGCGAGGGCACCGGGCGCTGTGCCCGGGCCCTGGGAGTGCCGGTGGCCGGAAAGACCGGGACTACCGACCGCTATCAGGACGCCTGGTTCGTGGGCTTTACTCCGGTTTATACCTGCGGAGTCTGGGTGGGCTACGATCAGCCGCAAAGCCTGGGAAGACTGGAAACCGGGGGTCGGGCGGCCTGTCCGGTGTGGCTGGCGGTCATGGAGGCCGTGCCGCAACCGCCCAAGGATTTCCCGGTCCCCGAGGACATAGCCTTTGTGCCCTTTACCGACCGGGTGCCCGGAGAAGGGAAGGAAGAACTCTGGCTCCCTTATCCCGAGGACAAGACCCCAGAGATCCGGGAGGTTCCACCTCTCAGGCCTCGGAGAGGCTTTCCTCTAAAATGGCTCTTCTGGTGGCGCTGATATCCCGCGGGCGGATCCGGGTGACGTCGTCCCGGGCCCAGTAACGCACCCGATAGCGGGCCTGAAGCTCCTCAAGGAGCTTTTGAAATTCCTCCTCCGGAAGATCGGTCAGGCGCACAAAGACCTGCCGTCTCTGAGGCTCCAGCTCTTCCCGGTAGGTAAGGATGCTTACAATCTGGGCCCCGTGGCCTACAATCAGCCGGGTGACCTCATCCAGGGTGTCGGGATCCTCCAGGATGAGCCCCACCTGGATGGGACCGTGATAGACACCGGTAATGTTTACAAAGAGCTTGAAGATGTCCGTCTGGGTAATGATCCCCACCACCTGCCCCTCTTCGTCCACCACCGGAAGCCCGGAGATCCGGTTTTCTAACATGAGAACGGCGGCATACTCTACGGTGTCCTCCGGCCGCACGGTGATAGGGTCCGGGGTCATGATGTCCTTGACCCGCACCTCCGAAAGAAGATAGTAGAGTTCGTGCACGTCGAGGGCCGTGGCCTTAGAGGGGGTGGCCTCTTTGATGTCCCGATCGCTGATGATGCCCACCAGTTTCCCCCCGCGCACCACGGGGATCCGCCGGATGCCGTGCTCTTTCATGATTTGGGAGGCCTTCATGATGGAGGCGTTCTCATCCAGTACAATGACCTCCTTGGTCATCCAGTCCTTGACCAGCATACCTTCCTCCTTGGGGATCTCTCCCCATTATGCCCTCGGGTTCTCCGGTTGGCAACCTTTAGACCTTCTTGCGGTTTGAAAAAGCCCCGCTATAGTGTCTCTAGAGGAGGGTGGTTATGGAGGTCATCACGGTTAAAAGTACGGCTAAGGCCCAGCTTATCGACATTACCGAGGAGGTGGCCCGGCGGGTGGCCGGGGTCAAAAGTGGGGTCTGTTTCCTCTATGTGCCGCACACCACGGCGGGAATCGTGATCAACGAGGGGGCGGACCCGGCGGTGGCCGAAGACATCCTCAGGGTTTACGAACGCCTGGCCCCTTATGATTTTTCCTACCGGCACCTGGAGGGCAACTCTCCGGCCCATGTGAAGGCCAGCCTTACCGGGCCGTGTCTTTCGGTATTGGTGGAGGAGGGGCGTCCGGTCCTGGGGACCTGGCAGCGCATCTTCTTTGCCGAATACGACGGCCCCCGCACCCGCAAGGTCTATCTCAAGGTCCTGGAGGATTGATTTATGAGCGTAAACAAGGTCATTCTCATCGGCCGCCTGGGGGCGGATCCGGAGATCCGCTATACCGCCGACGGACAGGCCGTGGCCACCTTCCGGGTGGCCACCAACGAGGTCTGGGTGAAAAACGGCGAGCGTCAGGAGCACACCGAATGGCACCGCATTGTGGCCTTCGGGCGTCTGGCCGAGATCTGCGGGGAGTATCTTTCCAAGGGGCGACAGGTCTACATCGAGGGGCGGATCAGGACGCGCTCCTTTGAAGATCGGGAGGGCCAGCGGCGTTGGGTGACGGAGATTGTGGCCAATGACATGCGTATGCTCGACGGCCGCCGGGATCAGGCCTTCACCGGGGCCTCTCCGAGTCCTTCCTCTCCTTCTCCCACGGAGACCATTCCGGAGCCCCCTCCAGACGACGATCTTCCCTTCTGAAGGCCTCCTCGAGTTCTCCGTCCAGGTCGAAGACCCGGCGCACCGTACCGATGGCCTCCCGCCCCAGGCGGTGGTAGCCGGCCTTAAGGTAAAGGATGGGGGCGTGGAGGAGTTTCTGGACGATGGCCTCGGTCATGACCTCCAGGGCCTCTCGCTCCTCCTCGGAAAGATTCTGCAGGCGGGGGAGGGTCCGGGCCAGCTCCCGCCTCCGGATCTCCTCTGCCTTTTCCCTCAGGGCCTTAATGGTGGGATAGACCGCCAGCTCCTTCAGCCACCTTTCGAATTTGAGAACCTCTTCTTCGATCAGGCGTTCGGCCCGCAGGGCCTCCTTTTTCCGTCGGGCGAGATTTTCCTCTACCACCTGTTTGAGGTCGTCGATATCAAATACATAGACGTTTTCGAGCTCGTTTAGGCCCGGATCCACATCCCGGGGAACGGCGATATCCATCAGGAAAAGAGGCCGGTGCTTACGGGCCCGCAGGAGGGGGCGGACCAGATCCGGAGTGATCACGAACCCCGGGGCCCCGGTGGAGGAAATTACGATGTCCGCGGAAAGGAGACCCTCGGAAAGTTCCGCCAGACTGAGGGCCTCCCCTCCGTAACGTTCGGCAAGCTCTATGGCTCGGGAAAGGGTGCGGTTGGCCACCAGAAGCCGGGCCGCCCCGGCGGAAAGGAGGTGCTGGGCCGCAAGTTCGGCCATCTCTCCGGCCCCCACCAGGAGGATCACCTTCCCCCGCAGGGAGCCGAAGATCTTCTTGGCCAGCTCCACGGCAGCGTAACTCACCGAGACCGCGTAGGAGCCGATGCCCGTTTCCGTGCGCACCCTTTTGGCCACAGAGAAGGTCCGATGAAGAAGGCGATTCAGGATGGGCCCGGTGGACCGAAAGCGGCCGGCGGCCTCCCGGTAGGCCTCTTTCACCTGTCCCAGGATCTGGGGCTCTCCCAGGACCAGGGAGTCCAGCCCGCAGGCCACCCGGAAAAGATGCCGCACGGCCTCCAGATCCTCGAAAACATAAAGATGGGGTTCAAAGTGTGGGCGGGCCAGGCCGGTCTCCCGGGCCAAAAAGTCCTTGAGCCCGGAAAGGGTGCGCTCCCGCTCCGGGGTCACCAAAAGGTATTCCACCCGGTTACAGGTGGAAAGGTAATAGGCCTCTTCCACCTCCGGGAGATGGGCCTTGAGGCGCGCCAGGGGATGTTCCCCCCGCTTTTCCAGGGCAAAGCGTTCGCGCACCTCCACCGGAGCCGTACGGTGATTAAGCCCTACCAGAAGGATCTTTTCCCTCTCAGGACCATCGACCATAGGAATGTAACCCCGGCATCCACAGATTAATCACCCAGAAGCTTACTATCCAGACCAAAAAGCCCAAAAGGGCCATATAGGCCGCCCGGCGTCCTCGCCAGCCTACGATGAGACGCTCGTGAAGAAGCGCGGCATAGATCAGCCAGAGGATAAGGGACCAAGTCTCCTTGGGGTCCCAGCTCCAGAAGCGCCCCCAGGCCTTCTCCGCCCAGAGGGCCCCGGTAACGATCCCCAGGGTAAGAAGAGGGAAGCCGTACTTGAGACACTTTTCGTTTAGGCGATCCAGGGACTCCAGCGGAGGAAGCCTCCGGAAAAGGCCCCCCAGGTGTTTGCGTTTGAGTTCCCGCTCCTGAAGGAGATACATCACCGCGGCCACGGCGGCGATGAGAAAAAAGGCGTAGGAGGCCAGAGAAATAAGGGCGTGCACCGGAAACCAGAAACTCTGCAGGATGGGGGGGAGAGGCCAGAGGGCTTCCGGGGCCTTCCAGGCAGCAATCATGAGAAGGAGGATCAGGGGGGAAAGGAAGGTCCCCAGGGTGTAGACCTTGGGCCCCCGCCAGGAAAGAAGAAAATAGGCCCCCACTACCGCCCAGGCCAGAAAGGAGGTGGCTCCGTGGAAATTGGCCACCGGAGGGGCCTTGAGGATCTTGAGCCCGGCCAGCAGGGCCCCGGTGTGGAGCAGCCAGCCGCAGGCCAGCACTCCCCGGGCCCCCCGCAGGGCCTCCGGCTTCAGGGTGTAAAAATAGATGAAAAAACCCACCGTGGCCACGAGATAAAGCAGAAAGGCCAGCCGAAAAAAGAAGACCTCCATCAAGCCCTCCAGGGCTAGCTTAGCCCGGTCTAGAGGGGAATTCAAGCCTAAAGCACCAGGCGGCGCTCGCGTTTGATGCGGTGGTCCAGGTAATAGAGCACCGGGACCACCATACGGGAAAAGAGGGTGGAGGCCACCTCTCCGGCCATGAGCGAAAGGGCCAGGCCGTTAAAGATGGGATCAAAGAGGATGACGAAGCTGCCCACCACCACGGCTGCGGCCGTAAGGAGCATGGGCCGAAAGCGTACCGCCCCGGCGTCAATCACCGCCTCCTCCAGTTCCCAGCCCTGGGCCAGGCGGAGCTCGATGAAGTCCGCCAGGATGATGGAGTTGCGCACCACGATTCCCGCCCCGGCAATGAACCCGATCATGGAGGTGGCGGTGAAAAAGGCCCCGGTGAGGGCATGGGCCGGGAGGATGCCGATCAGGGAAAGGGGAATGGGGGCCAGGATCACCAGGGGCACGGTGTAGGACTTGAACCAGGCCACCACCAGGAAATAGATCAGGACCAGGCAGGCGGCAAAGGCCAGCCCCAGATCCCGAAAGACCTCGTAGGTCACCTGCCACTCCCCATCCCACTTCACGGCCCACTGCCGGGCCGAAAAGGGTAGATGGGTATAAAGGATCTGGATGGGGCTTCCGTCCGGGGCCCGCAATTTGTGCAATTCCCTATTGATTTTGAGGATTCCGTAAATGGGGGCCTCTTCCCGACCGGCCATGTCTCCCACTACGTAGACCACGGGGTGGAGATTCTTGTGGTAGATGGGGTGGGGGAGCAGGCGCTTTTCCCAGGAGGCGATCTCGGAAAGGGGCACCAACCTCCCGGTGGCACTCTTTACCCGGATCTCCGAAAGGTCCGGAAGAGAAGAGCGCTCGGCCTCCGGAAAGCGCACCCGGAGGTAAATGTCCTCCCGGGCCGTGGGATCGTGGAAGAGCCCCAGGACCTTTCCGGGAAGGGCGATCTCCAGGGCCTCGCGCACCCGCTCCGGACTTACCCCGGAAAGGGCGGCCTTGACCCGGTCTACCTTAAGGCGCCACTCCACCTGAGGCTCGGTCATGTACCAGTCCACATCCACCACTCCCGGGGTGCGGGAGAAGATCTCCTTGATCCTGCGGGCCAGCTCGATCTGGGCCTCATAGTCCGGCCCGTAGACTTCGGCCACCAGCGACTGGAGGACCGGGGGCCCCGGGGGCACCTCGGCCACGGTGACCCGGGCCCCGTAGCGCCGGGCCACCTCGGTCACCAGAGGCCGCACCCGCTTGGCGATGTCGTGACTCTGGAGCTTGCGGTGGTGCTTGTTGACCAGGTTGACCTGGATGTCGGCCACGTGGTCGCCCTGCCGCAGGTAGTAGTGACGGATGAGGCCGTTAAAGTTGAAAGGGGCCGCGGTCCCCACGTAAAGCTGCATGTCGGTGATAAGGGGCTCTTTCATGAGGGCCGTGGCCATCTCCTCCGTGGCCTTGAGGGTCTCCTCCAGGGAGCTCCCCTCGGGCATGTTCACGATGATCTGGAATTCGTTTTTGTTGTCAAAGGGGAGCATCTTCACGTAGACCACCTTGAAGTAGATGAGCGCGCAGGAAAGGAGAAAGAGGACCCCTACGGTCAGAAGAAAGGCCCAGCGCCAGAGGATACTCCGGATGAGGTGCCCCATAAACCAGCGATAGGCCCGGGTGATTAGGGTCTCCCGGGTCTCGTGCTTGATGTCCTTGGGAAGGAGGTGGTAGGCCGTCCAGGGGGTGATGACGAAGGCCACCATGAGGGAAAGGAGCATGGCCACCGAGGCCCCCACGGGCATGGGTCGCATGTAAGGCCCCATGAGCCCCCGGACGAAGCCCATGGGGGCGATGGCCGCGATCACCGTGAGGGTGGCCAGGATCAGGGGGGCCTGGACCTCCACCACCGCCCCTACGATCACGTCCCGGAAGGATTTGCCCCGATTTTCCGGAAGGTGGAGGTGGCGGACGATGTTTTCCACGTCCACAATGGGGTCGTCTACCAGGATACCGATGCAGAAGATGAGGGCGAAAAGGGTCACCCGGTTCAGGGTATAGCCGTAGAGATAATAGACCAGGAGGGTGATGGCCAGCACCGTGGGCACGGCCACCAGGACCACCAAACTGGCCCGCACCCCCAGAAAAAGGGCGATGAGGACGGCCACGGAGACCGTGGCGATGATCAGGTGCTCCAGCAGGGTGTCGGTTTTGTCCTTGGCCGTTTCCCCGTAGTTGCGGGTGACGGTCACGTGGAGGTCCCGGGGGATGAGGTCCCCCTTGAGGGAATCCACCTTGGCCAGGATCTTTTCCGCCAGGCGGGTGGCGTTCCAGCCCTTGCGCTTGGCGACAGCCAGGGTCACCGCAGGATAGAGCCTGCCCGGCTCTCCCTGGACTCCGGCCTTGCGGGCCGCCGGGCCGGGGACCATGAAGACGTAGTGTTCTGGCTCCTCCGGCCCGTCCACGATCCGGGCCACATCCTTGAGAAAGACCGGCCGACCCGCCACGGTCTTGAGGACCGTGTTTTCCAGATCCTTGAGGTCGGAGAAAAAGTTGTCCAGACGGACGGTGAAGGCCTTTCCTCCCTGGCGGTACTCGCCCACCAGACGGGCCTGATTCTGCCCCTGAATGATCCGGGCCACTTCCACCGGATCCAGGCCCAGGGCGTAAATTTTTTCGGGCTCAAGCTCTATACGCACCTCCCGCCGGAGGCCCCCCTTGATAAAGGTCTCCGAGATCCCGGGGATGTTCCGGATCTCGTCGTCCACCCGGGCTACGATCTGCCGCAGGCGGAAGGCGTCGTAGCCCGGCCCCCAGAAGGTGAGGGTCACGATGGGTACATCGTCGATGGAGCGGGGCTTAAGGAGAGGCATGGAACAGCCCGGGGGAATCCAGTCCAGATGTTGATAGAGCTTATCGTAGGTCTTGACCAGGCTCTTTTCTGTGTCCTCTCCTACATAAAAGCGCACCACCGTAAGGGCCCGGCCGTTCATGGCCGTGGAGTAGACATATTCCACCCCCGGGATCTCCCAGAGGAGCTTTTCCATGGGGTTGATCACCCGCTGTTCGATCTCCTTGGCCGTGGCCCCGGGCATCTCCACAAAGATGTCGATCATGGGGACCACGATCTGGGGTTCTTCCTCGCTGGGGGTATTGATTACCGCAAAGACCCCCAGGGCCAGCATGGCCATCACGATAAGGGGGGTGAGCTTGGAATCTACGAAATAATTGACGATGCGGGCGATAAAGCCGCGGGCCTCGTACATGGACTAAGCCCCCTCTATCCGGTCCCCTTCACGCAGCCCGAGAGGCGGGTGGACCACCACCCGCTCCCCGGCGGAGACCCCGGAAAGGACCTCCACCACGGCCTCGCATTCTACCCCTGGGCAGGCCGGAAGAAGTTTCCCCTCGTGTCGGAAGAAGGTCTTGCCGAGACGCACCACCCGCAGGCTCACCCGGCCGTCCTTTTCCACCACAAAAAGGGCCCGAAAACCTCCGCGATCCACCAGGGCCGCTCGGGGGACGAAAAGACCCTTTCTTTCCCCGATCGGGAAAAAGACCTGGGCGTAGCTTCCGGATGGAAGGGGAAAATCCGGGGGAAGGTCGGCCTTGACCGTAAAGGTGCGGCTTTCCGGACTTACGGCCGGGACCACCTCGGTCACTTTGAGCTTCAGGGAGCGGCCTGCGGCGGGGAAGGTGGCCCAGATCTCCAGGCCCGGGGCCACTCGCTCGAAAAATTCCTCCTCCACCTGAAAGACCAGGCGTTTTCCGGCCTTCCGGCTTTCCACCTCCAAAAGCGGCTCCCCGGGACGGACGAAGGTCCCCTCATCCACCCACTTGCGGACCACCCTTCCCGAAAAGGGGGCCCGGAGGACCGTGTAGGGAAGGAGGCTCCGGACTTGGTTGAGACGGGCCTCGATCTCCTTCATGCGGGCCGCCAGAGCCTCTTTCTGGGCCGAAAGAGCTTCGTACTCCGACTTTTTGGCCTCAAACTCTTCGGCGGTGGCCGCCTCTTCTTTGTAAAGCTTGGCGAAACGCCGATATTCGGCCTCGGCAAACCGCAAGCGGGCCGAGACCGCGGAAAGCTCATGGGAAAGGGCGCGATGGGCCTCAGAGAGGGCCCGGATCCTTTCCCGGATCTCCTGATCGTCCAGCCGGAGGAGCACCTCTCCCTTCCGCACCCGATCGCCTTCGGCTACCCGCACCTCCCGCACGAATCCCCCTACCTTGGAGGAAAGTCGGGCCCTTTCCCGGGCCTCCACCGTACCGGGAAGCTCCCGGTAAAGGGCTACCCTTTCTTCTTTGAGGGTCAGGGTTTGAGCCTTAACCGTGCGGCCGGCTCCCGGGGTTTTCCTTTCCGGGGCCTCCTTGCCGCAGGCCCCGATTACCAAAAGCAATACCAGGGCCAGGAACCCTTTAAGGTTTTTCATGGCAGGCCTCCGCAGGGGTTGGCTTGCGGCCCATAAGGCCGGAGACGAAGCGCAGGCGGGCGGCTGCCAGGCGCAGGTGGTAAAGGGCCTCAAGATGCATGAGACGGGCCCGTTTGAGGGCGGTCTCCGCCTGCTGAAGCTCCACCAGGAGGGCCAGACCCGCGGCATAGCGCTTCTGGATGAGTCTCAGACCCTCTTCGGCCTGGGCTACGGATTTTTCGGTGACCTCCACCTGTTTGCGGGCCGTGGAAAGGGCAGAGAGGGCCTCGGTGACCTGATGGGACACCTCGCGCCGATATTGACGCAGTCGGGCCTCGGCGGAAAGAAGCTCGGCCCGGGCCCGGGAAAGGGCCGCCCGATCCCGAAATCCTTTAAAAATATTGAAGTTCACCTCGGCCATTAAAGTATAGGCCTCTCCGTCGGCCCCTCCGGTGAGGGGGTCTTCGGCGTTGGTTTCGTAAATCCCCTTGAGATTCACCGAGGGCAGAAACCGCCAGCGGGCCTCCTTGACCGCCAGCCGGGCCTGACGCACCCGGGCCTCCTCCACCCGCAGGTCCGGACGCCACCTCTGGGCGGCGCAAAGCCAAACCTTCTCTGTTGTGGTCTCCGGAATCCTAAAAGAAGAGGGCTTCTCTAGATCCCAGCGGGTCTCAAGGGGGGTCCCTAAGACCAGGTTCAGGGCCGAAAGGGCCACCCGCAGGTCGTGCCGCCCGGCCTCGAGGTCCCTTTCCTGGCGAGCCAGAAAGACCCGGGCCTCAAGGAGATCCGACTTAAGGGCCCGGCCGGCCCGAAAACGACTCTCCACCACCTGGAGATTTTCCCGCGCGGTGCGTACGGCCTCCTCTAGTACCTGCACCCGCTCTTCGGCCAGAAGGGCCTCGAGGTAGGTCCGTTCCACCTCGAAAAGGACCCGTTCCCTTACGGCCTCCAGGTAATCTTCGGCCTGGGCCAGGGAAAGACGTGCCCGGCGAAGGCCCAAGATCTCCCGGCCCTGGTTGAAGATGGGCTGAGTAAGCACGAACTGGGTCTGCCAGTTGGTATAGTCCACGGGATGATTGAGGTGATCCAGGTAAAAATCCTCGGCCTTGAAGTTCTTCTGGGCCAGCTTGTAGGAGAAGACCTGCACGGGGCTGTCCGTGCGGGCGTAGACTAGACGGAGGTCTATACGAGGAAGGAAGGCCCCCCGGGCCTCCTTTACCCCGGCCCGGGCCGCGGCCACCTCCTCCCGCGCCGCCTTGATCAGGGGATTCTGCGCTAGAGCCAATTGACGGGCCTTCTCTAGGGTGAGGGGCTCGGCGGCCGCGAGCCCCACCCACCAGAGGACCATCCCCAAGGCCCAGAAGATCCTCCACATAGCACCCTCCACTATAAGGACCTTTCCCCTTCCTGGCAAGGGGGGTTTGCCTCGCGATCTCTACCAATCTTTCTCTTTCTTTTTCTTTCGGGCCTCTTTCCAGGGAAGACGCTTCTTTTTTCCGCGGGTGAGTTTACGCCAGGGGACTTCGGTATCCGGGCGGAAGGGGATGATGGGTTCGGGTTCGGGCTCCGGCTCTTGGGATTTGGGGGCGTAGCGGGCCCGAAACTTTTCGTCCACCCGGGGTCCTTTGAGGGCCGCGGGTGGAAGCCAGGCCGAAAGATAGAGTTTCTCGAGGAAACGCAGAAAGATCGCCCCCTCCCTTGCGGCCCGGAGGGGATCTACCTCCACCAGAAGGGCTCCTCGTCTGCGGGCCAGGCGCTCGGCCAGATCCCTCTCCGGGCTCATCAGGGCCGGCTGCGGGTTGCGCCAGCCCTCCTCGGAGACCCGGATCCAGGCCCGGGGCTTTACCGGAAGCCAGAGCCTTTGGGGGAGGTCTTCGGTATAGGCCGGGGCCCCGTAGTGTCGGGTGCGGGCCCTCACCCTCCCGGCCTCCGGGAGATACTCAAAGGTTTCCCGGCCAAAGACCTCCAGGGCTACCTCCAGCTCCCGGCGTCTTACTCCCCGGAAACCCTCGGTCTCGCTCAGGGCCTGATGAAGATCTTTGAGCTTTACAAAACCGGATTCATCTGGTATGAGCCCAAACTCGTCCGGCCGCCAGGCCAGGATATAAGAAACCATCTTAAGAAGCGCCTGCGGTTTCATGAGCCCGAAGAATGCTTAACATTTTAAAAGGGCTTGTCAATGACCGAAAGGTTTGTTATAAACTATAAGTTCATACGGAAAGGGTGGTGAGATCCTATGAGTACCCGTAAGGAGCTTGAGAAAAAGCTACTGGAGATGGGGAAGGAGGGGGCCATCACCTACGAGGCCCTCAACGAGATCCTTCCGGAAAACTATGACGATCCGGAGAAGATCGAGGAGATCTTTGATTTTCTTTCCCGGAACAACATCGAGATCCTGGACGAAAAACAACTTTATGAAAAGGAAGAGTGGGTAGAAAAGGAGGCCCAGAAGAAGATCCAGGAGCTTTCCACGCTTTCGGAGACGGAGCTGGAGCCCTCGGAGGAGCCCGAGCCCACCACTGAGTCGGAGGAGGTCACCAGCCTCTATCTCAAGGAGATGGGTAAATACCCCCTCCTTACCCCGGAAAGGGAGGCGGAGCTTTCCAAGATCATTCGGGGCGGCTTTTATGCCATCGTGGAGGCCTTTGAGAACTTCCCGGAGGATCTTCCCGAGATTCGGGCCATGAAGGAAGAAATCGCCCTCTGGCGCAAGCGGGATCCGGGGCTCAAGCCCAAAAAGAGCCTTCTCAATATTCTGGTGAAAAAGGCCCGGGAACTTTCCGCCAGGTATCCGGATCATCCTCAGGTCCAGGACCTCCGCCGCCTGGTGGAGGAAAAGGCCGCGGAGATCGAGGCCGCCAAGGACGAAATGGTCAAGGCCAATCTGCGCCTGGTGGTCTCCATTGCCAAACGATATATCGGGCAGGGGCTTCCCCTCTCCGACCTCATTCAGGAAGGGAATCTGGGGCTTATGCGGGCGGTCTTTCGTTTTGACTACCGCAAAGGGAATAAGTTCAGCACCTATGCCTCCTGGTGGATCCGTCAGGCCATAACCCGGGCCATTCTGGACAAGACCCGCACCATTCGCCTTCCGGTACACTTTCTGGAGTTACGCAGCCAGTTCTTCAAGGCCTTCTACGAGTTGGTCAAGGAACTGGGGCGAGAGCCTACTCCGGCAGAGCTCTCCGAGCGTACAGGCCTTCCCCAGGAGAAGATCCTCACCATCTTTGAGGCCTCGAGAGAGCCGGTCTCCCTGGAACTGCCCATCGGCGATGAGGACAGCACCCTGGGAGACTTCATCGAGAACAAGGACAGTCCCTCCCCTTATGAAGAGGTCAAGGACCGGGATCTTTCCGAAAAGATCCGCAGTCTCCTTTCCACGCTCTCTCCCCGGGAGGAAAAGATCATTCGCCTGCGCTTCGGGATCGGGGAGGAGGGTGAATATACCCTGGAGGAGATCGGCAAGCGCTTCGGGGTCTCTCGGGAGCGCATCCGGCAGATCGAAAAAAAAGCCCTCTCCCGGCTGCGCCAGATGACCGAACAGGAAAACATCAAGTACAAGGAGAAGTAAGTGCTCCGGCGGCTCCTTTTAGCGCTCCTTGTTCTGGCCCTCGCCTTTCCCCTTTGGGCCTTGAATTATACCGATCTTTATCCTTATCTGCCGGAGCTTCCGGGTTTTAAGGCCTCAGAGCCCACGGGCATGAAGGTGGCCACTCCGGGTGGGGAGATGGTGAGTGCGGAAAGAAACTATGAGGCCGGGCCCCGCAGACTCACCGCCCGCATCTTGATGGGGCAGATGGCCGCGGGCCTCTGGTTCCCCTTCGCCATGCAGATCTCCTACGATACTCCGGAGGAAAAGCTGGAATCCCTCAAGATCGAGGGGCTTCCGGCCAAAAGAATTACCCACAAAAAGAGCCCCGGAGGGACCCTCCTGGTCCTCCTTTCCCGAGAAAAGACTGCCCTCCCGGCCCTTTTTATGCTGGAATGTCAGGGGATGGTCCCGGCCGAGGTGGAGCCTCTCCTCAAACACTTTCGTCTTTCGGAGCTGGCCCGCAAGCTTAACCCCTGAGGGCTTCGGCCAGATGGTGCAAGAGTTCCCGGGGATGGGCATAACTTTCCTTTTGGGCGGCAATTTCTGAGAGTTCGCGGTCTTTTACCCTTAAGCCCGAGAGTCTTTCGGCCACCTGGGCTCCGGAAGCCGGAAAATGGAGCCCTTTGATCCGGGCCAGGACCTCGGCCGGCCAGCCCACCCCCAGGATCTTGGCCCCTTCCTCAATAACACTGGAAAAGAAGATCAGGGCGTCCCGGCCTTCCTTGATTTCCCGATAGGCCATCTTGGCCAGTCCGCCTGCGGTGTGGGCCTTGGGAGTCTTCTCCTGGAGTTCCCCCTCCAGTTTCATCATCACCAGTTCCGGGTCGGCACGCAGGATGTTGCGTACCGTCTGGCGGGTGAGCCCCAGGAAGGCGGCGATGTCGTCCTCGGTCTTGAAGGTTTCTTCGGCCAGCACCACCGCGTAAGCGGCCTCCATGAGGCTGGTCACCCAGGTGAGGTTGCGCAGTTCGATAAGTTTGCGAGGACCCCCTAGGATCTCTAAGGCCTTGAGAAAGACCCGCAGGGCCTGGGCGTCTACATCCCTTTCCTTGATCTCTTCCGCTCCCACCACGATGGGCATTTTCTCACCCCCCGGAAAATCTTTTCTAAAGTAAAATTAAGCATCCTTTTTCTGGAGGCCAGTTAGCTTTTGGCCTTCGGTGCGGTAGATTAAAGACAACCTAAGAGAAGGAGGCCTCCCATGTCTATCTTTGAGGAGCCCTTTGAGAAGATCCTTGAGGAGTCCGTGAGGGTCCACGGCCATCTCTGTGCCGGCCAGGTGCTGGGGGTGAGGTTGGCCCTCCTGGGCCTGCGCCTCATCGGCATCAAGGACCCTAGGGGAGCGGACCGCAAGAAATTTCTGGTCTTTGTGGAGATGGACCGCTGTGCCACCGATGCCGTACAGTCGGTCAC
Organism: Thermosulfurimonas marina; assembly: GCF_012317585.1. Classification (NCBI taxonomy): domain Bacteria; kingdom Pseudomonadati; phylum Thermodesulfobacteriota; class Thermodesulfobacteria; order Thermodesulfobacteriales; family Thermodesulfobacteriaceae; genus Thermosulfurimonas; species Thermosulfurimonas marina. The sequence continues at coordinate 1,231,908 of NZ_CP042909.1, forward strand.
CGGGGCCAGCCTGGGCAAACGCTCCCTCAAATTCTACGACTACGGGATCATGGCCGCCACCTTTGTCCATCTGGGGACCGGGCAGGCCTTCCGGGTGATCGCCCGGGAGGAGGCCCGGGAACTGGCGGACCGCTATTTTCCGGAGATTCCGGACAAATATCGGCGGCAGCTTGAGGCCTATCGGGTCATGCCGGAGGAGGAGCTTTTTGAGGTTCAGGAGGTGGAGGTCCCGGTTTCGGAATTCGACCTTCCCGGAAGACCTCGCCGCAGGGTCAGGTGTGAGGTCTGTGGGCTTTACGTGCAGGACGGTCGAGAGATAGAGCGGCAGGGCCGCATCATGTGTCGGCCCTGTGCCGAGGGAGGGTACTTCCGTCCGAAAGGGCCCCGGACCAGGCCTCCGAAAGCCTGAAAAGGAGATAAAGAAGGCTCAATTCCACGTTAGCATAATTTTCGAGGTCCTGCCGTATCCTTTCCACTTCTTCGGCGAGCTGGAGGGCTCCGGCCTCCGGGGCCGGAGAGGGGAGCCCTGGAGGATATTGGGTAAGCTTGCGCCGGGCCAAAAAGGAATACCAGAGCCAGAGGCGCAGGAGAAAGAGGAGGTCCGGGAGATGGTCTTTGCGACCTGCGAGGTCTTCCACCGTGCGAAGACGTCGGCCCGGGTCCTTGCTGCGGGCCGCGGCCACCAGCCGGTGAAGCCCTTCCAGAAGCCCGACTTTCGAAAATTGGAGGGCCCTTCCCGGGCTGCCCTCGGAAAGGAGGGCCAGGGCCCGGGCCTCCTCTTCCGAGAGGGCGAAGCGTTCCCGTAGGAGCTCCTCCAGGGTCTCCGGAGAGAGGGGCCGGAAGCGCACCACCTGGGAGCGGGAGACGATGGTGGGCAGGAGTCTTTCCGTGGAGAGGGCGGTAAGGAAGAAGTGGGCGTAAGGCGGGGGCTCCTCCAGCGATTTGAGCAGGGCGTTGGCCGCTTCAGGGGTGAGTCTTTCGGCCTCCTCCACCAGGATGACCTTGGCCGGGGCCTCCAGAGGGGCATGTCTCAGGAAGCGTTCGGCCTCCCGCACCCGGGCGATGGAGATCTTTTCTCCCTCCCGGGAGAGGACCAGGAAGTCGGGGTGGGTTCCCCGCTGGAGTTTTCTACAGGCCCGGCAATTTCCGCAGGCCCCGCCGGTTTCACAAAAAAGTTCGGCCACCAGGGCCCGCACCGCGGTGGCCTTGCCCGTCCCCTCCGGCCCCACCAAGAGATAAGCATGGGCCAGGCGTCCGCTCTCCAGGGCCCGGCGGAAGAGTTTAACCGCCGCGGGCTGCCCACGAAGGTCTTCCAGCCGCAAAGGACTCCTCCCTCCGTCTTCGGATCCGGGCCCCCAAAGCCCTCAACTTCTCCTCCAGGGCCTCGTAGCCCCGGTCCAGGTGTTCCAGGCCGTAGACCCGGCTCACTCCTTCGGCCGCCAGGGCGGCCAGGACCAGAGAGGCCCCGGCCCGAAGATCGTGGGCCTTGACCTCCGCGGCCCGAAGGGGAGTGGGCCCGCGCACAAAGGCTATTCCCCCCTCCTGCTCGATATCCGCTCCCATCCTCTGGAGTTCCGGAACGTGCCGGAATCTCTCCTTGAAAAGATTCTCTGTGATCCGGGAGATTCCATGAGCCTGAGTGAGGAGGACCATGATCTGGGCCTGGAGATCCGTGGGGAATCCGGGGTAAGGGGCGGTGACCACCTTGAGGGGACGCAGGGGACCTGTGGCCCGGGCGTAAACGCGGTCGGCCTCCCATTCCACCTCCAGACCGGCCTCACGCAGCTTAAGAAGCGGGGCCTCCAGATATTGGGGCTCGGTCCCGGCCACGGTGATTTCCCCTCCACAGAGCCCGGCCAGCATGAGATAGGTCCCGGTCTCGATGCGATCCGGAATAATGGTTACCGGCTCGGAGGGAGGGGTAAGCTCCCGGCCCCCTTCGATCTCCAGCACTCCGGTCCCCAGGCCCCGGATCTTTGCCCCCATGGCCTCCAGGAACCGTCCCAGAAACTCTACCTCCGGTTCCCGGGCGGCGTTGACTATCCGGCTCCGGCCCCGGGCCCGCACGGCGGCCATAAGGAGATTTTCGGTGGCCGTGACCGAGGGGAAATCAAGGACGATTTCCGCTCCCCGCAATCCCTGGGGAGCCTCCACCCAGATCTCGTTCTGGTCTTCGACCCTGGCTCCCATAAGGGCCAGCCCCCGGGTATGGAGGTCCACCGGTCGGGGACCGATGGGGCAACCTCCGGGTTTGGCCACCCGGGCCCGGCCGAATCTTGCGGTCAGGGCCCCCAGCACCAAAATGGACCCCCGCATACGGCTGACCAAGGCGTAAGGGGCCTCCCAACCCTCCACCCTCTGGGTGTCCACCACCAGGAGGTCTTCCTCCCACCTGAAGGAGGCTCCCAGATATTCCAGGAGCTCCAGCATGGTATAAAGATCAAGGAGCCGAGGTACCCGGGCCAGGCGGTAGATTCCGGGGACGAGTAAAGTGGCGGCCAGGACCGGAAGGACCGCGTTTTTGGCCCCGCTCACCCGGACCTCCCCGGAAAGCTCAAATCCGCCCTCGATCTCGAGATATGGGGTGTCCTCTTTCATCGGAAAACTCCTACGCGGTCATAGCCCAAAAGATCCCGATAAAATTTCACCTGCCAACCCTCTCTTGCGGCCAAATCCTCCACAGCCCTCCTTTGATTATATCCAATTTCTAAAAAGAGCTTACCCCCGGGGCGGAGGTATCTTCGGGCTTCGGCCAGAGTACGCCGGATATAGTCCAGGCCCTCCGGGCCTCCGTCCAGGGCCTCCCGGGGTTCATACTCCCGCACCTCCCGGGGAAGCTCCTCCCATTCGGCCCGGCTCACATAGGGAGGATTGGAAACCAGAGCGGCGAAGGCCGGAAAGACCTTAAGGGGAGAGAGCCAATCTCCCTGAACCAGGAGAACCCTTTTTTCAAGTCTGTAGCGGGCCACGTTTTCCCGGGCTACGGAGAGGGCCTTTCTGCTGCGGTCCACCCCGATCCCCTTTGTGAAACGTCCTTCGAGAAGGAGGGTTATCAGGACCACGCCGGAGCCTACGCCCAGCTCCAGGACCGGTCCCGGGGGAAGATCCTCGGAAAGGACGGCCTCGACCAGGATTTCGGTCTCCGCCCGGGGAATGAGGACCCCGGGTTTTACGGAAAAGGTCCGTCCGTAAAACTCCACCTCTCCCAGGAGATAGGCCAGGGGAATCCCCCGGGCCCTTTCCTCAAGGAGTCGCCGAAAGGTTTCCTCCGGGACCCCTCTTTCAAGATGGAGGTAGACCTCAAGGGGTTTAACTTCCAGGAGATGGGCGAGAAGGGCTCGGGTTTCCGCGAGGGCCTTTTCCGGGGGGAGGCCGGCCTCTACCAGGAAAGCTTTTCCCAGGGCCAGGGCCTCCCGCACCCGCATTAAAATCCTTTGGGACGCAAGCGGTTGAGTACGATCTCGTAGACTTCGTCTCCGGAACGCAGGCGCCTCAGGCTGTGGGCTACTTCAAATTCTACTTCCGCCCGCTTCAAAAAGGGCACCAGGACCCGGGCCCGCTCCCGGGAATGGGCCAGATAGATCTCCCCCCCGGGAAGGAGGTAGCGCCGGAAGATCTGAAGAAGGGGCTCAAAAAGACGGCCGGCATAGACCACCTCGGCCCCCAAAATGATCTCAAATTCCCCCAGGTCCGCAGGTTCAAACCAGTCGAGCCGGGCCACCCGCACCTTAAGGCCATTGGCCTCGGCCGAACGGCGGATCAGTTCCAGCGGGCGAGACTCATAGTCGGTAAGGGTTACCTGGTGGCCGAAGGCCGCAGCGGCAAGTCCGGGGAGCCCCAGACCGGCCCCGATCTCCAGGATCCTCTTGGGGGGCTTAAGGGTGGCCACGAAGTCCGCCAGCACCAGAGAGGCCTCCCAGACCTTGGCCCAGAAGGGGAAATCTGCAAGGCCCTGCCCCTCCTCAAGATAAAAATCAAGATCCCGGGGCTTGAAAAGGACCAATTCTCGATCCCGCACCTTTACGGTTTCTTGGGTGAGATTCACGGTCCCCTCCTTCGGTCCAATTTTACCTTAATATAGCGTAGGCATCCCTTTCGCCAAACTTTAAGGCGCAGGATCTGTCCGGGTTCGCGGGCCAGGACCAGGGCCTCGAGTTCGGCCGGCTCGTGTAGAGGACGCCCGTCCGCCTCAAGGAGGAGGTCTCCTCCGAGGGGATAGACCCGGTTACCCAGGGCCTGGACCTCCGTTCCGGCAAGAAGGCCCGCCCGCGCGGCGGGGCTTCCGGGATAAACCCGCAACACCAGGAGCCCGTGAGAGCTTTCCATCTTAAGGGCCTTCTGTAAGACCGGGGTCAGAGGGACGGTTTCTACCCCCAGCCAGGCCCATTCCACCTTTCCCTGGGAGAGGAACTTTTGGGTGGCGAGCTTCAACAGCCAGCCCGGAAGCGCGGAACGCACCCCCGAGGGGCCGGACCGCACAAAGCCCACCAATTTTCCTTGGGGGGAAAAGAGAAAGCCTTCTTCGGACACCGGGATATAGACCCCGAAGCGGGCCCCTTCCCAGAGACCGCGGGCCCTCTCCACCCGGGGGGCCTCCACCACCCAGGCGGGATACACCCGGAGGGGGGAAGAGGAATTCACCAGGCGAAGAAAGGTCCCGGCCGCCGGAAAGGTTTCGGCAAAGGCCAGGCGTTGTCTTTCTTTTACCTGCTGGGGCAGGCGCAGGAAGGCCAGCCCCAGGTAGGGGTCGTAACTTTCGAGGCGTGCCGGAAAGCTCCGGCCGTCGGAAAGGACGGCCTCAAGAAAGGGGGCGCCCTTGACCTTCTCGTAGTCGGCCAAGAGAAAACGCCCCCCGGGAAGGAGGAGGGCCGGAGTAAGACTCTCTGACGAGGGGTTAGAAAGCTTCTCCGGAGGAACCTCCCGGACCAGTACGGTTACCACCCGGGAGTAAGGGGAGGCGGCCCGGGCCGGAACCCCGGAAAAAAGAAAGATCAGGAGGGCCAGGAGGAGGCGATAGGCCACAAAGGGATAGAAGCTGTGTCGGCGCAGGAAGGAAAAGAGAAAGGCTATGGCCGCAAGACCAGCCAGAAAGGCCCCCAGAAAGCCCACCAACATAAGAGAAGGGGAGAGCCCCTCGGCCAAACCCTTGAGCCCTCCCACCAGGCCGGCCCCGGCGATGATGGGGGCCGAAAGGAGGAAGGAAAAGCGGGCGGCCTCCGAGCGGGAGAGGCCCAGAAGAAGGGCCGCGGCCATGGTGATGCCGCTGCGGGAGGTCCCGGGAAAGAGGGCCAGGGCCTGGGCCAGGCCTATAAAAAGCGCCTCTCCTACCCCCAGGTCCTCGGCCCGGCGGCTCTTCTTTCCCAGGATCTCCCCCAAAAGAAGGGGAAGACTCATGAAGGCCAGAAAAAAGGCCACGGAATGGGGGGTTCGGAACCGGCTCTCGATGACTTCCTCCAGGAGAAGTCCGGCCAGCCCTCCGGGTATGGTGGCCAGGAGGATGAGGGCCAGAAGCCTCCGTGGCCGCTCTCCGGAAGGGAGGGCCCGCCACATCTTCAGCCAGTCCCTCCGGAAATAAAGAAGGACCGCCAGTAGAGTCCCCAGGTGGATGAAGGCGTCAAAGGCCAGGCCTCCCCGGAACTGCAAGAGGTCTTCCAGGAGCACCAGATGTCCGGAGCTGGAGATGGGAAGAAACTCCGTAAGCCCCTGGAAGGCTCCCAGAAGGGCGGCGGGAAGGAGCTCGGCCATCAGAAGAGCCTCTTTTTGATGAAATAGCCCGTAACCAGAACGGAAAGCCCGAAAGAGACCAGGAGAATCCCCCAGAAGGCGTGGGGATTTTCCTGAAAGGGCAGGCGCACATTCATACCGTAGAGGCTGGAGATCACGGTGGGGATAGCCAGGACGATGGCCAGGGCCGTGAGAAATTTCATGACCACGTTGAGGTTGTTTCCGATGATGGAGGCGTAGGCGTCCATGGTGCCGGTGAGAATGTCCGAATAGATCTTGGCCATCTCGATGGCCTGACGGTTCTCGATCTGGATGTCCTCCAGGAGCTCCAGGTCTTCTTCCGAAAGGCGGAGATAGCGTCCGGACTGGATCCGGGAAAGGACCACGTCGTTTCCCCGGAGGGCGGTGTTGAAATAGACCAGGCTCTTTTCCAGGCTCAGGATCTTAACCAATTCTCGGTTGCGGAAGGAGCGGTAAAGTTCCCTCTCGTAGTCATCGATCAGACGGTCCATTAGGCGGAGATAGCGCAGAAAGAGATTGGTCACACAGTAAAAGAGGAGAAAGAGGAAGGTGGTGGGTCGGGCGAGATCCACGGGCAGAAAACGCCCCGCCTGAGAGATCACCTCCTCAAAGACCAGGTTTTCCTTAAGGCAGACGGTGACTACCGCCTTCTCGGTGACGATGATTCCCAGGGGTACGGTCTCATAACGCAGGATGTCTCCCTGGTGCCGAGGATCCGGGACGTGAAAGATGATGAGAAGTTGTTTTTCCTCCACCTCTACCCGCGGCCTTTCTTCCTCGTCCAGGGGATAGCGCAGGAATTCCGGAAGGATCCCGAAGCGCCGTTCCGCGAAGCGCAACTCCTCCTCCGAAGGGGCGGTGAGGATCAGCCAGCTCTGGGGACAGGCCTCTTCCGCCGGCAGGAGGAATCCGTTTTCCGAACAGTAGATCCGCAACATGGCTCCAATTCTAGCACTTCACTCCAGATTTTGCACCTGTTCCCGCATTTTCTCAATGGTGCTTTTGACCTCTACCGCCAGATGAGAGATTTCCGCCGAGGCCGCTTTGTTGGCCAGGGTATTAATCTCCCGAAACATCTCCTGACACAGGAAGTCCAGTTTGCGTCCGCAGGGGCCCGAGGCCTCCAGGACCTCCCGGAAATGGCGCACATGGGCCCGCAGGCGGTCGAGCTCCTCGGTAAAATCCAGGCGGTCGGCCAGAAGGGCCGCTTCCTGATGGAGTCTTACCGGATCGAGCCCGTGGTCCGCAAGGAGGCTTCGGAGCCTTTCTTCAAGTCTTTGCCGGGCCTCGGTCAGGTGGGAATCCTTGAGGGCGGCCAGGCGCTCGATCCAGCCCGAAAGTTCCTCAAGAAGCCCCTCAAGGGCCTTTTTGAGGAAGGCCCCTTCCCGAGTCCGCATCTCTTCCACTTCCCGGAGGGCCTCCTCCAGGGCCGGCCCGAATTCTTCCCAGAGTTCCTCAAGCGGGGGGGCTTCCTCGCTCAGGTCGAAGATCTCCCGCAGGCGCAGGAGGTCTCCCAGCTGAATCTCTCCGGAAAGCCCGAATTCTGCCCGCAGACTGCGCAGGAGGGTCAGATACTGGGAGAGGAGATCTCGGTCGGCAAAGACCCGGGCCGTGGCCGGGGGCACCCCGGAGAGTCGGGCCTGAATCTCGAAACGACCGCGGTGAAAGCGCTCCTTGAGGACCCTTCGGATGCGCTCTTCAAGCGGTTGATAGCGCCGGGGAAGGCGCAGGAGGACCTCCATGAAGCGGTGGTTGAGGCTCTTGACCTCTACCTGGAGGACGAAGCCTTCGCCCTGCCGTTCCCCTCGTCCAAAGCCGGTCATGCTCTGCATGCTCCACCTCCTCCGGATCGGCCTTCTTTTTACTCCTGGATCGTGTTAAATAAAAGGGCATGCGCTATCTGAAAGAGCCCCGCCCGGACCCCACGCGCCTGATTGAGGAGAAGCTTTCCGTGGCCGAGGAGCTTTACCATCTCTGGGGAGAAAGCTTTCGGGCCGATCCCGAGGTGCCCTCCCTCCTCGAGGCTTACCGGCAGGCCGTGGAGGCCTCCAACCGGGCCATGGAGGAGGCGGGGACCTTTCGGGAATGCTATGTCTGCAGTGTGGAAGACGGTCAGGGTTGCTGTAAGATCGGGCTGGAAAACGAGTGCACGGTCCTTATCCTCCTCCTGAACCGGCTTCTGGGCGTGGAGCTCCCTCAGAAACGGGAGGTGCCGGGGCGTTGTTTTTTTGTGGGTCCTCGGGGGTGCAAGATCCTGGCCCGCCCTATGCTCTGTCGGGACTACTTCTGCCGGCGGCATCACCAGAAGGTGCCGGAGGCGGCCATGATCCGGGTGACCCAGGTGCTGAACGAAGAACTGACCTTGCTTTACCGGATCACGAGCCTTCTCCGGGCCCGTCTGGAATTCTGGACCGGGGATTTCCTCCAGGAATTGGACCTTACCGGTTATACTTAGGAGGGGGTGAGCTATGCGTGGGTTAATCTGGATGGTTGTGGGGCTGTTTCTTCTTTCGGCCTGTGCCCAAAAGGAGATTTCTTCGGGGCCCGTGCCTCAGGCCCCGGTCTCTCCGCCGGAAGAGGCCGTAAGCCCTCCTCCGAGCCCTCCGGTGGCCGGGGAAAGGCCTTCCGGGGTGAAGGGCCCGCCGGCCTTTTCCGAAGAGAGTCTCGAGGCCGCGGCCCGCAAGGCCCGGGAACTTCCTCCGGAAGAACGCTTGCGCCTTTACGGGCGGAGCACCCCCCCGCTTAAGGCCATCTTTTTCGATTTCGACGACTACCGGATTCGCCCGGATATGATTCCCCGCCTCGAAGAAGATGCCCGTTTTCTCCTGCAGCATCCGGAATACCGGGTGGAACTTCAGGGAAATTGTGATGAAAGGGGAGACCGGGATTACAACCTGGCCCTCGGCGAAAAACGGGCCCTGGAGGTCAAGAAATATCTGGAAAATCTGGGGGTCTCTCCGGAGAGACTCTCCACGGTAAGTTTTGGCGAGGAACGCCCGCTAGCTCCCGGGCACAATGAGGCGGCCTGGGCCCTTAACCGGCGGGTAGACCTGGTGATCCTCAAAAATCCCTAAAGGAGGGCGAGATGCGTAGAGGATTTTTTCTACTGTTGGTCCTGGGCTTGCTTCTCGGGACCTCGGTCAAGGCTGCGGAGCTGAAGATTGCGGTCATCGATCTGCAGAAGGTGGTGCGTTCTTCCAAGGCCGGACAGGAGGCCATGCAGAAGCTCCAGGCCCGCTTAGAAAAATGGAAGGCCAAGCTTGAGGCCAAACAGAAAGAGATCAAGGCCTTTCAGGAAGAGATGCAGAAAAAGGCCCCTCTCCTTTCCGAGGAGGCCCGGGCGGAAAAACAGCGGGAATATCAGAAGATGCTCCGGGAATTTCGGGCTATGCAGGAGGACGCCCAGTTCGAGATGAAAGAGGAGGAAAAGAAGGCCCTGCAGCCCATCTTTAAGGATCTGGAAAAGGTCCTCAAGGAGCTGGCCCAGAAGGAGGGCTATGACCTCATTCTCGAAAAGAACATGCCCGGGGTCTACTGGGCCTCTCCCAAGATCGACATAAGCGAGCACGTAATCCAGCTTTACAATCAGTATCTGACCTCTAAAGGGACCCAAAAGTGATTCTGGCCGCAGACATCGGGGGGACCCGGTCTCGTTTGGGCCTGGGGACCCTCGAGGGTCCGTTTCGTCTAAGCCGGGTGGAGATCTTGGAAAATGCCGCCTTTAGAAGTCCGAAGACCCTTCTCAAGCGATACCTTTCCACCCTTTCCGAGGTCCCGGAGATGGGGGTCCTGGCGGTGGCCGGGCCGGTGCAGGGGAGACGGGCCCGGCTTACCAACCTGGGCTGGAAGGTGGATGCCGGAGAGCTTGAGCGGGCCCTGGGCTTTCCTTTTTTTCTCCTGAACGATCTCGAGGCCGCGGCCTACGGGCTTTTTAAGGTCCCGGCCTCGGAGGTAGAGAAGATCAAGCCGGGCAGGAGACGCGGGGCGGTGGTGGCGGTCCTGGGGGTGGGGACCGGGCTGGGAGAGGCCCTCCTGGTGCGCCATTTTCCCCTGGCCCTGGCCAGCGAGGGGGGGCATGCGGAATATCCGGTGGATACCGAGGAGGAATGGGGGCTTTATCGGTTCCTCAAGGGGCGTTTCGGTCACGTAAGCCTCGAACGGGTGATCTCCGGCCCGGGGCTTTCCAACGTCTATGCCTATTTTTCAGGACGGGAATCTTCTCCGGAAGAGATCCTGGCTGCGGCCCGGAAGGGAGAAAGGGAGGCCCTTTCGGCGGTGAGACTGGTGGTTCGGGCCCTGGGCCGGGAGGCCTCCTCCCTGGTCCTCAAGGCCCTGGCCCTTTCCGGGGTCTATCTCCTGGGCGGTCTGGCTCAGGCCTTAAGGCCCTGGCTTGACCGGGAATTTGAGGAGGCCTTTCTAGCCAAGGGCCGGCTGCGGGAGCTTCTCGAAAAGGTCCCGGTCTATCTGGTCAGGCACCCTTCACCGGCCCTTCTGGGGGCGGCCCTTTACGGTCGTATTCTTCGAGCTCGATTATCCGCTCATTTTCTCCCGCATACTTAAAGCGCACCACAAAGCGGGGGCTCAAGCCCTCGGGAAGCCTTTCGGCCCACTCCACCACCACCACCCCCTGGGAGAGCATCTCCGAGAGCCCCAGGTCCTCCACCTCCTCCGGAGAGATCCGGTAGAGGTCCACGTGAAAGAGGGGCACCCTCCCCGGGTATTCGTTCACTAGGGTGAAGGAGGGACTGGTCACATAGATCTCCGGGGGCACTCCCAGACCCCGGGCCAGACCCTGGACGAAGGTGGTCTTTCCGGAGCCGAGGTCCCCGATGAGGGCCACGAGATCGCCGGCAGAAAGCCTTTGGGCCAGGGCTTCGGCCAGGGCCCGGGTCTCCTCCGGGGAGCGGCTCTTATATATTTCCGGCATAAAGGACCAGCTCGCGAAAGAGGCGGGGCAGAGCGTCGGCCACCTCTGAGGCCGTAAAACCGAAGGGCCCCACCCGCCGGGAAAGAAGATCCCCTGCGGCTCCGTGAAGATAGACCGCCAGACAGGCGGCCTCAAAGGGTTCGTACCCCTGGGCCAGAAGGGCCCCCAGGAGGCCGGAAAGGACATCTCCGGTGCCTCCCTGGGCCAGTCCGGGATTGCCCGCAGAGTTTACGGCCTCCCGTCCATCCGGAGCGGCCACCACCGTGGCCGCCCCCTTGAGGACCACCACCTGGTGGCTCTTCCGGGCCGCCTCGCGGGCGATCTCCAGGCGCCGGGCCTGGATTTCCTCTTTGGGAAGCCCCAGGAGCCGGGCCATCTCTCCGGGATGGGGAGTGAGGACCCGCGGGGCCCGGGCCTCTTTCAATTCCTCGAGCCTTCCGGAGAGCGCGGTAAGGGCGTCCGCATCGAGCACTGTGGGCACCGGAAGCTCGCGGGCCAGCCTCCGGGCCAGTTGACCGGCCGCCTCCGAGAGACCGAAACCCGGTCCCAGGACCGCGGCCCGCATTCTTTCGGCCCGGGAAAGGATCTCCCCGGCGCATTCCGGAGAGAGTTCCCCTTCCGGGGTCTCCGGAGAAAGTCCCCAGGTAAGGGCCTCCGGGAGATAGGAGGCCAGAAGGGGTTGCAGAGAGGCGGCAGAGACCAGGGTAACCAGGCCTACCCCGGCCCTCAGGGCCCCCCGGGCGCAGAGGACGGCCGCCCCACTTTTTCCTCGCGAGCCCGCGAGCACCAGGAGATGGCCGAAGGTGCCCTTATGGCTTTCTGGCGGCCGGCCCTTAAGGCAACCCGCGGCCCACTTTCGGGTGAGATAGAAGCGGGCCGGAGCCCTCTCCTCAATGACCCGGGGAGGCATCCCGATATCCACCACCCGGAGTTCTCCCACATACTCCCGTCCGGGGTAGATTACTTGCCCCACCTTGGGAAGGGCCATGGTAGCCGTAAGCGTAGCCCGCACGGCCACCCCCAGGGGACGGCCGGTATCGGCCGAAAGTCCGGAGGGCATATCCACGGCCACCACCGGGGCCGGGGCCTGGTTCATAAGCTCGATGGCCCGGGCAAAGACCCCGGAGACCTCCCGGGAAAGCCCGGTCCCGAAAAGGGCGTCCACCAGGAGGGGGGCCCCGAGGATCTCCGGGGCCAGGGCCTCCAGGGTAGCCTCGTCCTGGGCCCGAAGGAGGGGGATTCCGGCGTAGCGGGCCACCCGCAGGTTGATCCCGGCCTCTCCCCGGTATTTTTCCTCCGGAGCCAGGAGGAGGACCTTGACCGGGAGTCCCCGCTGATGGAGGTGGCGGGCCACTACCAGGCCGTCTCCTCCGTTATTACCCGGGCCGCAGAGAATCAACGTGCCTCGGCGGGCCTCTTCGGGAAAGCGGGAAAGGAGAATTTCGGCCACTCCTCGGCCGGCGTTTTCCATCAGGACCTCGGCCGGCACCCCCACTTCCTGGATGGTAAAACGATCCAGGGCCTGCATCTCCGCCGCATAGACCAGTCTCATTTCTAACTCCTTTCCAGGATGACCACCGCGGCGGCTACTCCGGCCTCATGGGTAAGACTTACCCAGGCCCGGGCCTTTCTTTCCTCAAGGATCCGGGCCACCCGCCCCGAAAGCCGGAGCTCCGGAGCCCCGTTTTCTCGGCGCACCAGGGCCACCTCTCGGGGGGAAAACCCGGAAAGGCCCGTGCCCAGGGCCTTACCCAGGGCCTCCTTGGCCGCCCAGGCCCCGGCCAGGGCCTCTGCTCCCCGGGCCCGGCTGCGGGCATAAGCCACTTCCTCTTCGGCAAAAAAGCGCAAAAACCGCTTTCCGTAACGCTTCCAGAGCCGAGCCACCCGTTCCACCGCCACCAGATCCACACCCACACCCACCAGCATGTTCCCATTATAGTCCCCTTTTTTCCTCCCCCAAACGGGCCCTTCCGGAAAGGCCCGCTTTTGGGTGAGTTGACGGCCTTCTCCTAAAGGGTTTAAATAAACTTTAATTCGTTTTTTAGGAGGAACCTATGGAAATGACTGTGGGGCCGGATCGGGTAGTTTCTCTTACCTATTCTTTAGATATTGAGGGGGAGGAGGCCCCGGAATGGTTTAAGCGTCCGCTTCAGGCCTCCTTTATCTTTGGTCGGGAGCCGGTGTTGCCCCTGATCGAGCGGGCCATTGAGGGGGCCCGGGAGAAGGAGGAAATCACCCTCACCATTCCTCCGGAAGAGGCCTATGGCCCCCATCGGGCCCATCTGGTAAAGGAGATCCCCCTTTCTCGCTTGAAACACCCGGAGCGGGTAAGGCCCGGGGCCTACTATGAGGAAGAGGGGCCCTTTGGTCAGAAGACCTTTTTCAAAGTGCTCGCGGTGGAGGGCGACCGGGTAAAAGCCGACTTTAACCATCCGGCTGCGGGAAAGAACGTGATTATGCGCATCCGGATTGAGGCCGTGCGGGAGGCTACGGCCCAGGAGATCCTGGCGGCCGAGATCCGGCGCTGCGGCGGGGGTTGAGCCTAAGGGTGGAGGGGGTTCCCCTCCTTCAAGTTAAAGGTCTGCGGCTGGGCCTCAGGTCGGGACCGGTTCTGGTAGATGGAGTAGATTTCGGTCTTGGCCGGGGAGAGATTCTGGGCCTGGTGGGGGAAAGCGGCTGTGGCAAATCCCTGACCGGCCTTTCCTGTTTAGGCCTTTTTCCCCCGGGAGTGATTCCCTTAGAAGGCCGGGTCCTTTTTCAAAATCAGGACCTCTTAAGCCTTGCTCCGGAGGAGCGCCGTCGCTTTCGGGGCCGACACCTGGCCCTTATCTTTCAAGAACCCCTGAGTGCCCTCAATCCGGTCTTCACCATCGGTCACCAGATTGAGGAGGTCCTCTCCGAACACCGGGGGCTCCGCGGAGAGGCGGCCCGGGAGGAGGCCCTGCGGCTTCTGGCCGAAGTGCGCCTGCCGGACCCGGAGGTCCGCTATGGTAACTACCCTCACGAACTTTCCGGGGGAATGCGCCAGCGGGCCATGATCGCTATGGCCCTGGCCGGAGAGCCGGAAGTCCTTGTGGCCGACGAACCCACCACCGCGCTTGACGTCACGGTCCAGGCCCAGATCCTCGAACTTTTCAGGGAATTGCGCCTTCGGCGCCATCTGGCCCTCCTCTTTATTTCCCACGATCTTTCGGTGATCCGGGAAGTGGCGGATCGGGTGGCGGTAATGTATGCCGGAGAAATCGTGGAGGAGGCCCCGCGCGAGGCCCTTTTTGAGCAGCCCCTCCATCCTTATACCCGCGGTCTTCTGGCGGCCTTTCCCCGGCTGGGGGTGAGGCGCCTTGAGGCCCTACCGGGACAGGTACCCTCCCCTGGAAGGTGGCCCTCCGGCTGCCGCTTTGCCCCCCGCTGTCCAGAAAGGGAGGGCCGCTGTGAGAGAATCCATCCGGAGCTTCGGGAGGTGAGCCCGGGCCGGAAGGTGAGGTGTCTTCGAAGATGAGCGTGCTCGCCCTGCGGGAGGTGGAAAAGGCTTACGGCCTGCGCCGTTTCTGGGGAAGAGGGCCCCAACTATTAGTCCTTCGAGGGATCAATCTCGAGCTTTCGGAAAACGAGGTCCTGGGGTTGGTGGGGGAGAGCGGCTGCGGCAAAAGCACCCTGGCCCGGCTGGCCCTGGCCCTGGAGAGACCAGACCGGGGAGAGTTCTACTTTTTGGGGCAACCTTACTGGGAGCTTCCCCGTGCGGAAAGGAAACGTTTGCGGCCGGCCCTTCAAGCCGTCTTTCAGGATCCGGCCGCCTCTCTCAATCCCCGCAAGAAGGTGGAGGATCTGGTTACCGAACCCTTGAGGCTTCTAGGGGTGAGCAAAGCCGAGGCCCGGGAGCGGGCGGCGGAGATGTTGCGCCTGGTGGGGCTGGAGGAGGATCTTCTTCCCCGCTTTCCCCATCAACTTTCCGGGGGCCAGCGCCAGCGGGTGGCCCTGGCCCGGGCCCTGGTCACCCGGCCTCGAGCGGTGGTCCTGGATGAACCCACCTCGGCCCTGGATGTCTCCGTACAGGCCCAGATCCTGGAACTCCTCAAAGAACTTCAGCAACGCTTTCCCATGAGTTATCTTTTTATTTCGCACAATCTTCCGGTGGTCCTCTATCTGAGTCATCGGGTGGCGGTCATGTATCTGGGAGAAATTGTGGAGGAGGCCCCGCGGGAGGTCTTTTTGAAGGGATCCGGGCTTCACCCTTATACCGAGGCCCTGCTGGCCGCAGTCCCCGGGGAAGGACGACCCGGAAGGCCCCTTCCGGGAGAGCCTCCAAGTCTCCTGAAACGCCCCAGCGGTTGCGTCTTTCACCCCCGCTGCCCGGAAGTCCAGGAGCTCTGTGTTCGGGAAAGGCCCAGGCTCCGGGAGCGAACCCCCGGGCACCGGGTGGCCTGCCATCGGCGCTAGGATGCTTATCCTTGATGGATCTTACGGAGAGGGCGGGGGACAGATCCTGCGCACGGCCCTTACCCTTTCCCTCCTTACCGGTCGCTCCTTCCGGCTGGTGAATATCCGGGCCGGACGCCCCCGGCCCGGGCTGCGTCCCCAGCACCTGGCCTGTGTCCTGGGGGCGGCCCGCCTCTCCGGGGCCGAAGTGGAGGGGGCGGAAAAGGGCTCCCGGGAGATCGTCTTTCGTCCCCGAGCCCCCCGTCCCGGAGCTTATACGCTGGAGATTGGAACCGCCGGGGCTACCTCCCTCCTCTTTCAGACCCTCTATCTCCCCCTGGCCCAGGCCGGGGGCGGACGCCTTATCCTTCGCGGAGGAACCCATGTGCCCCAGAGCCCCTGTTTTCATTATTTGGCCGAGGTCTTCTGGCCGCTGGTGGAGACCATGGGGCTTTCCGGAAGGCTCACCCTGCGCAAATACGGTTTTTATCCCCGGGGAGGAGGGGAAATCCTGGCCGAGATCGGCCCGGCCCGAGAACTCCGGGGACTGGACCTCGGAGCTCCCCTGCGCCCCGAAGTGACCCGGGTGTTTTCTTTTGTGACCGCGGACCTTCCCGAGCATATCCGGCGGCGCCAGGCGTCCCGGGCGGAAAAACTCTTGCGCGAGGCCGGGCTTTCGGTGGAAGTTCGTCTGGAGAAGGCCCCCAGCGCCTCCCCGGGGACCTTCGTGGGGGTAGTGGGACAGGAGGACTTCCGAAGGGCCGGGGTCTTTGCCCTGGGGGCCCGGGGAAAGCCGGCCGAAAAGGTGGCCGAGGAGGCGGTGGGGCCTTATCTTCAAATCATGGAGAGGGCTTCCTCGGTGGATCAATATCTGGCAGATCAGTTACTCCTTCCTGCGGCTCTGGCTAAAGGTTTAACACGTTTCCGCACCCCGGCGGTGACCCGCCATCTTTTAACCAACGCCTGGGTCATCCGGCAGTTCCTCCCGGAGGTAAAGATCGAGATCCAGGGGGCCGAGGGGGAACCCGGAGAGGTCATGGTCCATGGAAGCGGAACGTTTTGAAAGGATCCGAGAGCGATTTTCTCGGATCTATGAGCGCAATCCGGCCCTAAAAAAGCTCCCTTTAGAGGTCTGGGAGACCGCCTTGGCCGACGCCCGGCTGGTGCCGCTGGCCGGGGTGGAAGAAAACCTCTTTCGCCTACGCCGAGATTTTCGGGGATTTCCGGAGGGGACCGTCCTGGGGGAGGAGATTTTGGTCCCCGGGTTTCCGCACATCCCCCGCATCTTCCGTTTGACCAGCGGGGTGCCCCGCTATTTTGCAGGGCCCTTTTTTGCGGAAGAGAAGATCGAAGGCTACAACGTGAGGCTTTTTACGGTGGGCGGAGAGATCCTGGCGGTGACCCGGCGGGGCTTCGTCTGTCCCTTTGCCACCGACCGCTGGCCGGATTTTTTGCCCCGTCTTCCGGAGTTTTTTGAAGAGCATCCGAATCTGGCGGTCTGCTGTGAGGTGGCCGGTCCGGGAAACCCCTTTGTGGGAGAATGGCCGTCCTATGTGAAAGAGGACGTGCGGTTTTTTGTCTTTGATCTCCTGCGTTTTCCTGAGGGCCGCTTCCTTCCCCCGGAGGAGAAGTACGCCCTCTTTGAAGCCTACCAATTCCCCGCTCCGGAGATCTCCGGGCCCTTCGAGCCCGGGGATCTCTCTCCCCTTCTCGAACTCCTCCGGCGCTACGAGGCCGAGGGACGGGAAGGGGTGGTCCTCAAAGGGGCCTCCGGAAGTCCTTACCTCAAATATGTCACTCCCATCTCCAACCTGGAAGACCTCCGAGTGGTCTTTCCTTACTTGGGGGAGGTTCCTCCGGAGTACCTCACCCACCGTCTGGTGCGCTATGTCCTCAGTCGCTGGGAGCTTTTCGGGGACTTTGGACCGGAGGAGGAACGGGCCCTGGCCGGGAGGGTCTTTCGGGGCCTGGCCGAGTTTTTGGAAAGGATTTCCGAGGGGGAGCCGGTTTCCGAGACCTTTCGGGTGCGCTTTCGCACGGAAAGGGCCTTTCGCGCCCTATTGGCCCATTTTAGACACGCTCAGGTGAAGGTGGAGGTCCTTTCCGAGGAAAGGAAGAGAGGGTATCTCGAGGTGACCTTTCGGAAGATCTATCCCCGGGCTACGGCCTTCTGGCGCAACAAGCTGGAGGGCTTTTCCGTGGTGGACTAACTCTGACAAGCGCAGCCCGGCTCCCGGTCCTTCCAGAGAGGTTTCCAGAGGATCTCCCGCAGAAGAAGGAGGGCCAGGAGGGCCGCCGAGAGGGTGTTCAGAAGGCTCGGACCCTCCGGGGCGGAAGGAGAGACCTTGGCCGAAAGGCCGGGGAAAAGGGTATCCAGGGCCAGGCCTGCGGTGAGGGCCGCCAGGATAAGGGCCAGAAGATAGAGCGTCACCGTGCGCAGACCGAAAAGCCGGGAAAGTACGGTGATACTGGTAAGGTTAGTGGCTGGTCCGGTCACCAGAAAGACCAGCACCGCCCCGGGGCTGAAGCCCTTAAGGAGGAGGGTGTAGGCCAGGGGAATGGAGGCGGTGGCGCACACATAAAGGGGAAGCCCCACCAGGATCATGGCCGGATAGACCAATCCGTGGGCCGAAAGCCTTTCGGCCAGCCCCGGAGGAAGGATCAGGGCCACCAGGGCCGCTAGCAGAAAGCCCACGGCCAGAGGCCGGGACAGATCCGCCAGAAGTTCTTCCACGGCATAGAGCAGGGAGGTCCAGACCCTTTCTCCAAAGGTGTGTTGATGGGAGGTTTCCGCAGCGCAGCAGGCGCAGGCCGCAAGGGGAGTGGAAGGGGAGGGGCTTTCCCCCACCAGAAAGCGCACCGCAAGGGCCACCCACAGGGCCACCCACAGGGCCGAAAGTGGATAGGCCAGGGCGAAAACCCCGCCCAGAAGACCGTAGGCCAGGAGGATGGCGTCGGCGCTGGTCTGGGGAGTGGCCACCAGGAAGGCGAAGGTGGCCGGGAGACCGGCCCCGGCCCGATAAAGCCCTACCGCTGCCGGCAGAACCCCGCAGGAACAGAGGGGAAGCGGAAGCCCCAGGAGGGCGGCCTTCAGGGCTCCCTTTAGGGTGTGCCCTCCTAAGTGTCGGCTGAGCCAGTCCTCGGAGACAAAGACCCGCAGGAGTCCGGCCAAAAGGAGGCCCAAAAGGAGATAAGGGGCCGCCTCCAGGAAGAGCCCTCCCAGTTGGGAGAGATAGAGGAGAAGCCATTTTTCAGAACTCATATGGTCAATTTATCATTTCCTTCCCCCGGGGCCAAGTTTGGTATAATCCCTATTGATGATGAAACGGGTCTTTGTGGCCGGGGGGACGGGCTTTATCGGGGGGCATCTCCTGCGGGCCCTGGTAGAAAAGGGCTTAGAGGTGCGGGCCCTGGTGCGTTCCCGGGCCAAGGTGGCCCGTCTTCCCCAGGGGGTGCGGGCCGTCCTGGGAGATCCCCTGCGGCCCGGCCCCTGGCAGGAGGAAGCCGCGACCTGCGAGGTGGCCTTCAACCTTACCGGGGCCAACATCTTCCGTCGCTGGGACGAGGAATACAAAAGGCTCATCCGGGACTCCCGGGTCCTTTCCTCGCGTCTTCTGGCCGAAACCCTCCCTCCAGGGGGGACCCTGGTAAATGCCTCGGCGGTGGGCTATTACGGGGATACCGGAGAGGAGGAGGTGGACGAGGACCATCCCCCGGGAGAGGACTTTTTGGCCCGGGTCTGTCGGGAGTGGGAGGAGGCCGCTTTCTCCGGAGAGCTCCGGGGCTTGAGGGTGGTGGTCGGCCGTTTTGGCGTGGTCCTGGGGCCGGACGGAGGGGCCCTCCTTAAGATGCTTCCGGCCTTTCGTCTGGGGTTCGGAGGCCCTATCGGGGATGGGCGTCAATGGTTCCCCTGGATCCACGTGCGCGATCTGGTGGAGGCCCTCCTTTTCCTGGCCGAAAGGCCCGAGGCCCGGGGGCCCTTCAATCTTGTGGCCCCGGAGGTGGTGCGCCAGAGGGATTTTGCCCGCACCTTGGGACGGGTCTTAAGGCGTCCGGCCTTTCTGCCTACCCCCCGCTGGGCCCTACGCCTGCTTTTCGGGGAGGTGGCCCAGGTGCTCACCGCCAGTTGTCGGGCCCGGCCCCGGAGGCTGCTTGACCTCGGCTTTCGCTTTCGTTTCCCCCGGCTCTTTGAGGCCCTGGAAGATCTTTTAAGGAGGTAGTAGATGAAGCCCACCTGTTCCCTTTTTGATTTCATCGAAGAGATCCCGGAGGACATCAATACCCAGATTGAAACCCTTGGCCCGGCCCGCATCGAAAATCCCCTGGATCTTCCGGAAGGCTGTTTTGTGACCGACGAGATGCGCATTAGTCTGCGGGTCTCCGAGGAATTTCTGCGGCAGGCCCTTGCCGAGGGCCGGTCTTTCCCTGCGGCGGAACTTGCCGGCCCCAGGCCTTACATCTACTTTGATCCGGCCAAGAGCCGGGCGGCTATCGTCACCTGCGGGGGGCTTTGCCCGGGAATCAACGACGTGATCCGCTCTATCGTCCTCACCCTCTATCACTCCTATGGGGTGCGGCACATCTACGGCATCCGTTACGGACTGCAGGGCTTCATCCCGGCCTACGGCCACGATGTGCTGGAGCTCAGCCCGGAGGTGGTCTCGGAGATCCACGAGCTGGGGGGGACCTTTCTGGGAACCTCGCGGGGCCATCAGCCGGTGGACCAGATCGTGGATGCCCTGGAGCGTATGAACGTGAATATCCTTTTTATGATCGGGGGCGACGGGACCTTTCGGGCCGCCACCAAGATCAAGGAGGAGATCGCCCGCCGGGGGCTCAAGATCGCCGTGGTGGGGGTCCCCAAGACCATTGACAACGACATCTGGCTGGTCTCCCGGACCTTTGGCTTTGTGACCGCGGTGGAGGAGGCTTGCAAGGCCATCCGCTGCGCCCACACCGAGGCTGTGGGAGCCCCGAACGGAATCGGTCTGGTCAAGGTCATGGGGCGTTATTCCGGTTTTATCGCCGCCGCGGCCACTTTGGCCACCAAGGAGGTCAATTTCTGTCTCATTCCCGAGGAGGATTTCGATCTTGAGGGCCCCCAGGGGCTCCTTGCGGCCCTGGAAAGACGCCTCAAAGAGCGCCGGCATGCGGTAATCGTGGTGGCCGAGGGCGCAGGCCAGAAATATGTCCAGCCCGAAAAGCCGGAATATGATCCCTCAGGCAATATCAAACTCGGAGACATCGGGACCTTCCTGCGGGATCGGATCAAGGCCTACTTCCAGGAGCGGGGCCTGGAGGTCTATGTGCGCTACATCGATCCCAGTTACATCATCCGCAGTGTGCCCGCCTCGGTGGACGACCGTATCTATTGCGGCTTTCTAGGGCAGTATGCCGTGCACGCGGCCATGGCTGGAAAGACCGGGCTCATGATTAGCTACCTCAACCACCACTACGTGCACATTCCTCTGGCGGAGGCCACCAAACGGCGCAAACAGGTCAATACCCGTAGCCGCTTCTGGCTCTCGGTGCTCGAGTCCACCGGGCAGGGCCGCCTGCGGAACGACTAGCCGCAGAGGGTCTGCACCCGCTCCAGGGTCTCCGTGACCCGGAGGGCCCGGAAGATCTTTTCGAAGGTCTCTTCCAGGGTCTCGAGAATGGGCCCTTTTACCCCTTGGGGAAGATCCCACCAATCGCGTTTGAAGATCCCGAAGGCCTTCTTGCGGGTCTTGTAGAGGAATTGGGATTCGGTCCAGCCTTCCTGCCACTCCTTCCGGAGATTTTCCTTGAGATAGCGGTAAATCTTCTGGCGGAATTCTTCCGGAAGGGCCGGGTGATCGAAGATGAGGTTCTGAAAGCCTGTGGCCAGGTGAATTTCCGCACAACCCACCTCCGGGAATACATGAAAATACTCCTCGGGAAGGGTGGAGGCCCCGTGTTGGACGGCTCCAGCCAGGCCGTATTCCCGACGGGCGATCTCGGAAAGCACCCGCAGGGTCTCGAAGTCTATCTGTACCTTGGCCACCGAACCGTCGGGAAGAACCACCCCTCCGTGGCTCGAGCCGGTCTGCACGCTGATCTTGGAAAGACCCGGCCCGGCGGAAAAGGCCCGGTTGAAGCCCTCCATAAAGGCCCGCAACTCCTCCGGGGTGCTGTTGTGTCCGCCGATCTCCCCGATCTCTCCGCCGAGGTTTACGGTAATCCCTTCGGGCTCCAGGGAACGCACGTAGGTGGCCAGTTCTGCGGTAAGTTCATAGTTGGGGCGCTGTTGTTCCTCCAGGGTCTCCTTAGAGAGGTCCACCAGGGTGGAGGCGTCGATGTCGATATTATAGAAGCCCGCAGAAAGGGCCTCCCGGATGAGGTCTTTTAAGGCCCGTTTTTCGGCCTCGGGGTGGGCCAGGAAGGCCTTGCGGTTGGCCTGAAAGTGGTCCCCCTGAATAAAGACCGGTCCGGGAAATTCCTCCCGAGCCGCCGCCGCAAGCACCACCGCAGCGTACTCCAGAGGCCGCTGGCGGGTATAGCCCATCTCCGAGCGGGCGATCTCCAGGATGACCGCTCCTACGGAAAGCCTCTTGGCGGTCCGGAAAAGGGCCCGGGCTACGTCGTAGGTCATTCCCCGGAGGTTTATGGCCGGGACGGTGAAGCCCGGGAATTCCCGAGCCATTTCCCGATAGAGGGGGTAGATGGAGGCCGGGCGCGCTCCCAGGGCTTCGGACTTTTCTCTTACGGCCCTAAGCCGGCTCGCCTTTTCTTCTCCCTCGGCAAAGACTGCCTGATAAACTTCCTGGTCCAGGGTTTTCCTTTCGTCCATCTTTTTTCTCCTTTCCCGAATGGGCTCCATAAATCATTTATGCCACAGAAGATACTTTAGGGCCACCAGGAGGGTGGCCAGAAAGAGCCCGGCCTTGATGAGACGTTCGGGGATGCGAGGCTGGAGTCGGGCCCCGAACCAGCCTCCGATAAGGCCCCCCAGGCCCAAAAGGGCGGCCAGCAGAAGATCCGGGCGGGTCTGCGGTCCGGCTCCGGGCCCGAAGGAATAAAAGAGGACTCCGGCCAGAGAGCCCACGAAGGTGGTGGCCAGGGTGCCCCCGGCGGTTATGTATATGGGCAGTCTCAGGACCGCTACCAGAAAAGGGGAGAGAATGGCCCCGCCTCCGATCCCGTAAGCCCCGCCTACCAGGCCTACGAGAAGGCTCAAAAGGAGAAGCGGGGGGCCCGGGACCCGATAGACCTCCCCTCCGAAAAAGAGACGGATCTCCCGCAAGGAAAAAACCCCCTCGGAGAGGGTGTCTCCTTTTGCAGGACGGGGGCGGGTCTGCCGACGGAGGTCCCCCAAAAGCCGCAGGCTGAGGTAGAGGAGGACCAGCCCCACCAGGTAGCGGAAACGGCCCGGAGAGGAAAGAAGAGAGATCCGCAGGAGGTAGCCCGCAAACATTCCCGGGATCAAGGTGAGAAGCATGGCCAGGGTGAGGGTGCGGGGGAAGCGCCCCTGACGCCGGTAGCGCCAGAGGGCCGGGGGTATGGTAAAGAGGTTATAAAGGAGATTGGTGGCCGAGACCCCGGGGGTGGTGTAGCCCAGGACCGAAAACTGAAAGGGAAGCAGAAGAAAGGCCCCGGTGACCCCACCCATGACCCCGAAGAAGGCCAGAGTGAAACCCACAAGTGGGGGAAGAAAGACCCAGGTGGTTACCCCCGAGACCGGGAAGGTCACCTTTAAAAAGTCCATGTTTTTTTATATGGTATAGGACACAGGCCGTAAAGGGAGGCCCGCATGTTGAATTATTTTCTATCGGAAGAGGAAAAGCTTTTAGTGGAGTTGGTAAACCGCATCGGGCGGGACTACATCGCCCCTCACGCCCTCCGCTGGGACGAGGAAGAGGCCTACGATCCCGCCCCCATTCGGGCCCTGGCCCAGGCCGATCTCTTCGGCCTGGTCATCCCCGAGGAATACGGGGGACTGGGCTGGGGGACCCTGGCCCTCTGCCTGGCGGTGGAACACCTTTCCCGATACTGTCCTGGGGTGGCCACCACCTATGCGGCCAGCTTTCTCGGGGCCTATCCCATCCTCCTTTTCGGGACCAAGGAGCAGAAGGCCCGCTATCTTCCGGAGGTGGCCTCCGGGCGCAAGCTCTGCGCCTTTGCCCTCACCGAGCCCCAGGCCGGAAGCGATGCCGCGGCCATTAAGACTCGGGCCGTGCGGGAGGGGGATCATTACGTACTTAACGGGATCAAGCAATGGATCACCAACGGGGGGATCGCTGACCTTTACGTGATTATTGCCGTGACCGATCCCCGCAAGGGGGCCCGGGGGGCCAGTGCCTTCATCGTGGAAAAGGGCGATCCGGGCTTTGCCGTGGGACGTCAGGAAAAGAAGATGGGCCTTCGGGCCTCAGTGACCACGGAGCTCTTCTTCACCGATTGCCGGATCCCGAAGGAACGGCTTTTGGGGCGGGAGGGCCTGGGCTTTATCGTGGCCATGCGCACCCTAGATTATGCCCGGGTGGGGGTGGGGGCCCAGGCCGTGGGGCTGGCCCAGGGGGCCTTCGAGCGGGCCCTGAACCACGCCCGCCGGAGGGTGCAGTTCGGACAGCCGGTCTATCATTTCCAGGCCGTGGGGCACACCTTTTCCGAGATGGCCATGCGGATCGAGGCTGCCCGGGCTCTGGTCTATCAGGCCGCCCGCACCATAGATGCCGGGGCCAAGGAAATCTCCGGTCCTTCAGCCATGGCTAAGGCCTTTGCCACCGACGTGGCCATGTGGGTGGCCGAAAGGGCGGTCCAGATGATGGGGGGCTACGGCTACATGCGGGACTACGGGGTGGAAAAACTCATGCGGGACGCCAAGTGTCTTCAGATCTACGAAGGCACCAACGAGATCCAGCGAGAGGTCCTGGCCCGCGAGCTCCTCAAATATTATCGGGAAGCATGATTCGACCTAACCTCCTCTCCCAGCGAATTCTGGCGCGCTTAGAAAAAGAGCTGGTGGAGGATCTTCGTGAATTTTACGGAGAGCACCTCCGCGGAGCGGCCCTTTTCGGATCCGTGGTAAAGGGTACTCTGGGAATCTATTC
The DNA here is from genome assembly GCF_012317585.1 of Thermosulfurimonas marina. Classification (NCBI taxonomy): domain Bacteria; kingdom Pseudomonadati; phylum Thermodesulfobacteriota; class Thermodesulfobacteria; order Thermodesulfobacteriales; family Thermodesulfobacteriaceae; genus Thermosulfurimonas; species Thermosulfurimonas marina. The sequence continues at coordinate 1,256,067 of NZ_CP042909.1, forward strand.
CGACATCGATCTTTTGATTTTGATAGAGACTAGAAAAACATTGCGCAAGGAACTTGAAGATTTTGAAAGATATTTAGGAGAAAAACTCGAAGAAAAATACGGTTTTTTCTTTTATCCTCAAATTTTAGCCCCGAAGGACTTAAGGAAGGCCCGCTCTCTAGGATTAGCCCTTCTTGAGGGTGGGAAGGTCCTCTACGATCCGGAGGGGCTTCTTGAAGGTTGGCTAAAAGAACTTCGGGAAAGCCTCAATCGGGGGAAATTAAAAGATATTCCGGCCAGGGCCAAGTTTACTGGAGGATTAAAGGTTGAAAGAAGCCTTTTATGGAGCCGAGGATTGGATCCCTTTGGAGGAATATACGCGTGAGGAGGCGGAGGAGGCCCTTTCCTGGGCCCGGGAAATTTATACCCTAGTCAAGGAGGCCCTATGCATCTGATCGTCTGTGTCAAACCGGTCCCCAAGCCCGGAACGGTCCGGGTGGACCCGGAGACCCACACCCTGCGTCGGGAATCCGCGGAGCTCATCCTCAATCCCCCGGACCTTTACGCCCTGGAGATGGCGGTGGAACTCCGGGAACGCTATGGAGGAAAGGTCTCGGCCCTGATGATGGGTCCTCCCAATGCCGCGCCCCTTTTGAGGGAGGCCTTCACCCTGGGGGCCGACGAGATGGTCCTCCTTTCGGATCGAGCCTTTGCCGGCTCGGACACCCTGGCCACCAGTTACGCCCTCTCCCAGGGCCTGCGCAAACTGGAGCCCTTTGATCTGGTCCTCATGGGCAAGGCCTCGGTGGACGGGGAGACGGCCCAGGTGGGGCCGGAGACTGCGGCCTGGCTGGGACTTCCGAGCCTCACCCAAGTGACCCGGATCTTCCGCGAGGGGGATCTTTTCGTGGCCGAAAGGCTCCTTGACGGATATCTGGAAGAAGTGGAGTTTTCGGGGCCGGCGGTCCTCACCGTGGAGCCCGAGACGGTGTCTCTGCGACCCCCTTCTTTGAAACGCCTGCTTGCGGTAAGAGAACGTGAACCCCGGGTGTTTTCCGCCGAGGCCCTGGGCTGTGACCCTGAGAAGTTAGGCCTTTCCGGCTCCCCCACCCAGGTCCTTTCGGTCTTTAGCCCAGAGACCGAAAAGGAGCGCCTCGTACTTTCCGGGGAGCCGGAAGAGGTGGTGGACCAACTGGTATCTCTTCTCCGCGAGCGGGGTCTTATTTAAGGCCTAAAAGGCAGGGAGGGAATCCCATGAGCGGTTTCTGGATCTACGGGCAGCGAGAGAAGCAGGGTTTTCATCCGGTGGTCTATGAACTCCTTTCCGTGGCCCGGAAGTTTGCCCCTCGTCTTTCACTGGAAGTGACCGTGGTGGTCCTGGGGGACGAGGGGGTGCGGGAGGTGGCCGAGGAGTTGATCGCCTACGGGGCCCAGCGGGTACTCCTTTTGGTGCATCCGGAGCTTGCGGACTTTCGGGACGAGGTCTACGCGGAGGTCCTGGCCGGAGAGGTGCGGGAGAGGGCCCCGGAGGTCTTTCTTTTTGGGGCCACGGCCGAGGGGCAGGCCCTGGCCCCGCGGCTTGCCGGTCTTTTACATCTGGGACTTACGGCCCACTGTACGGCCTTTGAAGTGGACGAAGAAGGGCGTTTTGTGCAGGTGAGGCCCTCTTTCGGGGAGACGGTCATGGCCCGCATTGTCTCCCGCACCCGGCCCCAGATGGCCACGGTGCGTCCCGGGGTTTTCCGCAAGGCCGAAAGGATAGAAACCCCCGAGGGGGTGGTGGAGGAGGTCAAGCTCTCCGGGGTGCCCCGGGCCCGAGTGCGCCGGAGGAAGATCAAAGGTCTTCCGCGCCGGGAAAGTCCTCTTTCCGGGGCCCGGGTGGTGGTGGCCGGGGGCCGGGGCCTCCTTACCAAAGAAAACTTCGAAAAACTCTTTGATCTGGCGGAACTCCTGGAAGGGGCGGTGGGGGCTACCCGGCCCGTCTGTCACCTGGGATGGGTCTCCGAGGAACACATGATCGGGGTCTCCGGCGAGACCGTGGCCCCTAAGCTTTACTTGGGTTTCGGGATCTCCGGGGCCCTGCAGCACACCGTGGGCATGGAGGGCTCGGAGGTGGTGGTGGCGGTGAACCTCGACCCGGAGGCCCCCCTCATGAAGCGGGCGGACATCGCGGTGGTGGGAGACGCCACCCGCATCCTTCCGCTTCTCATCCAGAGAGTGCGCGAGGTAAAAGGAGGGTTCCATGGAGCTCAAGGGTAAAGTGGCCCTGGTGACCGGGGCCTCGCGGGGGATCGGCCGGGCCGTGGCCCTGGAGCTGGCCCGCTCCGGGGCCCAGGTGGCTGTAAATTATGCGGCCTCCGAAGGGCCGGCCCAGGAGGTAGTCCGGGAGATCGAGGCCCTGGGAGGGCAAGCCCTGGCGGTGAAATTCGATGTGGCCGACCCCGAGGCCGTATCCCAGGGGGTAAAGGAGGTGGAGGAGGCCTTGGGAAAAATCGACATCCTGGTCAATAACGCCGGGATCACCCGGGACGGTCTTTGTATGCGGCTCAAGGAGGAGGACTGGGAGCGGGTCCTTTCGGTAAATCTCAAGGGGGCCTTCCTGGTCACCAAGGCCGTACTCCCGGGAATGATGAAGCGCCGCTGGGGTAGGATCATCAATGTTTCCTCGGTGGTGGCCTTTTCCGGAAATCCGGGCCAGACCAACTATGCGGCCTCCAAGGCCGGGCTGGTAGGGTTTAGCCGCTCCCTGGCCCTGGAGGTAGCTACCCGAGGGATTACAGTGAACGTGGTGGCCCCGGGGTTTATCGAGACGGACATGACCGCGGCCCTTCCGGAGAAGGTCCGCGAGGCCCTCCTTTCCCGGGTCCCCCTGGGAAGACCCGGCACCCCGGAGGAGGTGGCCTATGCCGTAGTCTTTCTGGCCTCGGAAAAGGCGGCCTACATTACGGGCACGGTTATTCACGTGAATGGAGGGCTCTGGTAGACAAAGGCCTTTCCGCCTTGAAAATTTCGGAAGAGTAAGCTAAAAGCAAGCCAAATTTTGGACGGAAAAGGAGGTGTCGCATGTCGGTGGAGGAAAAGGTGCTGGAGATCATCGCCGAAAAGCTCAACGTCTCCAAAGACCAGCTCAAGCCCGAGGCCTCTTTCGTGGATGATCTGGGAGCGGACTCCCTGGACCTGGTGGAGCTGGTCATGGCCATGGAGGAAGAGTTCGGGATGGAGATCTCCGACGAGGAGGCCGAGAAACTGCGCACGGTGGGAGACGTGTTAAACTACGTGAAAGAGCACGCCCAGGGATAACTCAGACGACTGGAGAAGACCTATGAGAAGACGGGTAGTGGTCACCGGGCTGGGGGCCATCTCTCCGCTGGGGATCGGGGTGGAGGAGACCTGGAAGCGAGCGGTGGCCGGGGAGTCCGGGATCGGCCCCATTACCAAGTTCGACGCCCGGGACCTTCCGGTGCGCATTGCCGGGGAGGTCAAAGGTTTTCGGGCCGAGGATTTCATGCCCAAGAAGCTGGTCTCCCGGGTGGATGTCTTCATCCAGTATGCCATCGCTGCTTCGCGCATGGCCCTGGAGGACGCGGGGTTGCCTTTGGAGAATCTCGGCCCCCGGGCGGGGGTGATTGTCGGGGTGGGTATGGGGGGGATGGGGATTGTAGAGCAGTACACCCTGGTGTTGCGCGAGCGGGGCTGGCGCCGGGTGACCCCCTTTTTTATCCCCATGGTCATCCCGAACATGGCCGCGGGCCAGGTGGCCATCCTCTTCGGGGCCACCGGTCCCAATACCGCGGTTTGTACGGCCTGCGCCGCCGGAAATCACGCCATCGGAGAGGCCTTCCGTCTCATCCGGGAGGGCCTGGCAGATCTTATGATCTGCGGAGGCACGGAGAGTCTTATCACCCCTCTTTCGGTGAGTGGTTTTGCGGTGATGAAGGCCCTTTCCACCCGCAATGAAGCCCCCGAGCGGGCCAGTCGCCCCTTCGATGCCCGGAGGGACGGCTTCGTCATGGCCGAGGGTTGCGGCATCCTGGTGCTGGAGGAGCTGGAACATGCTCGGGCCCGGGGGGCGCGCATCTATGCCGAACTTGCGGGCTACGGTCTTACCGCTGACGCCTACCACATGACCGCTCCGCATCCCGAAGGAGAGGGCGCGGCCCGCTGCATGGAAATGGCGCTCGCCGACGCCGGCCTGCGGCCCGAAGACGTAGACTATATCAACGCCCACGGCACCAGTACCCCCCTCAACGATGCGGCCGAGACCCGGGCCATTAAGCGGGTCTTCGGGGAACACGCCTATCGGCTGGCGGTCTCCTCCACCAAGTCTATGACTGGGCACCTCCTTGGGGGGGCCGGGGGGCTGGAGGCGGTCCTCACGGTAAAGGCCGTGGCCGAAGACCTGGTACCTCCTACCATCAATTACGAGGAGCCGGATCCGGACTGTGACCTGGACTATGTCCCTAACCAGGCCCGGAAGATGCCCGTGCGGGCGGCGATGTCCAACGCCTTCGGCTTCGGAGGGACCAACGCCGTCCTGGTCTTTAAGAAATACGGGGAGGGCTCATGAGGATCGTCCTGGCCTCGGATCACGCGGGCTTTGAACTCAAAGAAAGGATCAAAGAATATCTGCAGGAGATGGGGCACGAGGTCCTGGATGTGGGCTGCCACAGTTGCGAGTCCGTGGATTACCCGGTCTTTGGGGCCAAGGGGCTGGAAAAGCTCCTTTCCGGGCAGGCCGAAAGGGGGATCTTTATCTGCGGGACCGGCCTGGGGATGACCATCATGGCCAACCGGTTTCCCGGCATTCGGGCGGCCCTCTGTCACGACTGTTACACGGCGCGCATGTGTCGGCTCCACAACGACGCCAATGTGCTCACCATGGGCGGTCGGGTCATCGGGCCGGCCTTGGCGCTGGAGATCGTGCGGATCTTTTTAGAGACCCCCTTTGAGGACGGGCGTCACAGCCGGCGCCTGCAGTTGATCGAAGAATATGCGCGGAGTCTGCAAAATGTTCGCCAAGATTAAAGAGACCGATCCCGAGGTCTGGGAGATCATCCGGGCAGAGACGGAAAGGCTTTCGGGGCAGCTGGAGATGATCGCCTCCGAGAATCTGCCCTCCCGGGCGGTGATGGAGGCCGAGGGCTCCCCTCTCATGGCCAAATATGCCGAGGGGTATCCGGGGGCCCGCTACTATGGCGGCTGCGAGTTTGTGGATCGGGCCGAGGACCTGGCCCGGGAGCGGCTCCGGATGCTTTTTGGAGCGGAATACGCCAACGTCCAGCCCCATTCCGGGACCCAGGCCAACATGGCCGTCTATTTCGCGGTGCTCAAACCCGGGGACACCATCCTTTCCATGAATCTGGCCCACGGAGGGCATCTCTCCCACGGCTCCCCGGTGAATTTCTCGGGCCAGCTCTATCGCATCGTGCATTATGGAGTCTCCCGGGAGACGGAGACCATCGATTACGAAGAGGTGCGGCGTCTGGCCCTGGAGCACCGGCCCAAGATGATCGTGGCCGGGGCCAGCGCCTATCCCCGGGTGATCGATTTTGAGGCCTTCGCCCGCATCGCCGAGGAAGTGGGGGCCTATCTCCTGGTGGATATGGCCCACATTGCGGGGCTGGTGGCTGCCGGAGTCCATCCTTCTCCCGTCCCCTATGCGGACTTTGTAACCTCCACCACCCACAAGACCCTGCGGGGCCCGCGAGGGGGCTTCATCCTGGCCCGGGAGAGCTATGCCCGACTTTTGGACAAGACGGTCTTTCCCGGGATCCAAGGCGGACCCCACATGAACATCATTGCCGCCAAGGCGGTATGCTTTAAGGAGGCCTTATCTGCGGGATTTAAGAGCTATCAGCAGCAGGTGGTGGCCAACGCCCGGCGTCTGGCGGAGGTGCTGGCCGCCGAGGGTTTTCGTCTGGTCTCCGGGGGCACGGACAATCACCTCATTCTGGTGGATCTTACCCCCCAGGGGCTTACCGGGGCCGAGGCCGAAGAACTCCTCTCTCAGGCCGGAATCACGGTCAACAAAAACGCCATTCCCTTTGATCCCCGTCCGGCCCGGGTTACCAGCGGGATCCGCATTGGCACTCCGGCGGTGACTACTCGGGGGCTTAAAGAGGAACACATGGAGATGATCGGGGAATGGATGGCGGCCATCCTCAAGAATCCTCAAAAGGAGGCCCTTCGGCGGGAGATTCGGGAGAAGGTCTCCCGACTTTGTGCGGAATTCCCGGTCTATCCGGACCTTTTTTCATGAGGCGTCCTCCCTGGTCGGAATACTTCATGCTGCTGGCTAAGATGGTGGCCCTGCGTTCGGGTTGTAATTCCCGGCCTTCGGGGGCGGTAATTGTTAAAGACCGACGGATCCTGGCTACCGGCTATAACGGACCCATGCCCGGGGCCTGGCACTGTACCGATCGGGGGCCGGGCTACTGTTTCCGGAGGGACAAGGGGATCCCGGACATTGACAAATACAACTTCTGCCGGGCCACGCATGCCGAGGCCAACGCCATTGCCCAGGCGGCCCGTTTTGGCATCTCCGTGGAGGGGGCGGAGCTTTACTGTACGCTGGCCCCCTGCTATGTGTGTCTCAAACTCATCGCTTCGGCAGGCATCCGCAGGGTCTATTACGAATACGACTACGAGAGCCGGGATTTTGAGCGCGATCGTTTCTGGCGCGAGGCCATCGCCGAAGCCGGGCTGGAGGAGTTTCGCCAGATCACGGTCTCGGAAGACACCCTCAAAGCCCTTTCGGAGATCCTGCCTTATCCCACCTCTAAACGTCGTCTTGCCCCCACGGAGTTTCTGGTGCGGTTTGAAAACGGGGGCCGCTTCCGGGTGGCCCATCCCGAGGCCCTCCTCAACCAGTTGCGCTATCAAGCCCGGGTGTCTCCCCGGTTGGAGTCCGTGACCTTTGAAGTGGAGGGGCCGGGAGAGTTTGAGGAGGATTTTTCTGGGGAGATCCTTTTTCCGCATCCGGGAGAGAGCCTTCCGGTGACCGTGGCCGGCCGCTCCGGGACCCTGGCCCTCTCTCCGGAAGGACGCCTGGAACTCCTTTTTGAACACCTGGATCTTTCCGGACTGCGGAAGGTTCTGGCCCTGGCGGTTTCCCTGGCCCGGGAGATGGAGGCCCTGGCCTGTCCCTTTCTTTCCCTCCACCTGGGGGCCCTTGACCTCTCCGGCGACTAGGATATATTTGGGACGAAGGCTGGGGGGTCGTCTAATCGGCAGGACAGTGGGCTCTGGACCCACCGGTCTAGGTTCGAATCCTAGCCCCCCAGCCAATTTTTAGTAGACCAGGACCCGCTTGCTCTCCCAGATCATCTGGTAGAAGGCTTTGCGGCCGGCAGGTGTGACCTTGGGAGAATGCACTCCGTGCATTCCTAGGGCCTTCTTTCAGCCGTAAAGTCTGCCCCCGGCCCGGAGGAAGTTCTCAATTTTTTGGGCCAGGTCCACGGGTTCGTTCCCGGCCTTGAGGATCTCCACCCCCTTTCCGGTGAGATAGACCTTTACTTGGTCTCCTTGAGAGAGGGCGAAGTTGGCCAGGCGGAAGGCCTGCCAGGCCGTTTCTTGATCATTGGTGGTAATGACTATTAAAAGCCCTCTTTGAGCGGCCGAAGAGGATAAAGCTCCTCCCACAAGCCCTATCACCAAAAATACAAAGATAAGGGTCCCGAGTCTGGCCTTTCTCATCTTTTTCACCTCCTCTGGGGAATTTAAAAACTCACGACCCGATCACTTTCTTGGACCAATTCATAGAGGTCCTTGAGGGTGGAAAGGGCTTTTCCCGTAATTTGAGACAGGTCCCGCAGGCCAGGATCTCTCCCCCGGCAGAAAGGAAGTCCTCTAGTTGTTTGCGCACGTTGAAGGGGCCTTCGGCGATTTCCGGGGCCTCCACTCCTTCCCCCATGAGGAAGACCTTTACCTCATCTCCGGCTTTGAGGGCGAAATTGGCCAGTCTGACCGCATTCCAGGCCTTTTCAGCCTCTTTAGTGGTGATGATGATTCCGAGTTTCATGGGAGACCTCCTTTAGAGGATTTGTACCGGGCCAGTAGGGGCATTTGCTCTTGCGGCAGCCGTGGGGATGTCTTTCAAACCAGAGACAGGTCACCGGTCCGACCCTTAAGGGGTATTGAGGGAAACTCCGGCGCAAGAAGTCCACCGCCAGGTCCAGGGCCTTCCAGAGATAGGCCTTGCAGCAACCGGGGCCGGTGATCTCCGCCAAGGCCCTAGAGAGGTTTCCGGCAATTGCATGACCTCTCGCTGGGGAGAATCCGTGCCGCACCTGGAGCCCAGGAGATGGGCCAGGACCGCCCCCAAGGCGGGGACTATCCCGCAGACCCCGGTGAGGCCGCAGAATCCGCTTCGGGCTTGAACCTGGGTGCGGGCGAAGACCTCCAGATCCCTTTCGGAAAGGGTATAACCTGCGGCGGAAAGGGCTCCCAGAAGGGCCGCGGCCGCGAGATAGGCGTGCTCACAACCGAAGACCTCCTGTCCCTGATCAAGATAACGGAGGGGAAGACCGCAAAAGGCGCAATGTACAACCCCCAGGGCTGGGGGTTTTGCGGTTTGGCGTCATTGGCGAATCATCGAACCCTCCCATCCATTTATTAACATAATAACATCTATTTATATAAAGTCAAGTCTCCCTCTTTTCGAGCGAAAGGAGGGTTCAGGATTGGCGGAGGAGTAGACGATGGCGCAGGTAGGTCGCGCCCTCCAGAGGGACTCTCAGACGACGGGCCAGTTCGCGGTCCGAAAGGTGGGGTTCCTTTTGGAGGACTTTTTGGGCTTCGGCCAGGAGTTCGTCAAGCCACTCCTCAAAAAGGAGCTTGAGCCCCTCGGGGACCTCCTCGGGGAGAGTTTCGGTCTCGCTCACCGTGGAGACCATGGCTCGGCAGACCGAACGCGGGTCCACGCCCGCGTCAAAGCACTTGGCCAGTCAGTAGTAGACCATGGAGGGGACCCGCCCCTCCTCTCCCCGAAAGATCTCTAGAAAAAGTTCCTCCTGGGCCTTTTCGTCCAGGATCTCGTAGAGCTGGCTGAGGAGGGTCCGCAGGGCAGAACGCATTTCTTCCACTTCGGCCTGCTGGAGCCATTCCTGAAACTTGGTCATCAGGTATCCTCCCTCAGGGATTGGGCCAGGCGGAAGAGCTCAAAGACCCGGGAACTTTTCAAACGGTAGAAGACGTAAGGCCCTTCTTTGCGGCTGGTGACCAGGCCAGCGAGTTTGAGTTCCCTCAGGTGATGGGAGACCAGGGGCTGGGAGAGTTCCAGCCGGCTCACCAACTCTCCCACCGAAAGCTCCCCCTCCTTCAGGGCCTCAAGGATTCGCAGGCGATTTTCCTCCCCCAGGGCCTTAAAAAAATGGGCCAGGGTCTTGAGCTCTCCCATGGGCCTTTTATACCATAGGATGGCCTTTTGTTTAGCCGCCTCCGGTGGTATAGGGTATCTACCTTGGAGGAGGGGAGATCTATGGCTTACCTTAAGGATCTGGGGGAGCTTTATCTGGCTCAGAATTATCGGCGCTTTCCCGTAGCCTTCGTAGAGGGAAAGGGGGCCCGTCTTTTCGATGAGGAGGGTCGGGAGTACCTCGACTTCTGTGCGGGGATTGCCGTTTGCGCCCTGGGGCATTCTCCCCCGGAGGTAGTCTCGGCCATAAAGGAACAGGCTGCGCGCCTCCTTCATGTGTCTAACCTTTACTGGACCGAGCCCCAGGCCCGCCTGGCCCAGGTTCTGGTGGAAAATTCCTTTGCCGACCGGGTCTTTTTCTGTAATTCCGGGGCCGAGGCCGTGGAGGCGGCCCTCAAACTGGCCCGCCGTTACGCCTGGCTCCGCCATGGCCCGGGAAAGACCAAGATCGTGGCCCTGGAGAATTCCTTTCACGGGCGCACCTACGGGGCCCTTTCCGCCACCGGCCAGCCGGCCTACTGGGAGGGCTTCGAGCCCCTGGTGCCGGATTTCGTACACGTGCCGCCCAACGACCTCGAGGCCCTTCGGGAGGCGGTGGACGAGCGTACCTGTGCGGTGATCCTGGAGCCCATCCTGGGGGAGGGCGGGGTGATCCCTCTTGAGCGGGAATTTTTAGAGACCGCTCGCCGTCTCTGTGACCAGGCAGGGGCCCTTCTCATTCTGGACGAGATCCAGACCGGGGTGGGCCGTACCGGCCAACTTTTTGCCTACCAGCACTATGGCGTGGAGCCGGAGGTGATGTGCCTGGCCAAGGGGCTGGCCGGGGGGCTTCCTTTGGGGGCCATGCTCGCCAAGGCCGAGGTGATGGAGGTCCTCTCCCCGGGCTCGCATGCCTCCACTTTCGGGGGAAATCCGGTGTGCTGTGCGGCGGCCCTTGCGGTCTTGGAGCGGGTGCGGGATCCGGATTTTCTGGCCGAGGTGCGCCTCAAGGGCGAGGCCCTGCGCAAGGGGCTCCTGGGACTCTGCGAAAAATTTCCGGAAAAACTCAAGGGGGTGCGCGGGCTGGGACTCCTTCTAGCCCTGGAGACCCGCATTCCAGCCCCTGAACTCATGCAGGCCCTTTTTGAGCGCCGTATCCTGACTACGGCCCCCAAGCCCGAGGCCCTGCGCCTCACCCCGCCGCTTACCATCTCTTACCGGGAGATCGACGCCCTGCTTTCCGCCCTGGAGGAGATCCTGAAGGCCTAGCTTTCCGGAAGGGAACCCGCCCTCAAGGGGGCGCTCCCCTCAAAGCAAATGTAGATTTTGTGGCTTGACAATATCCAACTTAATTGCTAAAGTGAAAGAGTCAAAATTACAGTAAGGAGGAGATCATGAACTACGAAGGGGCCTGGATCTGTTCCACCAGCAACTGTGGCTACATGTATGTGCCGGCCAAGGGGGACCGCAAGGGCAAGATCCCTCCCGGGACCCCCTTTGAGGAGTTGCCCGAGGACTGGCGTTGTCCGGTCTGTGGGGCCAGCAAAAAGGCCTTCCGGCCCATGGGAGAAGTAGAGAAAGGAGGTGAGAAATAATGCGGATCGAGATCGAAGGCCAGGTGGTCTATTTCATTCCGGAAAACGAGCGCGAGGTCCAGGAGCTTGACCGCCTCTGGAAGATCCTTACCGTCTGTGAAGGAGAGAACCGGAGGATTCAGCCCATGGGGATCTTTACCCCCGGGGCTACGGAGGCGGCCCAGTTTTTCATCGAGGGGGTCAAGCCTGCGGTAAGTTCCGAAAAGACCATCCGCTACGTGTGCATGACCTGCAACCGTATGGAGGAACATCCGGCGGGTCAGGCTCCCATCTGTTGCGGCCAGCCCATGATCCCTATGGACTAGGAGGGCCCCATGAAGGTCAAACGGAAGGAGCGTCTGTCTCTTTCCGCCATGGCGGAAAGGTTGCGCTCCGTGGCCGAGGAGGTGGCCTCCGGGCGGCTGGCCCTCCCGGAGGGGATCTTCGAGGTCCCCGGCCAGGAAGGGCTCTTTTCCCTCAAGGTAAAACAGGAAGAAGGGGAACTGGAAATCGAGCTCAAGCTGGAATTCGAGGTCGCGGGGGCCGAACCTTCCGAGGGCCAAAGGGAAACTCCCCGCGAGCCCTCCTCCAGGGCCCTCAAAAAGGAGATGGAGGCCCTGTTTAAGGCCCTCGGTCGGGAGCTTTCCGGGGGAGGCCTTCCGGATCCGGCCTTAGCCGAGCGCTTCCTTGAGGTCCACCGCCTCTACGATCCCTACGCCACGGAATTCAAAAGCGCCTGGGAGGAGGCCACCCGGCTGGCCGAAGACCTCCTTTCGGCAGTCCAGGAGGGGAATCTGGACACCGCCCGGGAGATCTTCCAGAAGATTGCCCTTTCCAAAAAAACATGCCATAAACTCTACAAAAAATAGGAGGTGAGAGACATGCTTTCCCCCAAGATGGAAGAGGCCCTCAACGAACAGATCAAGTGGGAGCTTTATTCGGCCTATCTTTATCTTTCCATGGCCGCCTATTTTGAGGACCTGGGGCTTGAGGGATTTGCCCACTGGATGAAGGCCCAGACCGCCGAAGAGGTCCTGCACGCCATGAAGTTTTACAAGTTCGTGAACGAACGCGGGGGACGGGTGCGGCTCCAGGAGATCCCCCAGCCCCCCACGGAGTGGGAATCCCCTCTGGCCTGCATCGAGTACGCCCTGAATCACGAAAGGGAGGTCACCCGGCGCATCAACAACCTCATGAGTTTCGCCAAGGAGGAGGGGGACCACGCCACGGAGATCTTCCTCCAGTGGTTTGTCTCCGAACAGGTGGAAGAGGAGGACTCCTTCGGACGCCTGGTGAACCAGATGAAGCTGATCCAGGACTCCCCCCAGGGGCTCTTTCATCTAGACCGGGAGCTTTCCTCCCGGCCGCTAGACCTAAACCTCCTGGCCCAAGGCCTGGCTTAAGAGCTCTCGCTCACAGAGGACCAGGAGACGTCTTTCCAGGCGGGAGAGGTCTTCCAGGAAGGCCTCTCCCGCGCGGGTGAAGTAATTGTAGGCCACCACCGCCGGGATGGCTGCAAAAAGGCCCATGGCCGTGGCGATGAGGGCCTCGGCAATGCCCGGGGCCACGGTGGCCAGGGTGGCGTTGCCTTTGAGTCCGATGCGGTGAAAGGCGGCCATGATGCCCCAGACCGTACCGAAAAGGCCGATAAAAGGGGCGGTATTTCCTACCGTGGCCAGGAACCCGAGATAGCTTGGAAAATCTCGGGTGCGTTCCTCTCGGATCCTTTCCCATTCGGAGAGAAGAAGGGTCCGCAGACCGGAAAACCAGAGGGTGCGCAGCTCCAGGGCCTCGGGCCGGGCGTATTCTTTTTTAAGGCGGGAATAGGCCCGCAGATAGTCCTTGAGGATCTGGCGCAGGAGCCCCTCCGGGATCTTCTCCAGAAGGGCAGCCAGGGAAGCGGCCCCTTTCTCTTCGCCGAAGGCCTCCTCCAGGGCCGCGAGACCTCTCCGGGCCCGGCGGACCGCCTGCCATTTGGCCAGGATGACCGCCCAGGTGAAGACCGAAAGGAGAAAGAGGAGGCCCAGGGTGAATTTTCCCATAGGGCCTACGGAAAGGATGAGGTGCCAGAGGCTCATCTTTCCCCCCATACGAGATCCCGGGCCCCTTTGGCCCCGGCCCGGTGGACCAGCTCCTGGAGGGCCCTTTGTCCTTCCTCCCCCAGATCCTCGGTGTATTCGTTCACGTAAGTGGAGATGTGGGTGGAAATTACCTCGCGGGAAAGATCCTGGGCGTAAGACCGAATGAAGGGAAGAAGCTCCGGGAAGCGTTCCCGGGCCAGCCTCAGGGACTCCCGCACGGCCCGGGTCAGGGCAGATTTGAGGCCTTCTGGGAGATCCCGTCGCACCACCGGTCCCCCTAAGGGAAGGGGAAGCCCAGTCTCCTCCTCCCACCAGGCCCCGAGATCCCGCACTAGATAGAGCCCCCGCTTCTCGTAGACAAAACGTTCCTCGTGGATGAGGACCCCAGCCCGGGCCTTTCCGGAAATCAGGGCCGGAAGGATTTCGTGATAGAGGACAAAACGTCGGTGTCGAGCCTCCGGAAAGGCCAGACGGAAGAGAAGATGGGCCGTGGTGTGCTCTCCGGGAAGCCAGACCTCCACTCGGGAAAGGTCTTCCGGGGAAAGGGGCTCGGAGGCCACCAGAAGGGGGCCGCAGCCCCGTCCCAGAGCGGCTCCCACCGGGAGGGCTTGATAACGCTCCCAGACCTCTGGAAAAAGGGCGTAGGAGATTTTGATCAGGGGGATCTCTCCCCTCAGGGCCAGGCGGTTCAGGGTCTCGATATCTTCAAAGACCCACCGGAGTCTTACCGGGATTTTTACCCAGCCCAAGACCAGAGGGCCGAAGGTAAAGGTGTCGTTGGGGCAGGGAGAAAGGGCTACCGTAAGTTCCTCCAAAGACAAAGCAGGGCCTCCTTCAGGGCGTAAAGGGCCTTTTCTATTTCCCAGGGATCTTCCGGTTTTTCCAAAAGATTGCTTATGGCTCGCAGTTCCAAGAGGGGCACCCCGGCCCTTTCTGCGGCCAGGGCCACTCCGAAGCCCTCCATGTTTTCGGCCAGCGCCCGGTGCCGCAGGGCCAGGAGCCGGGCCCGGGCTACATCCCGGCTGGCACAGCAGACCGTAACCAGAGGACCGGCCTCCACCTCCTGGCCTTCCTTTTCCAGGATGGTGATGGCCTTCTCCAGCCAGGGACCGCGCAGAGAGAGCCTTTCTCGCTGCGGGAGCTTTCGGGAAAGGGGCCGCAGCCCTTCGGGGAAACACAGGGCCAGATCCCCGAAGACTTCCTCGGTGGCTACCACCAGATCCCCTGGGGCCAGCCCTCTCTCCGGATAGGCCCCGGCCAGCCCGGCGAGCACCGCAAGCTCCGGCCTCTGGCGGGAAAGGATTTCGGCGGCCCGGAGGGCGGATTCTACCGGGCCAAAACCCACGATTTCCAAAGGGATCCCGGCCTCCCTCAAAGGAGAGGCCTCCGTCTCCGTGGGGACCAGAAGGAGCATCAACTCTCCTCCCGCCGAAAGGTCTCTATCCGCAAGGCCCGGCCGCTTTCCTCCTCCAACTCCAAAAAGACCCCCTCCGCCTTGACCGTCCCCTTTTTGGGGACCTCCAGTCTGCGGGGCACCTGGGTGAGGTACATCTCCAGGGCCTGCTTCCGGTCCATGCCGATGACCCCGTCCCTGAGGCCACACATCCCGGCGTCGGAAAGATAGGCTGTCCCCTGGGGGAGGATGCGGGCGTCGGCGGTCTGCACATGGGTGTGGGTACCGATAAGGGCCGAGACCCGACCGTCCAGATACCAGGAGAGGGCAATCTTTTCCGAGGTGGCCTCGGCATGGAAGTCCACCAGGATACAGGGGGTCTCAAGGCGCAGTTCCTCGGCCAGGGCCGCCGCCGTACGGAAGGGACACTGCAGGGCCCGCATGAAGACCCGACCCTCAAGATTGATCACCGCAAGCTTCCGGCCATCCTTCTCCAGGACGGTCGCGCCCCTTCCCGGGGCCCCCTCTGGATAGTTGGCTGGCCGCAAAACCCGCTCGCTCCGAGCCAGATAGGGAAGAAACTCCCGCTTCCAAATATGATTCCCCGAGGTGAGAAGGTCCAGTCCCAAAGCAAAGAGTTCCTCGGCGATCTTTTCCGTAAGGCCGTATCCCCCGGCGGCATTTTCCGCATTTCCGATGACGAAATGGGGCCGGAACTCCTCCAAAAGCCCGGGAAGAAAGAGCCTCAGGGCCTTGCGGCCAGGGCTTCCCACGATGTCTCCCAGAAAAAGTACCCGCATGGCGCCCACCTATTTGGCATATTCCACGGCCCGGGTTTCCCGAATTACCGTGACCTTGATCACCCCGGGGAACTTCATCTCTTCTTCGATTTTCTTAGCGATGTCCCGGGCCAGAAGTATGGCCTCTTCGTCCCGGATCTTTCCGCTGTCCACGATTACCCGTACTTCACGGCCGGCCTGGATGGCGTAGGCCTTTTGGACTCCGTTAAAGGAGGTGGCGATATTTTCCAGGTCCTGGAGGCGTTTGATGTAGGTCTCCAGCAATTCCCGACGCGCCCCGGGACGGGCCCCGGAGACGGCGTCAGCGGCCTGCACCAGGATGGCGAGCACCGACCCCGCCGGCACATCCTCGTGATGGGCGGCGATGGCGTTTACGATCTCCTCGTCCTCTCCATACTTGCGGGCCAGATCCGCTCCGATGAGGGCGTGAGGACCTTCCTGTTCGAAGTCTACGGCCTTACCGATATCGTGAAGAAGCCCCGCTCGCTTGGCCTTCTTTACATCCAGGCCCAGCTCTCCGGCCATGACCCCGCAGATAAAGGCCACTTCCAGAGAATGCTGGAGGACATTCTGGCCGTAGCTGGTCCGATAACGCAGTTTTCCGAGGAGTTTGATCAGCTCTGGATGCAGTCCATAGACTCCCACATCGAAGGCGGCCTTTTCTCCGGTCTCCTTGATGGTGGTTTCCATTTCTTCTTCCACTTTTTTGACCACCTCTTCGATGCGGGCCGGATGGATGCGCCCGTCGGCCACCAGGCGTTCCATGGCCAGGCGGGCGATCTCCCGACGGATGGGGTTGAAGCAGGAAAGGACCACCACCTCCGGGGTATCGTCGATGAGGACATCCACTCCGGTGGCGGCCTCAAAGGCCCGGATGTTCCGGCCTTCCCGCCCAATGATGCGTCCTTTCATCTCTTCACTGGGAAGCGGTACCACAGAGACCGTCTTTTCGGTGACGAATTCGGCCGCGCAGCGGGAGATAGCCAGGGCCAGGATCTCCTGAGCCTTCCGACGGGCCTCCTCCTTGGTTTCGGCCTCCACCCGCATGAGGACCCGGGCCGCTTCCTCCCGGGCCTCCTCCTCTACCCGGGAAAGGAGGAGTTCCCGGGCCTCAGCCTCGCTCAGGTGGGCGAGCTCCTCCAGTTTGCGTTTTTCTTCCGCGATGAGCCCGCGGAGTTCTTCCTGCTGGCGGGCCAGTTCCTCCCGCAGGCCGGCGATCTCCCGGCTGCGGGCCTCAAGCTCTCCCTCTTTCTTCTCCAGCTCTCCTTCTCGCCGGGCAAGCTCGCCCTCCCGACGGGCCAGGGCCTTTTCCTTTTCCTGGAGCTCCTCCCGCCGGTGGCGGTATTCTTCTTCCAGTTTTTCTTGTTTGCGGCGATATTCTTCCTCCAGTTTCTCCTTGGCTTGAAGGAGTTCCTCTTTGGCCCGGATGCGGGCCTCCTGGGTAATACTTTCGGCCTCCCTCCTGGCCCGCTCCAGGATCAGACGGGCTTCTTCTTCGGCCCGTCGCCTTTCCTCCCTTTCCACAGACTCCTTGCGCCGCGAGCCTAACACAAAACCCGCCCCCGCTCCCACGAGGAGGGCCACCAGGGCCACGACCACCACTTCCATGATCAGACCTCCTGCGTCTATTCTTTCCGCAGGAGAGGAAGGGAGGGTTGGGTAAAGAGGGGCCCAGGGTGCCGTGTCAGCCGGCCCGCTTCGAGGACCGCAGTCCTACTTTAGGGGGCGTCCACCCCTTCGGCTTCTCCGGCTGTCGCGGCCGGAGCATGCACCAGGGTGGAGAGGCCCCCTTTGCGGGCTCGGGTGTTGCCTCGGCGGGCGTAAAGGCCGATCACGCACACCCCAGGCATTTCAATTCCTCATCAATGGCCTTACTCAAACGTATGGCCTCTCTCCCAATCTTCTCCGAAAGGAGCCGGTACTCCCGCCTGAGTCTTATGTAATCGGCCGCCGCCTCCAGCAGGAGTACCACCGCCATCTTCAACGGGGAAAGATTTCTCTTCCCCCGGAGGCCTAACTTCTTCTCCTCCAAGTAGTCCAAAATTTGTTCTATTTCTTCTTCCGGGAGATCCGCCCGGAAGGTAAAACGGTTGCCGGCAAACTCAAATTCTATAAGCCTTTCCGGCAAAACTCTAAGCTCCTTCCTCGGAGAATTGGGAGAGCCGGCTGATCAAATGTTCGATCCTTTCCTTAACGGCCCTCCGTTCTTCCTCCCTGCGGTTAAGCTCTTCTCTAAGCCGAGAAACCTCGGCTTCTTTTTCCTGTAAACGCAACTGCAATTCTTCCCGTTCCGCGCGCAGACGATTAACCACCTGCAAAAGCTTCTCAATCTTTTCTTCCAGAACCGAAAGATCTTGAATTTCCATCTCCGCCTCCTCCTCCAAGCTTATGAGGGTTTGGGGGTCCGGTCAAGAGGCCGGAGATTCCACCACGGCTTCCAGGCGGATGGTCTTCCTTTCTCCATTTTGCAGGTGAAAACGCCAGCGGGCCCGCCCTTCGGGAGAAAGTTCCTCCCAGGGCGGCTCGGCCTTGACCTCCACCCGGATCTCCTTTCGGTGGCTCACCGGGACCCTCTCGTAGAGGGTTACCGGAAGACCCTGCTGGTGATGATAATCCAGGATGATTTGCCAGACACGCGTTCGGCGTCTGGTTTTGCGAACCACCCCTACCGTTTCTTCATAATCCTTGAGGACCTCTTCTTCCACCTTCACCCAGGGATCCGTCCCCAGATAGAAGGTATAGTCTTTTCCGGGCTTGAGGTCTGGAAAGGGCCTTTGGGAAAGGAGAGTCTCTCCCAGAAAGATCCGGGTGCGGGCGGCGGGAAGATAAGTCCCCGGTTTGAAGGAGACCGCTAGATAAGCCCGGGGCCGAAAGTAGGCCGGAACCTCTACCCGGAACTCTCCGGAAAGCTTCCGTTCTTCCAGGGGAAAGATCTCCGGGATCCCGGGCCGTAGAGAGAGCCCGGAAAGACGGTAGATCTTTCCGAAAGGGACCGGCTCCGGCCCGGAAGGAAGGGCCTCGGCCTTTCTTCCCGCCTGGACCAGGGTCCGGAACTGGGGGCCATCCACCCACCAGGGGGTAAAAGGCGGGGGTTCAAAGATCTCTATCCCTTGAGGGAAGGTCTCCCAGACCACCTCTAACCCTTCAAGGGGGATCCCCAAGGTCTCTTTGAGACGCAGGAAATCACGCACGATCAGTTGTCCCTGGCCCGGAAGGACCCGCAATTCCCTTTCCCGTGCGAACCTTACCCCCTCTACGGGGTATTCCACCAAGAGTTCTAGGGGGCGGGGACGCTCGCAGGAGGCCTGTAGACGGAAATAGGAAAATTCTTTGGGGCTCAAGGCCCGGCGTAACCTGGTCTCCTGGAGGTGAAGTTTGGATAGGTGTTCCTTGAGAGACCGTTCTTTTTTGAGGATTTCGCGATAACGGACGGAAAGGTCTTCCAGGAATTCTCCGGCCCTTTCTCCGGGAAGCCGTCTGAGGCCCTCGAGATGTTTTTTGGCCAGGGAAAGGGCCGCAAGTTCTCCCCTGACCTCTCCGATTTCCTTCTCTAGGGCGGCCAGTTTTTCGGCCACCGGGCCGGCCGGAGGCCCGGCTCCAAGGGGCTCCCAGACTATCCGACAGTCCTCCGGCTTGCGGAGCACCCGAAAATCTTCTTCCTTAAAGCGGGCCGGGAACCAGAGGGTGACCCCCTTCCACTCTTCCGGAAAGAGTCGCAGGGTTTCTCGGAGGTGGGCCCCCTGGGGAGAAAGGAAAAGCCCCTGGGGGACTCTTTCCAGGGCCGAGGCCACCCCCAGAGATAAGAGCCAGCTAAAGAATAAAAGGAGCCCTCTTTTCATGTTTTCTTTTATAAAAAAACTCTTTAAGATAAGCAAGCATGAGCCGGATTCGGCGGGAGGAGGCCCTGCGGTGGCTCAGGGAAAGACTTCCGGGACTCGCCCCCGGGGAGTGCCTGGATTTTCTCTGCAAGAAGCGCAACCGTCTGGTGCGGGTGAGTCGGGCGTGGGCCACCGGCGCCAGGGCCTGAGGATTTTTCCTTTTCCCCCTTTCGGGGTATAAAGGAAGGCATGAAGATCCGGGTCTGGCGCAAGGACCCTCGGGCAAGGCTTCCGGAGAGGGCCTCGGAAGGAGCCGTGGGCTTTGATCTTTTCGCCCTGGAGGACCAGGAGATCCCTCCGGCAGAGCCCACCTTTGTGCGCACCGGGCTGGTCATTCAGACCGAAAGACCTTACGCCCTTTTCATCTTTCCCCGCTCCAGTCTCTTCCGGAAAAAAGGGCTCATCTTTCCTCATTCGGCCGGGGTCATCGACTTTGATTACTGTGGAGAGGAGGACGAATTGAAGATCTTGGTCCTCAACCTCCGGGGGGAGGTGGTGAAGGTGGCTGCCGGCGAGCGCTTGGCCCAGATGGTCCTCCTGGGGGTGGCCCCGGAGGTAGAGCTCGAAGAGGTCTCGGGTCCTCCGGCAGAAAATTCCCGAGGGGGTTTCGGGAGCACTGGAGGTTATCGATGAAGGATCTGCGCCCTTTTTTCCGGGAAAGGGCCCGGGAATTTCTTCTAGGTCTAGTTAGGGAGCGGGGAGGGGAGGCCTTTCGGCGCACCCTCTTTTTGAGTTTCCTCGGAGCCCGCATTTGTTATGCCGAAAGTCCTCCCCTTTCGCTTTTTGCCGAAGAACGCTTTCGGGATCCCGAACGCCTGCGGTCCTTCCTGATTTATCTCCAGAAGGCCGGACACGGAAGTGTTTTTGCCCATTCTCCCCTTACGGTGGAGCTTTCCTCTCCTTCGGCCGACCTTCTTTCGGCCCTCTACAAGGCCTGGTACGATCCGGAGACCGCGTGTGTCCAGCTTAATCTTCGCCATTTCGCCGAGGTCCTCACCCCGGAAGAGTTTCAGGAATTGCTTGAGCCCGGAGTGGCGGATCGGGAGTTTCTTTCATTTCCTGCCGTCCTTTTTGAGGGCCCGGAACTTCAGAAGACCTACGAGGGACCTCTCGAAGGACTCCTTCCCCGGGCGGAAGCTCCGGGAGAGAATCTCCTGGCCCGTCCCCGGGTAAGTGTAATCCGGGTGCCGGACGAAGAGCCTTTTGGTTGGTTTGCGGTGGTGGTGGAGGGGTTTTCCCGGCTTTTTTCTCACCAATTCGTGCGGCATACCTGGCTCAATTTCAACCAACGTTCCCATCGTTACACCGCGGTGGATCAGTTTGTCGAGCCCCCTTCCTTTGAGGTGACCCCCGGGGCTGGTGAGCTTTATCGGAAAGAGATCGAAAGGGGTCTTGCGGCCTATCGCCGGCTGGTCTCCTTGGGGATAAAGAAGGAAGATGCCCGCTTTGTGACCCCTCAAGGGGCGGCCACCACGGTGCTGGCCACCGGGCCTTACTTTGTCTGGCGAGACTTTATTGAAAAACGGGCCCATCCCCGGGCCCAGTGGGAAATCCGGCATCTGGCCCAGGCCTTGGGAGAGGTCATCTCCTGATGGCTCACCGTTTTGATCCCCGAGAAAAACACAAGTTGGAGTCCGAAGAAAGGCGAAAACACCTTCCCCCGGAAGCCGTCCTTGATCTGCTGGAGCTTTCCTTGGGGGAGACTCTGGTGGATCTAGGCTGCGGTCCGGGTTATTTTGCCTTGCCGGCGGCCGAAAGAGTAGGGCCCCAGGGACAAGTGTTTGCGGTGGATGTGGAAGAGGAGATGCTGCGGGCCTTAGAGGAAAAACTCCCCTCCCGCGGCGTTTCTAACGTGAAGACCGTTCGTTCCGAGACCTATCGGGTGCCCCTCCCGGATGGGGTGGCCGAGGCCCTCCTTCTGGCCTTTGTCCTTCATGAGGTTGAATCTCCGAAGCGCTTAGCGGCTGAGGCCTCACGCCTCCTCCGTCCCGGAGGGCGGGTTTTGGTCCTGGAATGGCAGAGGAAGGAAACACCCATGGGGCCACCCCTTTCCGAAAGACTTACCGAGGAAGAGGTGCTGGAGATCCTCAAGGACTCCGGCCTTAAGATCCGGGACTCCGGTCCCTTTCGGGAGTGGTTCTTCTTCGTGCGGGCCCAAAAAGCCTAAATTGGTTCCGGGGCCTGGATTCGAACCAGGATTCTGGGAGCCAAAGTCCCATGTCCTGCCAGTTAGACGACCCCGGAACCCTCTATTAAACTTTAACGGTGAGTCCAAGAATGTAAAGAGGCCCCCTCTTGGCTTGACAGGTGAGGCAAGACCCGTAAAAATGCGATGACTCCGCAAGAGGAGGTGGCTAAAGTGTTTGCGGTGATCAAGACCGGCGGCAAGCAGTACAAGGTCGCTCCCGGAGACACCCTGCGGGTAGAAAAACTCCCTGGAGAGCCGGGAGAGACGGTGGAGATCGGAGAGGTCCTCCTGGTGGCTGACGAGGAAGAGCTGAAAGTAGGGGCCCCGGTGGTGGAGGGCGCCCGGGTGAAGGCCACCATTGTGGAACAGGGACGCAGCCGCAAGATTGTGGTCTTCAAAAAGAAGCGCCGCAAGAACTATCGGCGCAAAAAGGGGCATCGGCAGTACTATACCGTGCTGCGTATTGATGAAATTCAGGTCCAGTAAGGAGGTGGGCCATGGCCCATAAAAAGTCCGGTGGAGCCTCGCGTAACGGTCGGGATAGTCAGAGCAAGCGTCTCGGGGTAAAGCGTTACGACGGACAGGTGGTCAAGGCCGGCAATATCCTGGTGCGTCAGCGGGGCACCAAAATCCGTCCGGGTTTCAATGTAGGTATGGGGCGGGATTTCACCCTCTTTGCCAAGATCGACGGGGTAGTCAAGTACGAGACCCGCGGTGGCCGCAGGGTGGTGAGTGTTTACCCCCTGGAAAGCGCCCAGGCGGCCTAAAGTGTTTCCTGAGTGGAGCTTCCGAAAAGGCTTGAGGCCCTGCGCAAACTCCTGGCCGAGGGCCGGGGTGTCCTCGAAGTGGGTGGGGTGCATCCTGCGGCCCTGGCCCTGGTCCTGGCCTCTTTTTCTCTAGAAAAACCCCTTCTTCTCCTTTTTCCGGAGGAAGACCCGGCTCGCCGTTTCGTGCGGGCCTTTAACTTTTTCTCTGGAAGCCTTCCGGAGATCTTTCCCGCCCCGGAGACTCCACCCCTTTCCGAGGTCCTGCCTTCTCCGGAGACGGCCTCCCAGCGTATGGCGGTCCTGGCCGGGCTCCTTCTGGGCCGAACCCGGATGGTGGTGACCTCTGTGGCCGCCCTCCTGCGGCGACTCCCCCCTCCGGAGACCCTGCGGGAGGCCTACGAGTATCTTCTTTGTGGGGAGGAAATCCCGCGGGAGCGCTTGCGGGAGAGATTGGTGTCCTTGGGTTATGAAAGGGTGGGCCGGGTGGAGGGGGTGGGAGAGTTTGCCGTGCGCGGAGGAGTAATCGATCTCTGGCCTCCGGGCTATGAAAATCCCCTAAGGCTGGATTTTTTCGGAGACCAACTGGAGACCCTCCGCACCTTTGACCCCCGAACGCAGAGGGGGCTCAAGCCCTTGGAAGAGGCCTATATCTTTCCGGCCAGAGAAACCTTTGTGACCGGAGATCCGGAGGCCCTTTATGAAAGGCTTCTTTTGCGGGCCGAGCGCCATCGGGTGCCCTCCCGGGAGGTGGAGGCCTTGCGCGAGGCCCTTTCTCTCAAGCGTTTCCTCGAGCCGGAAGAGTTCTGGCTCCCGGTGCTCTTTGAAAGGCTAGTGGATTTTCGGGCCTATCTTCCCCCGGAAACGGTGTTGGTAATCTGGGAGCCCGAGCAAGTCCAGGCCCAGGCCGAAAGCTTCTGGGGCCGAGTGCTCTCCGGGGCCCGGAGGGCCAAGCGCCGGCTCCTTTTTGAGCCCGAAGAGGTCTTTTTGCCTCCGGAGGAATGGAAGGACCTCCTCGAGAAGACCTTTGAAGGACGATTACTGGCTCGGGAGCTTCCGGTGGCCGAAAAGGGAATCACCCTTTCCCTTCGCCCCCCGGAGACCCTTCTTCCTCCTGGAGACCAATCTCGGGGACTTTCTCGGGGTCTGCTTCTGGTCCGGGAGGCCTTAAAGAGCGGAGACCACGTGGTGCTCGCCCTTTCTGCACCGACCTCGGCCGAGCGTGTGCGGGAGCTCCTCTTTGAGGAGGGACTGGTGAAAGAAAAACCTCCGGTGCGGGAGGCCCCTTTCCGAGAACCGGAGCGCTCCCTTCCCCTGGAACTCTATGTGGGGGATCTCCCGGAGGGCCTTTGGTGGCCGGAGTTGGCCCTGATCCTTCTTTCGGAGGCCGAACTTTTTGGAAAGCGCCGTCCGGAGGTGGCCCGCCGGCCACGGCTTCCCGGAATCCGCCTGGAAGATCTCAAACCCGGAGACTATGTGGTTCATCGGGAGCACGGGATCGGGATCTATCGGGGACTGGTGCGTCTGGAAGTGGGCGGAGTCCCGGGAGAGTTTTTGTTGGTGGAGTATGCCGGAGGGGATCGGCTCTATCTTCCCGTGGATCGCCTGGGGGAGATCCATCGCTATGTGGGGGTGGATGAAAGACCTCCGGCGCTCGATCGCCTGGGAGGCAAGGGATTTGCCCGCCGGAAGGAGAAGGTCCGGCGGGCCATCCAGGAGATTGCCCAGGAACTGGTGGCCCTCTATGCGGCCCGACGGGTGGCCCGAGGGCACGCCTTCTCTCCCCCGGATCTGGTCTTCCGAGAGTTTGAGGCCGCCTTCCCCTACCAGGAAACTCCGGACCAGGAAGCGGCTATCGAGGAGGTCCTGGCAGACATGCAGAGCCCTCGGCCTATGGATCGCCTGCTGGCCGGGGATGTGGGCTACGGGAAGACCGAGGTAGCCCTGCGGGCGGCCATGCTTGCCGTACGAGACGGCAAACAGGTAGCGGTCCTGGTCCCCACCACCGTGCTGGCCGAACAGCATTATCGCACCTTCCGCGAAAGGCTCTCCCCTTTTGGAGTACGGGTAGGGGTGCTTTCCCGGCTGAGGCCTCCGGCCGAGCAAAGGCAAACCCTTAAGGCCCTGGCTGCGGGGGAGATCCAGGTGGTCATCGGCACCCATCGCCTGCTTTCCACCGATGTGCGTTTTCGGGATCTAGGACTGCTTATCGTGGACGAAGAACACCGCTTCGGGGTGCGCCACAAGGAACGCCTGAAGGAACTCAAGAAGACCGTGGACGTACTTTCCCTTTCGGCTACCCCCATCCCCCGCACTCTGCAGATGTCCCTTCTGGGGATCCGGGATCTTTCGGTGATCGAGACCCCCCCTCCCGGGCGACTTCCGGTAAAGACCATCCTGGCCAAGATGGAACCGGAGATCGTGGAGGAGGCCATAAGACGGGAGTTGGCCCGAGGCGGGCAGGTCTTTTTTGTCTATCCTCGGGTAAAGGGCCTTGCGGCCCTGGCCGGATGGGTGCGTCGGCTGGTTCCGGAGGCCCGAGTGGCCCTGGCCCACGGACAGATGCCCCCCCGCCAGCTGGAAGAGGTCATGGGCCGCTTTGTGCGGGGGGAGATCGATGTCCTGGTCTGCACCACCATCATCGAAAGCGGTCTGGATATCCCTTCAGCCAACACCATTATCATCTGCCGGGCCGATCGTCTGGGACTGGCCGAGATCTATCAACTCCGGGGTCGGGTGGGCCGGGGTCCTGTCCAGGCCTACGCTTACCTTCTGGTCCCTTCGCTTTCAGGGCTTACGGAGGAGGCCCGCAAACGCCTGCGGGCCCTCATGCAGTTTACGGAACTGGGCTCGGGTTTCCGGCTGGCCTTAAGCGATCTCAAGATCCGCGGGGCAGGCAATCTTCTGGGGACCTCCCAGTCCGGCCATATCGCCGCCGTGGGCTATGATCTCTACCTGGAAATCCTGGAGAGTGCCATCCGGGAACTCAAGGGAGAAAAGGTGGAGGAGGTCCCGGAGCCGGAGGTGCGCCTCAATCTCCCGGCCTACTTCCCCGAAAGTTATGTTCCGGACGTGGAGGAGCGGTTGCACCTTTACCGGGAGCTTTCCCTGGTGAAAGATGAGGAAGATCTGGCCCGTTTTGAAGAGGCCCTTAAGGACCGTTTTGGGGAGCCTCCGGCCGAGGGAGGCCATCTCCTGGCCCTCACCCGGCTGAAGATCTTTTTGCGGGCCCTGAGGATCCTCAAGCTGGAGGCCCGGGGGGCGGAACTGATCTTCCATCTGGGCCACGATCCCGCTTATTATGAGCCGGGGATCAGGGCCCTTTCCCGAGAATTTCGTCACCTGCGCCTTACCCGGGAAGGGCGCCTCCGGGTAAAGGTGGAGGGCCCGCTTCTTTTCCAGGCCCTTAAAATTTCCCAAATCCTCAGAGAAAAGATTTTACAAGACCAAAAAAAAGAATAAAATTTTGGGAGGAGGTGGCCATGAAAATTCGTTTTTTGCTCTTGCTTTTCCTTTTTTCTTTTTCGACTGCCCTTGGCGCCCGGGAGGTTCAGCTCGTGGATCGTATTGCCGCGGTAGTCAACGACGAGGTCATCACCCTTTCGGAGGTGGATGAGGCGGCCCTTCCCCTTTATCAAAAGTATCTGGCCGGGGTGACCGATCCGGAGGAAGAGTCTCGGCGCATGCAAAAGATCCGCAAAGAGGTCCTGGAACGCCTCATTGAGGAAAAGCTCATCGCCCAGGAGATCCGAAAGTACAAGATCAAGGTGAGCGACGAGGAGGTGGAGGGCTTTATTCAGGAGATAAAGACGCGTCTCGGAGGAGAAGAGGCCTTTCGGGATTTCTTAAACGCTCAGGGGCTCACGGAGGAGGAATATCGGGAGCAGGTGCGCCAGCAACTCCAGCGCCTGAAGCTCATTCGGGGGAGCGTGCAGGCCCGGATCGTGATTACCGATGAAGAGGTGCGCCGTTACTATGAAGAACACTACCTGAAAGGGACGGAAAAGACCCTGCGGCTTGCGGCCATCGTGACCTCCGAGGAGGCCCGCATCCGGGAGGCGGAAAAGGCCCTGGCCCAAGGGAAGGACTTTTCCGAGGTGGCCCGCAAGTATTCCGAGATTCCGGGAAGCGGAGAGAGCTTCGGGACCTTCAAGCTCTCGGAGCTGGCCCCGGAGTTGCGCAGGGTCCTGGCAAAAAGACGTCCCGGGGAGGTGACCCCTCCCGTGGCCTCCGGGGGACGCTGGTTCATCTTCAAGGTCCTCTCTATAGAAAACGCCACCAAACCCTTTGAGGCCGTGAAAGAAGAAATTAGACAAAACCTTTATCAAAAAGCCCTTGACGAATATTTCCAGAAGTGGCTAAAAGGATTGAAAGAGAGGGCTTTTATCCAGGTTTTTTTGAAATGAAAGCCGAAATCGGGCTGGGAGAATATCTCCGGAAGATGCGCGAGGCGCAGGGGAAGACCCTGGCGGAGATCGCCGAGGAGACCAAGATCAATTGCCGCTATCTGGAAGCCCTGGAAAAGGAGGCCTGGGAGGAACTTCCGGCGGAGGTCTTTGTCCGGGGTTATCTTCGGGCCTATGCCCTGGCCCTGGGTCTCGATCCCGAAGACGTTTTGCGCCGTTATCGCGAGTCTCGACCGCAAGGAGGGGAGGATCCCGGGGAATCCTTATCCGGGGGGAAAAAGTCCCGGGGCCTCTGGCCCTGGGTGCTCCTCCTTCTGGTGTTGGTTTCCCTAGTGCTTCTTTGGCTCCTTCGTTGAGATGTTAAAACCCCGCGAGGTCCTTCTCCTTTCGGTGAGGGAGGTGGCCGAAAGTGATCTCCTTTTGAGTTTTCTTTCTCCTCGGGCGGGGCGTTTTTTGGCGGTGGCCAAAGGGGGACGCCGCAGCCTCCGGCGGTTTGTGAATAAGCTCGAAGCCGGCCATCTCCTGAGGGTTTATCTTCGCCGGGGCCGGGCCGGTTTGGCTCCCATCCTGGAGGCCGCCGATCTCCTCTGGGCTCCGGAAAGAGTGCGTGCGGATCCCCGGGCCTTTGCCCTGGCCGGGTATTTTCTAGAGCTTGCGGAACGTTCTTCGCCTCCGGCCGAAGGCCGGGAGGTCTTCCCCCTTCTCCTGGAGAGTCTGCGTTTTCTGGAGGACCACGGCCCTTCGGGCCTTCTTGCGGCCTTTTTCGAGTTGCGCCTCCTGGGGCTTCTGGGCTGGGCCCCGGAGCTTTCCCGGTGTCTGGGCTGCGGGGCCCCGCTCCTTGAGGGAGGGGCCTTTTTTCCGGAAAAGGGCGGGGTCCTCTGCAGAAAATGTGCTCCGGAAGGGGGAAGACCCCTTTCGGCCCGTTCTTTGGCCCTTCTTCAGGGTTTGAGGCGTCTTACTCTGGCCGGCCTTTCTCGGGTGAAGGCCCGCCCCGAAGACCTTTTTGCGGTTTCTCAAGCCCTGCGGACCTTCTTGCAGGGGGTTCTCGACCAGGATATAAAGGCCCTTAAAGTGCTTGAGGCCTTGGAATCTTCGGGAGGGGTCCATGAAGCGAGAGATGGAGGAAAAGCAGTATGTCCTTAACGGGCTTGCCGCTCGGGAGTCCTGGCGCCTTTTCAAGATCATGGCCGAATTCGTGGAGGGCTTTGAGGAACTCCCCAAGGTCTATCCCGCGGTGACCATCTTTGGTTCCACCCGGGTCCGCCCCGGGGATCCCTGTTACGCGCAGGCCGAGGAGATCGCCCGGGAGCTGGTGCGGGCGGGCTTTTCGGTGATTACCGGAGGAGGCCCGGGGGTGATGGAGGCCGCCAACAAGGGGGCCGCGGAGGAAGGGGGCTGGTCGGTGGGGATCAATATCCGTCTTCCCCTGGAGCAGGAGCCCAACCCCTACGCCAATGTGCGCCTTGAGGTGCGGTATTTCTTCGTGCGCAAGGTCATGATGGCCAAGTACGCCGTGGGTTTTGTCTTTCTGCCTGGAGGTTACGGGACTTTGGACGAACTTTTTGAGATCCTCACCCTGGTCCAGACCCGCAAGATCCGGCCGGTACCGGTAGTCCTGGTGGGCGGCCATTACTGGGATCCTCTGGTGAAGTGGCTTCGGGAGACCGTACTCGCCGGAGGAAAGATCTCCCCGCAAGATTTAGAGCTTTTTAAAGTGCTTGACGATCCCCGGGAAGTGGTGGCCTACATCCGGGAAAAGGCCCTTTTACGCTAGCTTTGAAAGAGGGGAAAGGCGATCCGAAAGAGGGTCCCTTTCCCCGGGGTGCTCTGGACTTCGATTTCTCCCCCCAGGGCCTTTACCAGTCCGTAAACCACGGAGAGTCCCAGCCCGGAGCCCAGTTCTTTGGTAGTGAAGAAGGGGTCAAAGATATGCGGAAGGTTTTCAGAAGGGATCCCCACTCCGGTATCTTCTATCTCGAGAAGGGCTCTCTGCCCATCTTTTCGTAAGCCTATCCACAGTTCCCCTCCTTGAGGCATGGCTTCCCGGGCGTTAGTGACCAGATTGAGAAGGATCTGGGTAAGGTCATCTTCACTTGCCAGAACATGGAGAGGTTCCTCCGGGGCCTCAAGTTTCAGGCGCACCCCTTCTCCCGCGGTGAGGCGCAAGAGCTCTTCGGATTCCCGGAAAAAACGGACTAAGTCTATGGGATAGCTTTCTTGGGGGTATTTTTTGACGAAGGTTAAGAGCTTGCGCACGATTTCAGCCGCACGCTCCGAAGACTTGTAGGCCTTGCGGAGGTAGGAGTTTACCGGATGTCTCTCTCCCAGTTTCATCTGGGCCAGGGTAATAAAGCCCTGGATCCCCATCAGGATATTATTGAAATCATGGGCCAGACCGGCCGTGAGCCGTCCCAAGGTTTCCATCTTCTGAGCTTGAAGAAGTTTACGTTCCAGATTTTTGAGGGGGGTGATGTCGAAGTAATACTCTACTCGCCCGCCTTGATAAAGGCCATGCCTCAGAGGGGTGCTGAAGTGTTCCACCCAGCGCTCCGGCCTTTCCTTGGGGAGGATATGACAGACGAGATTTTCCACGTAAGCATGTTTTTGGTATGCTTGAAGAATTTTTTGGGAGAATTCTTCAGATTTTTCCATAAGAGGAGCTATTTTTTCTTGAATAAGGCCTCTCATATCTTCTCCCAGGACCTCCGCTCGCGTAAGACCGAAAAATTCTTCTATAGCCCGGCTGGCCCAGACTACTCGAAACCTGGAATCCAGGATAAAGGCTCCCACCCGCGGGACTTCTAAGGCCTCAAGGAGGGATTCGGCCCGGGCCCGGGCCTCAACTTCGGCTTTTACTTCAGAGGAGATGTCCACCAGGATTTCCACTATTCCGGCCACCTCTCCTCGGCTGTCCCGAACAGGAAGAGCCAAAATCTTTTCGTAGAGGAGCTCCTCTCCCTTGTGACGGTGAATACAGACCGTGGCTTTCCCTTGTTCAAGGACCTTCCTCAGGGGACATTCTTCCCCCTCCTGGGAACAGGGGTGATTTAGCTCATGGGTTAGCCGGTAGCAGGGGACAGGGAGGGGGCCGTGGTAGGCGTATTTTTCTCGGGCTTTTTCATTGAGATAAATAACTTGAAAATTTCGATCAATCACCAGGAGGGGTTCGGCCTCGCATTCCACGTATAAGGCCCCTTCTGGAATCTCGATTTTAAGGCCCATGAGATCTAGACCTCTCCGCAAGCTTTTTACTATTTTAACAAAAATTAAAAAAATCGGAACTTTTTTCCGAAGAAATTCTTAACGGGAACGATAAAGCCGGTAATATTGCAGGACACGGGTTACGTAGCGGCGGGTCTCGGGGAAGGGAGGAAGGCCTTGGTAGCGGCGCACGGCCTCGGGGCCGGCGTGGTAGGCCGCCAGGGCCAGACGCAGGTCTCCGAACTCCAGAAGAAGCCTCTTGAGAAAGCGGGCCGCGGCCCGGAGATTTTCCCGGGGGTTAAAGGGTTGGCTTACCCCGAGGGTTTTTGCGGTCTCAGGCATGAGTTGCATGAGCCCCAGGGCCCCCTTGGGGGAGACCGCCCGGGGATTGAAGCCGGACTCCACCCGGGCCACCGCCTTAAGGAGCGCCGCATCCAGGCCCTCGGCCCGGGCCACCTCCTCAAAGAGAGCTTCCCAGGGGGTGGCCCTTCGGGGCCTGGGGCGAGGGGTACGCAGGTAAAGTTTCCAGCCGGGCCCCAGAGGAACATTGGTAAAGTAAACCCTTCCCTGAGGATCCACGTAGCGATAAATGTCGGCCCGGGCCGGGGCGGCCCAGAGGCCCAGACCTCCCAGGATCAGGATCAGGCCGAGGCTTCGAGAAAGGCCTTGCGGCATTTCTCACTGCAAAAATAATGGGTTTTTCCCTCTCGGGTAAGGGAAAGGGCCGAGCTTTTGGGACAGTAAACCCCGCAGACCGGGTCTTGGACCAACTCATCGGAAAGGGGCGCCGGCCCGGAGGGCTCCCGGCGGCCGAAAAGCCCCTTGAGGTCCTGAACCAGCCCCCGAGCTGCCCAGAAGACCAGAAAGATAAGTAGAAGAAGTAATCCCAGTCTCAGCATGGCTTTCCCCTCTTAGGGAGGGTAATCCTCCGCCCTTTAAAGGTCAAGCGGAAAGGGGCCCAGGCGCAGGATGCGGGGGCCGGGGGGCAGGGCCTTGAGGAGTTCGCCTGGGGTGCGGTCGAGGAGGGGGTGCCGCAGGTCCGGGGCGATTTCCGCCAGGGGGGCCAGCACAAAGGCCCGCTGGTGAAGCCGTGGATGGGGGACCTCTAAGACGCGCGCCCTGATCACCTCCTCTCCGTAGAGGAGAAGGTCAATGTCCAGCCTGCGGTCGGACATCTGGCCCGTGCGCACCCGTCCCAGGCGGGCCTCGATGGTCCAGCCCGCAAGGGCCAGCTCCCAGGCAGAAAGGCTCGTGCGCACGGCCACCACCAGGTTGTAAAACCAGTTTTCCGAAGAAAAACCCACGGGCTCGGTGAGGTAAACGGAGGAGACCGCGAGGATAGAAACCCCAGCCAGGGCCCGGAGATGCTCTAAGGCCTGCCGGAGATTTTCCTTCCGGTCTCCCAGATTGGAGCCCAGCCCCAGATAGGCCGTGACTAAAGGTTTAGGGAGGCCAGCCGTGTGAGGGCCTCCTCCAGGCGTTCTTTTCCTACGGTAAGGGCGATGCGGAAATAGCCCTCCCCCGGGGACCCGAAGCCGTTTCCCGGGGTGACCACGATCCCGGCCTCTTCGATGAGCCGGGCACAGAACTCCGCGGAGGTATATCCTTCGGGGACCCGCACCCAGAGGTAGAAGGTGGCCTTGGGGGGATAGACCTCAAAGCCGAGCCTGCGCAGCCCTTCGAGCATTACCCGTCGGCGCTCGTCAAAGATGCGCCGGTGCTCGGCTACACAGTCCTGGGGGCCGCTCAAGGCGGCAATTCCCGCCTCCTGCACCGCCTGAAAGCAGCCGGAGTCCACGTTATTCTTTACCGTAAGGAGGCCCTTTACCAGTTCGGGATTCCCCACGGCAAAGCCGATCCGCCAGCCGGTCATGCAGTAGGTCTTGGAAAGGCTGTGAAACTCGATGGCCACCTCTTTGGCCCCGGGGACCTCGAGGATGCTCGGGGGAAGGTAGTCCTCGTAGTAGAGCTCGCTATAGGCCGCATCATGGGCCACGATGAGGCCGTGCTCCCGGGCAAAGGACACCACCTCGGCCAGCCACTCGCGGGTGACCACCGCGGTGGTGGGGTTGTTGGGGTAGTTGAGCCAGAGGATCTTGGCCCGGGAAAGTACTTCTTCGGGAATGCGGGCGAGCTCCGGCCGAAAGTCGTTTTCGGCCAGAAGGGGAAGATAGTAGGTCTCCCCTCCGGCAAAGAGGGTCCCGATGTGGTAGACCGGATAGGCCGGAGTAGGGACCAGGACCACCTCTCCGGGATTCACGAAGGCCAGCGGGAAATGGGCGATGGCCTCCTTGGAGCCGATGAGGGTCACCACCTCGGTGGCCGGGTTCAGTTTCACCCCGAAACGGCGTGCGAACCACTCCGCCGCGGCCTCCCGGAAGGCTGGAAGCCCCGCACTGGAGGGGTAACGGTGATTTTCGGGCTTTTCCAGGGCCCGCTTTCCGGCCTCCACGATATGGGAAGGGGTGGGGAGATCCGGGTCCCCCACCCCGAGGTCGATCACGTCCACCCCTCGGGCGCGGGCCTCGGCCTTCTTGCGGTCCAGCTCCACGAAAAGATAAGGGGGAAGGGCCTTGAGCCGCTCGGAGAACTCAAACATTCCGGACCTCCTTATCCCACGGTCAGGCCACGATAACCTGCAGGTCTTCGGCCTTCCGGCGGGCCCCTTCGGTGATCCTCTCGCCGATGACCACCGGCAGTACCGGACAATCCAGGAGGCGGTTCAAAACCTCGTCCCGTCGCGCCGCACGCTCCACATCCTCCACATCCACCGTAAGGGAAACCTCCGCCGCCAGACAGGCCTCCACCCGGGATTCCTTGAGTTTTCCCTTCACCAGAACATCCAGCCGCAGAACCTCCAGGCGCTCCTCTTCGGTGATCCGTCCCTCCTCAAAGGCCTCATCCACCAGTTCCGCCACCTCTTCAGCCGCAATCACCCGACAGCGAAGAAGGATCCTCCCGAAATAGGAGGGCACCTTCTCCCTCACTTTGCGTTCAAAATTATCTCCCTTAAGCCTCGCCACGTCCTTCTTTAACTGTTTCACGTCCCTCTTTAATTCCTCCATATCCCTTTCCAGGCGGGACAGGCGGAACTCTTGGGCCCCCATGCGTCTTTCCAGTTCAGGATACCGATGTCTTAGGAATTCCTCAAATTTGCGGGGAAGCTCCAGAAGATCCGCCGTAAGGAGCACGGAACGCAGCTCCTCCAGCCACTCCGGATGGGTCCGGAGGACCCGCAAAAGATCACTGAAAGTACGGATCTCCGGGCTACCGCTCACGCTTGCCCTCGATGAACTCCAGGACCATTTGGCGGGCCTTCCAGTCCGGATACTGCTCCGGCGGGTGCTTCATGGTGTAGGCGGAGATGGAAAGAAGGGGCCCGCCGATTCCCCGATCCTTGGCCAGTTTGGCACAGCGGATGGCGTCCATGGCCGAGCCCGCGGAATTGGGAGAGTCCTCCACGCTGAGCTTGAGTTCGATATACATGGGCACCCCGCCGAAGAGTTCCCCCTCCAGGCGAATGTAGGCGATCTTGTTGTCCTTGAGCCAGGGCACATAGTCCGAGGGACCGATATGGATGTTCTCCTCCCCGAGGTCATAGGGGATGAGGCTTGAGACGGCCTCGGTCTTGGAGACCTTCTTGGTCTTAAGGCGCTCCCGGGCCAGCATGTTGAGAAAGTCCGTGTTCCCCCCGAAGTTGAGCTGATAGGTGCGCTTGATGGGCACCCCGCGGTCGATCATGAGCTGGGCCAGCGTGCGGTGGACAATGGTGGCCCCCACCTGGCTTTTGATGTCGTCGCCCACGGCGGGGATGCCCTCCTTGGCGAAGCGTTCCCCCCACTGGCGGTCCGAGACGATAAAGGTGGGCATAGCGTTCACGAAGGCCACCCCGGCCTTAAGACAGGCCTCGGCGTAAAAGCGGGCGGCCTCCTCCGAGCCTACGGGCACATAATTAATGAGCACATCAGCCCCGGTGTCTTTGAGCACGGCCACCACGTCCTCCAGTTCGTCCTCCTTCTGGTCGGAGAGCACGAAGGTGCGTCCCTCGGGATATTCCCTCATGTGGGAGGCGCAGCCGTCCAGGGTCTTTCCCCGGCGTACCGTGACCCCGGTCTTCGGGACATTCGGGTAAAAAACGGTGGTGCAGTTGGGAGGGGCGAAGATGGCTTCGGCCACGTCCTTGCCGACCTTGCGGGCGTCCACGTCCCAGGCGGCCACCACCTCTACATCCCAGGGGTGATAACCGCCGATGTCCGGGAACATCACGCCCTTGACCGCCTCAAGCCCCTTTTCTTTGTAATAGTAGATTCCCTGAATGAGGGAGCTGGCACAGTTTCCGACGCCCACTACGGCAAGCCTGACCTTCTTTTCCGCCATTTCCTCCCCTCCTTTCCCAGATTTTTTCCAAAAGCCGCGGGGAAAAAACGCTCAATAGAACGCCCTTCCCACGGACGCGGGCTACTTAGACTATAAATTTCCTCCGGCAAAAAGGCAAGAACTCGGGCTTCTCCAGTGGTCTATATACAGGGTTTCCCTAAAGGATTCTTTTTGGCAGAGTGTTGACAATTTTTGTCGAAGAAAGACAATTTTTGCCACAAAGGGAAGGGCCTTGGGCGGAGGTGTTCTCTATATTTACGTCTTTCTTTGGAGAGAGACTATCCCCTTTGTGGCACGGCCTTTGCTTAAAATAAGGTGGCCAAAAATTCTGTTAGGAGGTGTAAGCCATGGTTAGGAAGGTTAGGGAAAGGCAGGAAAGGGAGAAGGGTTTTACCCTGGTGGAGCTGATGATCGTCATCGCCATCATCGCCATCCTGGCGGCGGTGGCCCTCAGCCAGTACAGCTCCTACAAGAACAAGGCCAAGGCCAAAGATCTGGTAGGGATAGCCCGTTCATGTGTCATGGAGATCGTAACTGAGTGTCAAGCTGATCCTTCTTTTAATAATGCGACCAGTTTGGAAAGCTGCCAGGACGCCACTTATGCTAACGGAACCAAGTATCTACAATCGGGCACTATAAAGTTTACTAATAGTTTTTCCAGTTGTAGTTCTAATTTTGACGTGACGGTGGAAGGTCAGATCGTAGGTGGACCTACTTATGAAGTTACTTGTACTTACGATGTAAATACAAATGATGTTTCTTGCGGGGCACCGCGTAAACAATAATGTCTAACCGGGCCTTTACTCTGGTAGAACTTTTGGTAGTAGTGGCCATCCTGGCTATCCTGGCCGGGGTGGCCCTTTCTCAGTATTCCGCCTACAAAAATCGGGCCCGGGCCAAGGATCTTATTTCCTTGGCCGGGGCCTGTATCCACGAGATTCTGGCCTATTGTACTACGGATGCGGATTTTTCCTCTCCGCAGGATCTGGAAAACTGCCGCTCGCGCAACGCCACCCGTTGGCTTGAAACTGTAAGTTTCAACGCCACTCCGCCCTTTTCCAGTTTCTCCTGTAACCAGACCTTTACGGTTACCGCCAGTGCCCGCCTCAAGGGGACCGGCTTGACTTACGCGGTCTCCTGCACCTATGATGTTCAGGAGAAGGCCATTTCCTGTACCGGAGCACAGAAGGTTCCATGAGACGGGAGGCCTTTACCCTGGTGGAACTCATGATGGTGGTGGCCATTTTGGCCATCTTAGGGGCCGTCTCTTTTGTCGTCTATCGTCACTACTTCCGGGCGGCCTTCGAGGTGGACCCGGTCCAGGTCCTCCTTTCGGCCAAGCTGGCCGAAGAAGAATATTATGCCGACAACGGCCGCTATGCCTGCCAGATCGAGGACCTCTCGGGCTTTAACGACGGCAGTGCAGATAACAAATACTACCTGAACCAGGACAAAGATCCCCGCCGAAGGTTCTATGTTGAAGTGAGCGACTGTCCGGATAACGGGACCACCGGCTACACCCTGCATGTGAAAAACGAAACCACCGATCCCCAGTGGCAGATCGAGTGGGAGCTTTCCTGCAACGCTACGGCCAGCCTCGGGGCCTGCAAGCCCGTCCAGACCAAAGGGACCAGCATTTTCCGCAGCCTCTTTTAAACTCCCGGCCTAAAACCCTGGCGCACTCTTCCCTGACCTCTTTCCGCAAGGCTCCCTCCCTCACCGCCTTCGAACCATTTTCCGCAAGAGGGAGCGATCTTTTTAAAGCCTAAAACATTGAAATGGTCCAAAAGGTCACAACATCATGAAATAACTAACCTTCCTCCAAAAGAGTGGTGAACTCTTCTCTGGATAGTCCTGCGTCTTTAAGGATTCTGAGTAAGAGTCCTCTTTTGATGGTTTTGTGTCGGGGAATCGTAAGTGGTGGTTTGCCCGGTGCTTTAAGACGGACATGGCTTCCTTTTGTCTTGCTACATAGTAGCCGATCTTTTCCAATATCTTGATGAGATCGTCTCCGGATATTACGGGAAGTTTGCTCATCGAAGAGAAACGGACACCGTGGAAACCAGCACTTGCCGTGGTTCAGGAAGGGGCTCTCGGGAGTCCGCAAGATCTTCAAGGGTCAGAAGGATGGCTTCTTTTATGTTCTCCAGGGCCTCCCCTACGGTTTCCCCCTGGCTGTAACATCCAGGCAGTTCGGGACAGGAGACCACATAACCGCCCGAGGGATCGGGCTCCAGGATCACCGTAAAGTTCAAGACCTTATCTTTCATACCTTACCCTCCCTCACCCGTCCCGAATTCCCCGGGAATTTCCTCAACCCTGGCGCGCCCGGGAGGAGTCGAACCCCCAACCCTGGGATCCGAAGTCCCACGCTCTATCCAGTTGAGCTACGGGCGCGCTTTTAAAGTTTAATCTTCTTCCCGGGGAAGGGAAAGGCGGTCCCAGTCATCGGGAATGGTCTCGATGCGGGCCAGCTGCGGTTCGTGGAGGGGAAGAATAAGGTCGGCCATCTTCTTTATCCGCAGGGTCTGTTCGTAGGCCAGATAGGCGTCGGTGTGCACCCCGGGAGGGATGACCTCCCAGCCCAGGGCGCGCACCCGCCGTGGGGGCCAGTAATTCTCAAACAGGGTGCAGACTCCGGCAATGGCCGCCCGGCCCCGTTCGGTCTCTACCAGAACCGTCATGCCCCCCTTGGTGTGCCCCGGGGTGTGGATCATCCAGATTCCGGGAAGGATCTCCCGGTCCTCGGTGAGTTTCACGAACTGGCCTGCCTGGTCCAACTCCTCCACGAAGTCCGGGGCGTAGCGGAAATCAAGGGGGTGACCCCCATAGAGGGCTTCGAATTCCAGTTCGTGGGCGTAAAAGACCGCATTTTCGCATTTGAAATCGTTTTCACAGTGGTCGTTATGGAGATGGGTATGGAGAACAATATCGATATCTTTGGGGCTGAGGCCATAACGGGAAAGGGCCTCCTCAAAGCGATAAATCTTGGCCCCCAGGGCCTCTTCCCGGGCCTCGGTGATCACCGGCCCCAGGTAGCCGGTGTCCACTAAGACGGTCTTTTCCCCGCCCTCAATGAGCCAGCCGAAGACCGGCACATGGATCTCTTCTCCGTAACCGTATTGATAGGTCATGGTCCCCTTGTCAAAGATCTTGCTCCCCAGGACCAGGGGATGAATCCGATACCTGGCCATGGCCCCACCTCCTTGCTTTCTCTTTCTCCAATAATGGGTTTTCCGGGGGGCTTCGTCAAGGATATTTGAGGTCGAAAAAGAAACATTTTGAAAGAAAATTAAAGATCGTGAAGTAATGCGCGAAAGCCCACCAAGAAAATAGATCTCCTGCGGAGGTTCCTAAAAGTGGCCCTTTGGGCTCCTTTTTGGGAGGAGGGAAGCCTCTGGTAAGCTTCTTGACTTTTTAGCCATTTGGCTATATAAGTTAGAAAACCAAAACCCGAAAAGGAGGCGGTGGTGAAGCGGCTTGCCCGACGCCTGAAGGCCCTCGCCGACGGGACCCGCTTGAGGATCCTGGGGCTCCTTTCCGTGCGGCCCTGCTGTGTGTGTGAGCTGGCGGCCATCCTTGAGGTCTCCCAGCCCACGGTGACCCGACACCTTCAAAAACTGGCGGATGCCGGCTTCGTGCGGGCGGAAAGGCGGGGTTTTTTCCAGATCTATAGCCTCCACCCGGAGGACGAGGAGGCTGCGGCCTTTCTTTCTCTGGTTCTCGGGAGGCTTTCGGCTTCTCCGGAGATGGAGGACCTCCGGGAAAGGCTACGGCGGCTTGAGGTGGGCCCGCCCTTTTTGAGGGAGGCGGGCTGTGGATGCCCGGAGGAGGTGGAGCATGAAGGGGCTTAAGCGGCCTTTAGAGGTGGGACTTGCGGCGGTGGTCTTTCTTTTCTTCTACTTTTTCCCGGCCCGGGAGAGGGTCCTTTCCGGAGCCCAGGAGGCTCTCCTTCTTACGCACTGGTATGCCCGAGAACACGTGATCTTTTGCCTCATTCCGGCCTTTTTCATCGCCGGGGCCATCAGTGTCTTCGTTTCTAAGGAATCGGTCATGCGCTATCTCGGTCCCCAGGCCCCGAAACCCCTGGCCTACGGGGTGGCCTCGGTCTCGGGAACCATCCTGGCGGTCTGCTCCTGCACCGTGCTTCCCCTCTTTGCCGGAATCTATCTGAACGGAGCGGGTCTCGGTCCGGCCACCACCTTTCTCTATTCCGGGCCGGCCATAAACGTGCTGGCCATCGTCCTTACGGCTAGGGTCTTGGGGGCCTCCCTGGGGATGGCCCGGGCGGTGGGGGCCATCGGAGCGAGTATCCTCATCGGGCTTTTCATGGCCCTCCTTTTCCGGCATGAAGAGCGGGCTCGACTGGCGGAGTTCGCCCTGGAGGAGGTCCCCGAGGGGCGTCCCCTCTGGCAGAGCGTGCTTTTTATGGCCACTCTGGTGGCCATCCTGATCTTTGCCACCTGGGGGCACGGGACCGGGCTGTGGGCGAAGATCTACGCCTTCAAGTGGAAACTGGTGGCCCTTTCGGCGGCGGCCCTGCTGGTGGAACTTTACGCCTTTTTCGGGGTGGGGCTGGCCTGGCTTCTGGCCACGGTGGCCGTGGTGGCCTTCTTTGAGGGACTCTTTCCCGGGCACGCCTTTTCCTTTCTTTCCGGGGTAGCGGTACTTTCCCTGGCCCTGTGGCGCACCGGGGGTGAGGCCCGGGAATGGTTCGAGTCCTCCTACTGGCTGGGCCGACAGATCCTGCCCCTCCTTTTTGCCGGGGTGCTGGCGGCCGGATTTTTCCTGGGGCGGCCCGGGCACGAGGCCTTCATCCCCTCGCGCCTGGTGGCCGAGCTGGTGGGAGGAAACGGGCTAGCGGCCAATTTCTTCGCCGCCATCTCCGGGGCCTTCATGTACTTCGCCACCCTCACCGAGGTGCCCATTCTCCAGGGGCTTATCGGGGCCGGGATGGGGAAGGGGCCGGCCCTGGCCCTGCTTCTGGCCGGACCAGCGGTATCTCTTCCCAGCATGCTGGTTATTCGTTCGGTTTTGGGCACTAAGAAGACCGCGGCCTACGTGGCCCTGGTGGTGGTGATTTCCACCCTCTGCGGTTGGTTCTATGGCCATGTTTTCGGGGGCTAGAGGACAAATGATTATCAAGGGATGAAAAATCTGTAAAGGAGGTGGAGTTATGGCCAAGGAGATTAAGGTTCTCGGTCCGGGGTGTCCGCGGTGCGAAAGCCTTTACGACCATGTGGTCCTGGCCCTGGAGGAGTTGGGCCTTGAGGCCACGGTGGAGAAGGTCAAGGATCTGGGCCAGATTGCGGCCCACGGGGTGGTGAAGACCCCGGCCCTGGTGGTGGACGGAAAGGTGGTCTCCCAGGGTAAGGTCCTTTCCGTGGAGGAGATCAAAAAGCTCCTGAGTCAGAGCTAGGCCCTCTAAAAGGTCTTTCCTAAAGGCTTGGGTGAGAAGGGGGCCGTATGGCGAAGAGGGTCCTTTTTGTCTGCACGGAAAACGCCTGTCGGTCTCAGATGGCCGAGGCCCTGGCCAACCACTTTTTCAGGGACCGGGTTCGGGCCTTTTCCGCCGGGGTGCGTCCCAAGGAGGTGCACCCCCTGGCCCGGGAGGTCCTTTCCGAGCTGGGGATCGAGACCTCGGGCCTGCGTAGCAAGCACCTTGACGAGTTTTCCGGGGAGGAATTCGACCTGGTGGTTACCCTTTGCGATTCTGCGGCCGCGGAATGTCCCTACTTTCCCGGGGCCCGGCGGCGGATCCATCTTCCCTTTCCGGATCCGTCCCGGGAGGGCACGCCCGAGGCCTTCCGGCGGGTGCGGGATCTGATCCTGGCCGAACTCCGCAAACTTTTCGAGAAGGAGGGGCATTATGGCGGAACGTAAGAAACTGCGCTTTTTTGACCGTTACCTCACCTTGTGGATCTTCCTGGCCATGGTCTTCGGGGTCCTTTTAGGAAAGTTCGTCCCGGGGACGGCCCAGTTCCTGGAGCGCTTCCAGGTGGGGACCACCTCTATTCCTATTGCTATCGGGCTCATCCTCATGATGTATCCGCCTCTGGCTAAGGTGGCCTATGAGGAGCTCCCGGTGGTCTTTTCCAACAAACGCATGCTCCCCTCATCCAGAACTGGATCGTGGGGCCGGTGGTCATGTTCGTGCTGGCGGTCCTCCTTCTTCCGGATCATCCGGACTACATGATGGGGGTCATCCTGGTGGGGCTGGCCCGCTGCATCGCCATGGTCCTGGTGTGGAACGATCTGGCCGACGGCGACCGGGATCTGGCCGCGGGTCTGGTGGCCTTTAACGCCCTCTTCCAGGTCCTCACTTACTCCCTTTACGCCTACATCTTCCTTTACGTCATTGCCTGCCACCTGGGGCTTAAGGGCTGTATCGTCAAGGTCTCCATGTGGGAGGTGGCCAAGTCCGTCCTCATTTACCTGGGAATTCCCTTCGTGGCCGGACTTCTTTCCAACCAGATCCTCCGGCGCACCAAGGGCGACACCTGGTACTTCACCCGCTTCATCCCCCGTATCTCCTGGCTCACCCCCATCGCCCTCCTTTTCACCATCGTGGTCATGTTCTCCCTCAAAGGGCAATTTATCGTGGACCTTCCGGTGCACGTCCTGCGGGTGGCCCTGCCTTACATCGGCTACTTCTTCATCATGTGGTTTGCCACCTTTTTTATCGCCTACAAGATGGGAGTCGACTATCCCAAGACCACGGCCGTGGCCTTTACCGCGGCCAGCAACGACTTCGAGCTGGCCATCGCCGTGGCCGTGGCGGTCTTCGGTTTGCAGTCCGGCCAGGCCTTCGCCACGGTGATCGGGCCTCTGGTGGAGGTCCCGGTCCTCATTTCCCTGGTGAACGTGGCCTGGTACTTCCGTCGGAGGCTTTACGGTGAAACCTCTTAGTCTGATTCTTTTGGTCCTTTTTGGTTTTCTCTCCCCGGCCCTGGCCGGGGAGACCCTTACCCTGGAGGAGGCCCGGCATCTGGCCCTCAAGGCCAATCCGGAGATCCTGGCCCGGGGGCACGAAGTCTCTGCGGCCCGGGCCGCCCGTCGGGCAGAATGGGGAAGGCTCCTTCCCCAGGTGGATCTTCTGGCCCAGTATCGGCGCCTGAGCGATCCCCAGGCGGTGATCCCCATCAAGGGGCCCGGACAGTTCCCGGCCTTTAGTCGTGATCTTTACGATTTCGCCTTTACCCTGAGCCTTCCGCTTTACGAGGGTGGGCGTCTCCGGCGTCGGGTGCGCATTGCCGAGCTGGAGACCGCTTTTCGGGAGAGCCTCCGTCGCCAGACGGCCCTTGACCTTCTGGCCAATGTGGAGGAGACCTTCTATCTGGGTCTCTACCTTAAGGACCTCATCTCTGCCCAGGAAAAGAGCCTGGAGGCCTTGCGGAGGCTTTATCGGGAGACCCGGCTCAAGGAGCGGCTCGGAAGGGTTCCGCCCCTTGATCGTTTGCGCATGGAGACCCAGCTCAAGGCCGAGGAGGCCGCCCTTGCGGCAAGCCGCGAGGCCCTGGTGCGGGCCAAGGAGGCCCTGGCGGTCCTCCTGGGCCGGCCCCCGGCCACGGACTTTGAGCTTTCGGGGGAGCTTCCCTCAGCTGAAGGAGCCCCTCCGGAGCCGGACTGGGAGAGGGTGCTTTCCTGCCGTCCGGATCTGGCTGCGGCCCGGGCTGCCCTTTCCCAGGCCCGGGAGGCCGTGCGCCTGGCCTGGGGGGAGCACCTTCCGGCCCTGGAGCTCTTTTCCGATTATGGACGGCGCGCCGGAGCGGGGCTCAACCATAGCGAGGAGGTCTGGGAGGCGGGGCTGCGCTTACGGCTTAACCTTTTCAGCGGAGGGACCATTTCCTCCCGGGTGGCCGAGGCCCGGGCCCGGGAGCTTGCCGCCCGGGAACGCCTGCGGGCCACGGAGCTTTCCGCCCGCAGGGAGGTGGCCGCGGCCTTAAGTCTCCTTTCCCAAAGCCTGGCCGAGGTCGAGCACTACCGGGCGGCCCTGGCCAGCGCCCGGGAGGCTTTTCGGGTGGAAAGCCTCAAATACCGCACCGGAGCCGGCACGGTCACGGACACCCTCTTGGCGCAGGCGGCCTGGTTTCAGGCCGAGGCCGATCTCCACCGGGCCTTCTTTGACTATGCCAAGGCCTGGGTAGCCTACCGCCGGGCCACGGCCGGGATCGCCGGAAGCCTCCTCAAGCTTCCCTGTGCGGTAGCCCAAAGTGCCGAAAAAGGAGTCCAGCCATGAAGCGTTTTTTCAGGATCCTGGTGCCCGTTTTCGTTTTGATCCTTCTGGTGGCCGGAGG
The DNA here is from genome assembly GCF_012317585.1 of Thermosulfurimonas marina. Classification (NCBI taxonomy): domain Bacteria; kingdom Pseudomonadati; phylum Thermodesulfobacteriota; class Thermodesulfobacteria; order Thermodesulfobacteriales; family Thermodesulfobacteriaceae; genus Thermosulfurimonas; species Thermosulfurimonas marina. Next base: position 1,298,399 of record NZ_CP042909.1, read on the forward strand.
GGTGAGGCTCATCAAAAGGCGCCGGGCGGCTTTAAGGAAGCTCCCTCCGCCCCAGGCTGCGCCCCTGCCCCTTGAGGCCGCCCGGGTGCAGGTGGGGCCCTTTGAGGTCACGGAGCACTACCTGGGGGAGATCCGGCCCTTCCTTTCCGCGCGCCTCTCCTCCCGTCTTTCCGGCTATCTCCTTGAGGTGCGGAAGTACGAGGGGGACCCAGTGAGAAAGAGCGAGGTGCTTGCCCGCATCGACGACCACGAACTTCAGGCCCGCATCCAGAGCCTTGAAAGACAGGTGGCCGCGGCGGAGGCCGAATTCCTGGCTCGCAAACACACCTTCGAACGCGACCGGGTCCTTTACCAGAACCGGGCCATCTCTCAGGAGGCCTTTGAGAATTCCCGGGCGGCCTTCAAAAAGGCGGAGGCCACTTTGCACACCCTTCGGGCGGAACTGGCCTCGGCCCGGGCCGATCTAACCTATACCCTGATCCGGGCCCCATTTTCGGGGGTGATCACCCGCAGGCTCAAAGAGCCCGGGGACCTGGTGACCCCGGGGACCCCCATCCTGGAAATGGAGGCTCCGGAGAAGGGCTACCGCATCTTTGTCTCCGTACCCCAGGCGCGGGCGGCGGCCCTCCGAGCGGGAACCCGGGCTTATCTCCGAGAGGACAGACAAAGGCTTCCGGTGAAGGTCTTCAGGGTGCATCCGGCGGTGGGGGCCGGGGAATTGGCCACGGTGGAGATCCGGGTGGCGAAGCGGCCCTTCGGGCTTCCCTCCGGGGCCCGGGTGGGGGTGGACCTGGTGGTCAAAGATCTGCCCCGGGCCGCCATCGTGCCCCTTAAGAGTCTTCTGGAAAATGTGAATCGGGCCTACGTTTTCCGTTTAAGGCCGGAGAAGGGAGCGCTCGCCCAGGTGGAGGTGGTGCCGGTGAGGGTCCTGGGTCGCTCCGGGGAAAGGGTGGCGGTCTCCGGGGCCCTTTCCCAGGGGGATCTGGTGGCCGTGGCCGAGGAATCTACCCTCCTTCGCCTTCATCCGGGGGAAGTGGTGAGGGTGGTGCCATGACCTTCGTTGAGCGTTATTTGCGCAATCCTTATCTGGTCACCCCCTTTCTCCTCCTGGGGGTCATTCTGGGCTTCCTGAGTTTCCGGAAGCTTCCCCTGAACCTCTTTCCGGACGTAAACTACCCGCGCATCGCCGTGGTTCTGGTCTGGCCCGGGGCCTCGGCCGAGGATATGGCCGACAAGGTGGCCCGGCCGGTGGAAAAGGAGCTTTCCACCCTGGACCTGGTGCGCAAGGTGGAGTCCTCCTCGCGGGACGAGGTCTCTGCAGTCTCCGTGGAGTTTGACTATAAGAAGGGGCTCGACTCCGCGGAGGTGGATGTGCAGGCGGCGCTGAACCGCATCTGGGCCTCCCTTCCCCGGGGGCTCCTGCCGCCCCGTATTTTTCGGGTAAGTGATGCCACGGTGCCTGCGGTTACCCTGGCCGTTTCCCCTAAGCCGGGAAGCCACCTGGATCTGGCCAAGGTGCGCCAGATCGCAGACAACGAACTGCGGGAGGCCCTGCTGCGTATTCCGGAGATCGCCCAGGCCGAGGTCTTCGGGGGGTACTTCCCGGAGGTGCGGCTGGAGGTGGACCGCGACCGCCTCAAGCGCTACGGTCTCACCTTGGCCCAGGTGCTGGCCGCAGTTTACGCCCAGAACCGCAATCTCCCCGCGGGAGTCATCTACCGTACCCGGGACCAGATCCTGATCAAGGTGGCTGGCGAACGGCTGGAAAAGCGCCGGCTGGAGGACCTGGTGGTGGCCGAAAGGGGCGGGGCGGAGATCCATCTGCGGGATGTGGCCCGGGTGCGCACCCTTTACGCCGAAAGGCTCAGTTTCTTTCATGGAAACGGTCGGCCGGCCATCGGGATCAACCTCTTGCGCGCAGAAAAAGGCCATGTGACCGAGGTCTTCCGCGCCCTTCATCGGGAGCTTCCTCGCCTGAAAAAGGAGTTTCCGGAGCTTTCCTTCGAGATCGCCGACACCCAGGAGAACCTCATTCACACCTCCATCTCCAACATGATCGATGCCCTGCGGGATGCGGTAATCCTTACCGTGGCCGTGATCTTCTTCTTCCTGGCCCGCATCCGGCTGACCCTCCTTGCGGCCATCTCCATCCCCTTCACTTACTTCATGACCTTTTTCGGCATGCGGCTCCTGGGCTTTGAGCTCAACATCGTGACCCTCACCGCGGTGATCGTGGCCGTGGGTCTTCTCCTCGATGACGCCATCGTGGTCATGGAAAACATCGAGCGCCATACCCGCCTGGGGCTTACCCCGCGTCAGGCGGCCATCTCCGGAACCAACGAGATCTGGCTGGCGGACTTTGCCGGGACCTTCACCACGGTGATCGTTCTCATTCCCATTATGTTCATCGGGGGCTACGTGCAGCGGGTCCTGCGCCAATTCACCGTGGTTTTGGCCCTGGCCCTTCTGGCCTCCTACGTGGTCTCCATCACGGTCATTCCCCTTCTCTCCCAGTACCTCCTTAAACGGGGCGAGGAATTCAACTTCCTGGAAAGGCTGGTCTCCCGGGCCAATCATCTTCTTCTAACCCCGCTTCAGGACTTTTTCGTGGGTCTTTTCCACCGGGCCAGGCGCCTGCGGGTGCTCTGGATCCCTCCGGCCATGATCCTCCTCATGATCTCCATGCGGGTGGTGATGCCCCTTGCCGGTCGGGACCTCATGCCTCCCATGGACACGGGGATCATCAAGATTTCCTTTGAGACGGGGCCCAATCTCTCCCTGGACCAGGTGGAGGCCATCGTAAGCCGCATGGAGCAGATCATCCAGAAGTCGCCGGGCTATCTGCGCATGGCCACCATGGTGGGAAGTGAGCCGGGGGTGATCAGCTTCGGGGCCGAGCGCACCCCTCAGCAGGGCCTCATCACCGTCCATTTCGTGGACCGCTTCCACCGTAAGGAGAGTATCTGGGAGATCGAAGAGCGCCTGCGCCGGGAGTTTTCCAAGATCCCCGGCCTCAAGTATGCCCATGTTTACGATTTCGGGGCCACGCCCTTTTCCTCCATCGCCGCCCCGGTGGACGTGATGATCAGTGGTCCGGACCCTCAAGTGCTCGATCACTTGGCCGAGGAGGTGAAGTCCCGGCTCCTTAAAGTGCGGGGGCTGACCACGGTCTCCCGTAGTTGGGATATGGAAAAGCGTGAGGTCTGGGTGATCCTGGATCTCGAACGCCTCCAACACTACGGTTTAAATCCTCTTGAGGTCTCCCAGGCCCTGCGAGCGGCCTTCTCCGGAGCTATAGCCGGCATATTGCGCGTCCCGGGAGAGGACGGCTACACCCTCCGGGTGCGCTTTCGGGAGGAGGCCCGGGTGCGGCTTTCGGATCTGCGCACCTTCCTCCTTTCCAGTCCCCGCGGGCCGGTGCCCCTTTCGGAAGTGGCCCGTTTTCGCCTGGTGAAGACCCTCACCGTATGGCAGCGGGAAAACCTTCTGCCGGTGGTGGATGTTCTGGGCTACCGGGCCACTTCGGCCATCACCCATCTCCAGACCCAGGTGAATCGCCTCCTGGCGGGCCTTCCTCTCCCTCCGGGCTACCGCATAAGCCAGGAGGGGGAGATCAAACCCATGAAAGAGGCCTTCGGGCGCCTGCGCAAGGCCCTGATTATTGCCCTCATCCTCCTCTACTTCTCCCTGGTTCCCACCTTTCGGTCCTTCCTTACCCCGGTGACCATCATGGTGGCCATACCCCTTTCCCTCATCGGGGCGGCCTGGGCGCTACTCATTATGGGCAAGCACTTCTGTATGCCGGCCATGATGGGGGTGATCCTTCTGGCAGGGGTCGTGGTCAACAACTCCATCATCCTTATCGACTTTATTGAGAAGGCCCGGGCCGCGGGCAAGGACCGACTCACGGCCATTGAGGAATCCATCCGGGTGCGCACCCGGCCCATCCTCATGACCGCCGCAGGAACCATCACCGGCATGCTCCCTATTGCCGCCGAAAGGGCCCTGGGCCTGGAAAGGTTGTCACCACTTGCGGTGGTGGCCATCGGGGGTCTGGCGGTTTCCACCTTGCTAACCCTCTTTTACGTGCCTCTCTTTTATACCCTGCTGGAGGACCTGCGAAATAAGATCCTCGGGAGGAAGCCATGAATTCCGCCCTCCTTCCGCATCTTTCTACGGCCCACTGGGAACCTGTCCTCACCCTTTCCCTCATCGGGGCCGGGGTGGTGGGGGCCTTCCTGGGGGCCCGCTTCACCAGTCTTTACGTGCCGGGGAATCGTCTGAAACAGCTTTTCGGGATCTTGATCGTGGTCATGACCGCTTACAAAGTTTATACTCTGCTAGGAGGTTAGTGATGAGAAGAAGGGTGGCTATACTTTTGGTGATCTGCTTTTGGGCGGGGGCGGCCTTCGCCGCGGAAGGGTCCACGGACAATACTCCGGACTGGTTCTTTCCGGAGTGGGCGGCCCGGGCCCCGAACAATAGGCCTATTCGAGTGCTGGATACCGACTCCCCTCTGGGGCGCTATTCCCTCAAGACCAAGGAGATCGGGCTCAAGGATCTGGCCCGCATGCACGGGCATCTCTGCGACGGGCTGGTGATGGCCTTTCTGGGTATCCGTTATGCCTTGGAGCATCTCTTTCCCCAGGGGGTGGTGGACCGCACAGACCTCCGCGTGGTCACCCGTAACAGTCCCTGCTTTGTGGACGCAGCCACCCTTATGACCGGGGCCCGGATCAACTTCATGACCGTAAGGATGGACAATTCCCTTAAAAGGGAGTGGATCGTGCAGCGCATTTCCACCGGGGAGACCTATCATGTAAGGCTCCGTCCGGGAGTCTTTCCTCCGAATTTGGCCCGATTGGAAAAAAAGATCAAAGAAATGCGCAAGAAAGGTCTGCCGGTTTCTGCTGAATTGATAGACCGTTATGAAGCTGCCATGTGGGCCTACAATCGTAAGCTCCTTTATACTCCGGTCCAAGAACTCTTTGAAATAAAAAAAGCTCCCCCATTACAAATTCCATTTTCTGGATCTCTTTGGCCCCCGGGGAGACATAATCAACAAGAACATGCCCCGGAGTAAAGCAACACAATAAATGAAAAAAGAGATCCTCAAGTTTGTAAGGGAGAGGGAAAAGGTCGAGGGGGGCTTTGGGGCTACGCCACGGCTTCCGGCCACGGTGGAGGACACCTATTTTGCGGTGCGCACCCTGGAGGAGCTTTCCGCCCTCACCCCGAGGACCCTTTCCGGAGTCAGGGCCTTCCTGGAAAAGAACCTTCCCGGGCGCACCACTCAGCCCCCGGTCCTCAGACGCTGGCTCTGGCTGGCCCGAAGGGTGGGACTCAAGCCCCCGGAAAAACTAAAAGATCTTCTTTCCGGCTTTCTGCGCCGGATTCCTCCCCGCCGGGGAAAACCCGAGGTCCTCTCCGCCCTTTACGAGAGTGCGCTTCTTCTGGGCCTTCCGGCCCCTGAGGGTCTCCGGAAGGCCGCCTGCGCCCTCCGCCCCCGCACCCTCTTTGACCTCTACCATCTGGCGCGGGTGGCCCCGGAGCTCCTCACCGAAGAGCGTCTCCGGTGGGTGCTTGCGGCCCGCAATCCGGACGGAGGCTTCGGTTTCTTTCCCAGGACCACTTCCTTTCTGGAAAATACCTATTTTGCCGTGCGCCTCCTTACGAGAGGCGGAAGGGACCTTCCCCAGCCGGAAAGGACCCGGCTTTTCGTGGAGCGCTGTTTCCGCAAAGGGGGCTTTGCCCGGGCCCCCGGAGGGATCCCCTTTTTGGAAACGACCTGTTACGGGGTGTATCTTTTAAGACGCCTCGGAGGAGAGATCTGAGATGGGAGAGCTTATCTGCTATTGTTTTGGTTATACCTACGAGGATCTCAAGGAGGATTTTCGGCGCCACGGGCGCTCCACCATTTTAGAGAAGATCCTGGCGGCCAAAAAGGCCGGGGCCTGCGAGTGCGCCCACAAGAATCCCAAAGGTCGGTGATGTCTTCCCGACCTCCAGCGGGCGCTGGAGAGGATCATGTCCGAAGGCGCTTCCCGGTAACCGGGTCAAAGAGATGGAGATTTCGGGGCTCGCCATGAAATTCCAGCTCCTGGCCCAGAGAGACCGGGAAGTCTTCCGGGACCAGGGCCCGGATCTCCCGGGAGCCTGTCCTCAGGAAAAGGACCTTTTGCGGGCCCAGGGGCTCCACCAGGACCACCTTTCCTTTGAGGGTTATCTCTCCCTTTCCGGGTCTTAAGTCTTCCGGCCGCAGGCCTACCTCTATCGGACCTTGATAAGAAACCTCTAGGGGAAAGCGCAGGTCTCCCTCCTCGGAGGTAAAGATTCCGTCCTCGAGGTGTCCTTTAAAGAAATTGATCCGAGGAAGCCCCACGAAACGGGCCACAAAGCGGTGGGCGGGTCGATGGTAGACTTCTTCCGGGGGGCCCAGCTGGCGAATCTCCCCACTTTCCATCACCGCTACCAGATCGGCCATGGTCAGGGCCTCGATTTGGTCGTGGGTCACGTAAAGGACCGTGGCCTCAAGCCTCCGGAAAAGGCGCTTCAGTTCGCTGCGGGTCTCCTCCCGGATCTGGGCATCGAGGTTGCTCAAGGGTTCGTCCAGGAGGAAGACCTCCGGCTCCCGCACCAGGGCCCGGGCCAGGGCCGTGCGTTGCTGCTGGCCTCCAGAAAGCTCCCGGGGATAGCGTTCAAGGAGGTCCTCAAGGCCCAAAAGGCGGGCTACCTCCCGCACCCGCCGGTCTATCTCCTGGCGGGGAAAGCCCCGGAGCTTGAGGCCCAGGGCGATGTTCTGATAGACGGTGAAATGAGGATAAAGGGCGTAATTCTGAAAGACCATGGCCACGTTGCGTCGGGCCGGGGGCACCCCGTCTACTCTGCGTCCGGCGATGAAGATCTCGCCTCTGTCCGGCTCCTCCAGTCCGGCCACCAGCCGCAGGAGGGTGCTCTTTCCACAACCCGAAGGCCCGAGGACCGCTAGAAACTTCCCCCGGGGAAGGGCCAGATCCACCTTTCGCAGGGCCGGGACCCGCCCTCGGAGATAGCTCTTGGAGACTCCTCGCAGTTCAAGCTGGATCATCCCTTAACCCTTTACCGCCCCGGCGGTGAGCCCCTCCAGGATCCAGCGCTGAAAGAGGGCCGTAAGGAGGATCACCGGAAGGGTGGTGAGGGCCACCGCGGCGTTGATCTCCCCCCAGGGGATCTCGTAGGCCGAGGTCCCGCTGAGCATGGCGATCCCCACGGGAACGGTGTAACGGCTCTGGTCCGGAAGTAGGGTGAGGGCGATGAGAAACTCGTTCCAGCAGAAGATGAAGGTTAGCACCGCACACACCGCAAGTCCGGTGCGGCTGAGAGGCAAAATGATCCGGAAGAGGATACCCAGGCGGCTGAGGCCGTCCAGGAGGGCGGCCTCGTCCAGTTCCCGGGGCACCCGGCTGAAGGCCGCATAGAGCATCCACACCGCAAAGGGAAGGTTGAGGAGGGCGTAGCTCAGGGCCACCCCCAGAAGGTGGTTGACCAGCCCCAGGGCTCTTACGGCCATAAAGATGGGGATCACCAAAAGGGTGGGCGGAAGGATGGCCCCGGCCAGAAGCCACCACTGCAGGGAAAGGGCCCTTTCCACCGGAAGATACCGCAGGCGGAAGGCCGCGAGGCTTCCCAGAAAGAGACAAAGGAGCGTCCCGCCCCCGGCCACAAGAAGGCTATTCAGCACGTAGCGTCCAAAGGGCCTTTTCACCCACACTCGGTAAAAGTTTTCCAGAGAAAGGGGCCAGGGGAAGTAGGTGAGGGGAAGGGAGAAGACCCTCTCCGGGGGCTTCAGGGCTGTGACCACCGTCCAGTAAAAGGGAAAAAGGCAGTAGGCCGCGGCCAGGGTTCCTAACAAGATTAAAATCGGGCGTTTCATCTTCTTCTTTCATACTCCAGGGTGGTCAGCCGCACAATGAGAAAGCTCAGGCCGATGAGGGCTAGGAAAAAGAGGGCCGTAAGAAAAAGGGCGTAGCCCAGGTCGTCGTAGCGGAAGGCCAGATCGTAGAGGTAAAGACAGAGGGTGCGGGTGCCGTCAGCGGGCCCGCCCCGGGTGAGCACCCAGATGAGGTCGAAGATCCCTAGGGCCTGAAGGAGCCGGAAGATGAGGGCTACGCGGAGAAAGGGAAGAAGCAGGGGAAGGTCCAGGTAGAAAAATCTTTTCACCGGACCGGCCCCGTCCACAGCCAGGCTCTCTTTGAGCTCCCGGGGCACGGAGTAAAGTCCGGCCAGGAGGATGAGGACCACGAAGGGGGTGGTCTTCCAGACGTCAGCCAGGATGGCTGACCACATGGCTCCGCGGGGGCTGGCCAGCCAGTCCACGGGATGGGCCAGGACTCCGGCCCGCACCAGGAGATCGTTGATCACCCCGAAAGGATTGTTGAGCATCCACTGCCAAGAAAGGGCCATGACCGCCGTGGGAAGGGCCCAGGGGATGAGGACGGAAAGCCTCACCCAGGTCCTCCCGGGAAAGGGGGCGTAAAGGAGAAGGGCCAGGAAGAGCCCCAGGGCGAACTCGAGAAAGACCGAAACCAGGCCGAAAAAGAGGGTGTTTTTCAGGGTCTTGCGCAGTTCGTAGTCCAGGAAAAGCCTTTTCGCAAGGCCGGTTTCCGGTTCTTCCACGATGAATTTCAGGGTGCGGGAGAGGGCCGTAAGGGCCTCGCGGGGGCTTTCCACCCCGGCAAGCACCGCACTTGCATGTTTCTGCAGGGTGTCGCTTATGCGGGGGTAGGCGGGATGGACCGGACGCGGCCGGGCCCTCTCTAGGAGGGGGGCCAGGTCTTGAAGATAGGGACTTTGGCGCAGGAGATCCGGGTCTTGGAAAAGGTCCCTCCGGGCCGGAAGCCAGCCCCGACGGAGGTGGAGGATCTTCTGGGCCTCGGCCGAAGTAGCAAATTTGATAAAGGCCAAGGCCGTCTCCGGGGCCTTGGTGCCGCGGGCGATCCCTAGCCCCCAGCCCCCGAGGGTCCCGGCCGAAAGGTGCCCCTTTCGGGTCGGAAGCGGGGCCAGCCCCACCTTCCCCCGCAGGGGAGAACCCTTGCGGTTAATGATCCTCCAGGCGTAGGGCCAGTTGCGCATAAAAAGGGCCCGCCCCTGGAGAAAAAATTCCAGGGAGTGCTGTTCCTGAAAGGAGAGCACTGCCCGGGGAGAAAGCCCATCTTTTACCAGGTGCTTAAGGAAATTGAGGGTCCAGAGGCCCGCGGGGGAATTAAGGGCCGGCCTTCCCCGGGGGTCGAAGACCCGGCCCCCGGCCCCCCAGAGAAACTCCAGGAAATTGCAGGTTAGCCCCTCATACTGCATCCCCTGAAAGACCAGGCAATAAAGCCCCGGAGGGTGAGCGTAGCGCCGGCAGAGATCTTCCAGTTCCTTCCAGGTGCGGGGAGGGTAGGGAAGGAGGTCCCGCCGCCAGTAAAGCACACCCACGTCCGTGGTCACCGGAAGGCGGTAGAGGTGCCCCCGGTAGTAGCCGGCCTTGAGGGCCCCGGGGAAAAAGGCCCGGGCCTCCCGGGGGCTCAGCCAGCGATCCAGGGGCAGAAGCCAGCCCCGGGCGGCAAACTTGGCCGTCCAGGTCACATCCATATAGACGATCTCGAAGGGGTCCCCGCTCAGGAAGGAGCGGATATACATGTTCTGGCGGTCGTCGGTGGACCAGGGTCCGGAGAGGTACTGGATACGGATTTGAGGGTGCCGGGCCTCAAAACGCCGGATAATCTCCGCCCAGGCCCCGTTCACATCCTCCGGTCCCACCATCCTCAGGGTTACGGGACGGGCCCCTCCTGAGGCCCAGAAAAAGACCAGAATGAGAAAAAGAACCCTCCTACCCAACAGACCCTATTTTATCACTCCGGAGCCCTTCTTAAATGCCTTCCGGGCCCCTAAAGATTTGCTCAAATTTTAAGCAGGCCTTGCCCAAATTTTAAACAAACCTATTGAGCCCCTCTCCCATAAGTCCCCAATTTTTCGTCAAAAATTTTTGGTATTCCGGTTGCTTAAAAATGGGGGCCATCAAAAACTCAAGGAGGCGGACTATGGCCATTATCGACGTCCAATGGACGGAGGCCCGCGTGCGCATGATGGAGGATCTGGAGCGGGCCCTCCGCAAGCCTATTGAGAAGCGCCGCTGGGCCATGGTGATCGACCTCGGCAAGTGTATCGGGTGCACGGCCTGCACCACGGCCTGTGTGGCGGAGAACCATCTTCCGCCCGGGGTGGTGTACCGGCCGGTGATCTACGAGGAAACGGGGAAGTTTCCCAATGTAAGGGCCCGTTTCATCCCGCGGCCCTGTATGCACTGTGATCATCCGCCTTGCACCAAGGTCTGTCCGGCTATCGCCACCTGGAAGCGTCCGGACGGGATCGTGGTGGTGGATTATCACAAGTGCATCGGGTGCCGCTACTGCATAGTGGCCTGCCCTTACAGCGCCCGCACCTTTGACAAGGGTTATTACTGGTGCGATGGGACCCCGGAGATCCCGGCCTACGAAAAACTTCCGGCCTTCGAGTACGGAAAGGTCTGGCCGCGGGAAAAGCGGGAGGAGTCTCCGGTGGGCAATGTGCGCAAGTGTCACTTCTGTATGCACCGCATTGACAAGGGGCTTCTTCCGGCCTGTATGGTGACCTGCCTCGGGGATGCCACCTATTTCGGGGACGCCAACGATCCCAAGTCCCTGGTCTCCGAGCTGATCGGCTCCCCGCGGGCGGTGCGGCTTAAGGAACACATGGGCACCAAGCCCTTCGTCTTCTACCTAATTTAGGGGGCAAAAGGAGGGATAAGGATGAGAGACGGCCTTAAAAAACTGGTCTGGCTGGTAGCCATTGTCCTTTTCGTGGTGGGTTTTTACGGCCTTTATGCACGCCTTACCTACGGGCACCGCATGGCCGACTACGGCTCCTATGTGACCTGGGGGCTGTGGGTGGCGGCCTACATCTATTTTATCGGTCTTTCCGCGGGAGCCTTTTCCCTCTCCACCCTGGTCTATGTTTTCGGGGTGAAAAGGCTTGAGCGCATCGGGAAACTGGCCCTCTGGACGGCCTTTGCCTGCTTGATCGCGGCCCTCCTTTCCATCTGGTTCGATATCGGACACCTGTGGCGGGCCTGGCGCATCCCCACGCATTGGCCCGTCTCCATGATGAGCTGGATGGCCGTCCTTTACAGCGCCTACTTCCTCCTGATTCTGGTCGAGATCTGGTTTGCTATGCGCAAGGACCTCGTCGAGAGGGCCCAGCAGGGTTCGGCCTTCTGCTCCTTTCTCACCTTTGGGAGCCGCGACACTTCCCCGGAGGCCCTGGCCCGGGATAAGAAGGTCCTCAAGGTCCTGGGGATCATCGGTATCCCTCTGGCCACGGCCTTCCACGGAGGAGTGGGTACGCTCTTTGCCGTGGTGGCGGCCAAGCACCACTGGCACAGCGGCCTCACCCCCATCGTCTTTCTCGTGGGCGCGCTCCTTTCCGGGGCGGGCCTTCTCATCTTTGCCACCTATATCTGGGGCCCCGAGGAGGAGGCTGAACGCAACGAAATGATCAAATTCATGGGCTACATCCTCATCGGTCTTATCTGCTTCGACTTTCTCCTGGAGATTGCGGAATTTCTGGTGGGCTCCTACGCCAAGGTGCCTGAGGAGTATCTTCCCATCCGCTATATCATTCTCGGCTATTACGGGAAGTACTGGTACACCTTCTGGATTGTCCACTTCCTGGGTGGGGTGATTCTCCCCATCCTTTTGGCCTGGAGCCGCAAGCCCGGGGCGGTGGCCCTGGCCGGGCTCCTGGTGGCGGTGACCTTCCTCTCCGTGCGCTTGAACATCGTGGTCCCCGGACAGGTGGTCCCGGAGATCAAGGGTCTGGAATGGGCCTTTTTCGGCCCGGGCCTCAAGTACTTCTATTTCCCCACCCTGGAGGAATGGCTCCTTACCGCCTGGGTTACGGGCCTGGGCATGCTGATCTTCCTGGTGGGGGAGAAGCTTCTCCCCGTAAGTGCCAACAAAAACTGATTCAAGGAGGGCAACCCCATGAAAGAGTTTAAGATAAAGCGCCGGACCTTCCTCAAGTCCCTGGCCTTCGTGGGCGGAGCGGTGGCCGCCGGGGAGCTCCCCTGGCTCACCCAGCTCTACGCGGACGAGGACGGCTTCTATCACCTGGCCCAAAACGCCTATCCCTTCGACAAGCCGGAGACCGTGATCTATTCCACCTGTCTCCAGTGCCACACGGCCTGCACCATCAAGGGCAAGATCTATCAGGGGGTGCTGGTCAAGATCACGGGCAACCCCTACAGTCCCATGAACATGTGGCCCCAGCTCTCCTACGACACTCCTCCGGAGAAGGCCGTAAAGTACGACGCCCGTCTCTGCCCCAAGGGTCAGGCGGGCATCCAGAGCCTCTACGACCCCTATCGCCTCCGTAAGGTCCTCAAGCGCAAGCCCGGGACCAAGCGGGGAGAGGGCCAGTGGATCACCATCCCCTTCGAGCAGGCCATCGAAGAGATCGTAAACGGAGGGAACCTTTTCGGCGAGGGCCATGTGCCCGGGCTTAAGGAGATCTGGGCCGTGCGCGACCCCAAGCTCATGAAGGAGCTCAAAAAAGACGCCAAGGCTGTGGCCGAGGGAAAGATGAGCCTTGAGGAATTCAAGCGCAAGCATAAGGACCATCTGGACAAGCTCATCGATCCCAACCATCCGGACCTCGGCCCCAAGAACAACCAGTTCGTCTTCCTGGCCGGCCGGATCGAGCACGGACGCAAGGAGTTTTCCAAGCGCTGGCTCAAGGACGCCTTCGGCTCGGTGAACTGGTACGAGCACACCACGGTCTGCGAGCAGTCTCACCACATCGCCTATAAGGAGATGACCCGGAAGTATCACCAGGGCAAGTGGATCAAGCCCAAGGAGCACATGAAGCCCGATGTGCCTAATGCGGAGTTCGTGATCTTTTTCGGGACCAGCCCCTTTGAGTGCAACTTCGGCCTTCTACGACAGCCGGGTCAAGCTGGTGAAGGTCTCCGGGGCCCAAGGGGAGCGTCCCTGGGAGGTCTGGGAGAAGTGGGCCCGCAAGGCGGCTTAAGGATGAGCTTCTGGATACCCCTCCCCATCATCATATTGCTTTTGGTCGGGGTCGGGCGGGCCGGAGGCCCGGCTTCGGCCCTGACCGCCCCTCCTCCCGCCAAAAAACAGGCGGTGAGGCCGGAGAAGGGGTGTCCGCTCCTCAAGAATCTTCCTTGGTCGGGAAACGGCACGGACAACGGGACAGAAGAAGAGGAGGAGGATTTCGGGTGTTGACCCAAAATTTTCACCAAAGTGACCAGGCCGGGCCTCAGAGTCCCGGCAAAGTTTTGGAAAAAACGCCAAAAGGAGGGAGAGGTATGAAAACGGGAGTCAGATGGTTGGTAGGTCTTTTGGCGGTGGTTCTCCTTGCGGCCTTCGGGTACGCCCCGGTGCGGGCGGCTCAGATCGACGATCCGCTGCTCCGGGTCCTGGTGCGCAAGGGGATCCTGACCGAGGAGGAGGCCTTGGAGATCAAAAAGGAGGCGGAGCTTGAGGCCCAAAAGCAGAAGGAGGAGGTGGCCAAGGCTGCGGCGGAGAAGGTGGCCAAGGAGGGGCTGGCCCTTCCCAAGGCCCTCCGGGGGGTAAAATTCGGCACCCTCACTTACCTGGACTACACCAACGGATACGGGCCCTTTGATAACGGAAAAGAGGAGGGGCAGAGCTACTTTACCGTGATGCGTGCTTATTTCAACTTCAAAAAGAAAATCAATTCCTGGCTCTCCTTTCGCTTTACTCCGGACATCCATCCGGGCAATGAGAGAAGCTATGATCTGCGGATTAAATACGCTTATGCCCAGTTCAAACTCCCTGATTTCGGATTCCTCACCGATCTCAAGATGGAGTTCGGGCAGGGGCACTTCCCCTGGCTGGACTTTGAGGAGCACATCAACCCTTACCGTATGCAGGGCTGCATGCCTCGGGAGTTCTTCGGCACCTTCAACTCCGCGGACCGGGGAGTCTCCATTGCCGGGAACCTGGGCGGCAAGCTGGATGCGGACTTCGTGAAACGGCTCACGGCCCACTACCCCATCTACAACCACTACGCCGGAAAGTACGGGACCTTCTGGCTCTCTTATATGAACGGCTCCGGGTACTCCAGCGAGGAGGTCAACGAGAACAAGGCCGTGGAGCTGCGGCTCACCCTCCGGCCCTTCCCCCACTCCACCAGCGGTATGTTCCCCCTGGCCGGCCTTCAGTTTAGCTACTTCGGTATTTACGGCGAAGGTAACAGGGCTGTGGCCGGTCTTGGGGACCCAGACTACACGGTGAATCTCTTTATGCTTTCCTACCAGCATCCCTGGTTCATGGTGGCTGCGCAGTACAGCACCTCTACCGGAAATAATAATGGGAAGTGGGTAGTTCAGCGTCCAAGTGGGAAAATGGAAGAGCTTGATACGGAGCTCTATTCTATCTATGCTGATTTTACTCTTCCGGTATTCAACGAAAAACTTCACCTTTATGCTCGTTGGGATCATTTCGACCCGAACGACACCGGAGATTACCTTGATACGGATTATGGTCGAATCCCCGATAGCAATGACGAGGCCGACCACTACATTCTGGCCCTGGCCTACTATCTCACCGGGAAAAACATCCTCATGTTGAGTGCGGAATGGGTGAACTTCGACAAATATTACCGTATCGGTGACACGGGATATTTCAATGAGCACTGGGGTGCCTATAATCCTTCCGGGCCGATCAACCTAGACGACGGGTTCCGGATCCAGACCGTGTTGCAGATTAGCTTTTAAGGGCCCCGAGCCCACCCATACCCACAACCCCACACCCTCCTCGGGGCGGGCTCCGGCCCGCCCCCTTTTTACTTGAAAATCTTTCGAAAGGGGTAAACCGCCTAAATCCCTTCGGGAGGTTGGAGGATGCGCAAAATACCCTTGATTCTTCTTTTGACCTTTCTGGTCTTTTTCTTTTCCCTTCCTCTTCAGGCGGAGGAGCAGCCGAGTCTGGAAGAGATCCTTTCCGAGATCCGGGCCCTTCGGGCGGAGTTGCGGGAGAAGGACCGGCGCATTCAGGCCCTGGAAGAGGAGGTGAGACGCCTCCGGGCTCAGATGGCCGAAAAGGCCCGGCCTGCGGAAAAGGAGGCCGCTACGGCCAGGGTGGAGATCTCGCCCCCGGTAAAGAGGGTCACCTTCGGAGGGCAGTACCGCATCAACTCCTACAGTGTGCACACCCATCGCAAGAATCTGAACGCCAGCCGCCTGCGTCTGCGGCAGAACCTGGACCTGGTCTTCTCCGAGGCCTTTCGCACCCATCTTCAGGTGGAGCTGGGACACACCCCGGCCAATATCACCAAGACCGAGGAACGCCTACGCGTGCGCCATGCGGTCCTCACCTGGGCCCCCCGCAGGGATCTCTCCCTTGAGGCCGGGCTCCTTCCCCTTTCGGACCGGGCCGCGGAGATGCTCTATTCCGCGGACTGGGACTATAACCCCCTGGCCCTGACCCTCTCCTACCGCAACCCTTACTGGGGAAACTTCCGCCTCTTTGCCGCCCAGCTCAACGAGGGGGACGAGGCCCTGGCCCACGACGATTTCCTGCACTACGAGCTGGACTGGGAGCGCCCCCTTTCCCCGAATCTCACCCTCTCGGCCTTTGCCCTTTACGCCGAGGTGGCCGAAAACTACGCCAACCCCGCCGGAGGGCCTTCGAGCCACACCCGTCCGCACTTAAACTACGGCCTGGGCCTCTCCTTCAAGCCCTACGAGGACCTCACCCTGAGAGCGGTGCTGGCCGGTTCTTTCACCGACCGGGAGATCCTGGGCACACCGAACGACGCCTCGGGCTGGCTTCTGCGGCTTGAGGCTGAAAAGACCTTCCCCTGGGGCTCGGCCAGCCTCCTTTTTACCCACGCCAGCGGGGACTCCGACGGCGAGGGCTTTCTGCCCATTATGGCCCTGGCCGGCACTTACGGCTACTGGGGCTACACCGGGATTCTCACCGTGCAGGGGCCTACGGATACCGGCTTTGACGACACCGCGGTGAACGTCTCCAACAACGGCTACGGGCTGACCACCCTCCAGGGCCGCCTCCGGTGGCGCCTTGCGGACTGGGCCGGGTTGACCCTGGCGGCGGGCTGGTTCGGGAACACCGAGGCCCCCGGAAGGGACGACCTCGTGGGCTACGACTTCCTGGGAATGCTCACCCTCAGGCTCCACCGCTACCTTACCCTGGACCTGGGCCTGGATTATGCTCATCTCAAGGACAGCGTGAACGGCTATGAGAGCCGGGACTTCAACTTCGCTCCCGGAAAGGAAGAGGACAAGCTGGCGGCCTTCAGTCGCCTCCAGGCCGAATTTTAGGTTCAGGAGGTGGGTTGTGTGGAGGGTGCTTCTCCTGGTGCTTGCGGCGGGGCTTCTTTTCGGGGGGCCCGCCTGGGGGGCTTCGGGCTGCCTGCGCTGTCATGAGGGGATCAAAAAGATTGCCGAAAATCCGGTCATGGGGCGCCTTTCCTGCGTCTTCTGTCACCGGGGAAACCCCGAAGGCCGCACCAAGGAAGAGGCCCATCAGGGGCTCTGGAGCAACCCCTCGGATCTGCGGGTGGTGGACCAGACCTGTGGCCAGTGTCACGGGGAGATCGTGACCCGCCTCAAAAAGAGCCTTCACGCCACGAGTGCCGGGATCATCAGCGCCGCCCGTTATACCTGGGGCGCGCAGAAGACCCGGCGGGCCCTCTACGCCCCTTACCCGGTGCGCGATGAAGACGGCCACATCCCCGGCCAGCGCGGGGCCCTTCCGGAACTCCAGGCCCTTCCCCTCTATGATCCTCAAAGACCCATAGGCCCTACCAATCACCCGGTGGACGACTATCTGCGGGCCGAGTGTCTGCGCTGTCACATCTGGACCCGGGGAAAGGAACGCCCCGGGGACTACCGCTCCAGCGGCTGTGCGGCCTGCCACGTGATCTACGCCGACGACGGCCTTTACCGAGGAGAGGATCCCACCATCCCTAAAGACGAGCCCGGGCATCCCCGGCTCCACCGCATCACCACCCGCATTCCGGTCTTCCAGTGCCAGCACTGTCATAACCGGGGCGGGCGCACCGGGGTGAGCTATATGGGGATGATGGAGTCTGACGGCTACTGCTCGCCCTGGAGCGGAAAGGCCGGGGTGAAGGCCGGGCGCAAGCTCCACGGTAAGTGCTACAACCACCTAGTGCCGGACATTCACTACGAGCGGGGCCTGGCCTGCATCGATTGTCATCTGGAGCCCGAGATCCACGGGGACGGGAACATTTACAGCAAGAAGGATGAAGCGGTGGAGATCGAGTGTGAGGACTGTCACGGGACGGTGAAATCCCCGGCTCCCCTACGCACCTCCCGCGGGACCTCTTATCCCAACCTTAAGCGAAAGGGCTCACGGGTGATCCTGATCGGAAAACTTGACGGGAGAGAACACCCGGTCCCCCAGGTGCAGGAGGTGGTGCAGAGAAATCGGCAGGCGGCGGTAGCCATGGAAATCCCGTCCCATGCTCGGAAGCTTGAGTGTTATGCCTGCCATGCGGTCTGGGCTCCACAGTGCTACGGCTGTCACGCCCAGCAGAACCTTGCGGAAAAGGCCGGAGACTGGTTGCGTTACGGAAAGAGCGCGGACGAAAGTCTCACCGGAAGGGAGAAAAATCGCCTCAAGACCGCCCACCACTGGCGCGAGACCCGGTCCTACCTCCGGTGGGAGAGCCCGGCCCTGGGCTGGAACGCCGAGGGCAAGGTGGCTCCCTATATCCCGGGCTGCCAGGTCATCTTCACCCAGATTGGCCCGGACGGAAAGCCCCGCTTCCTGAACCACATCTTTAAGACCGCCCAAGGCACCTGGGGTATCGCCTCCAACCCCATCCAGCCGCACACCGTGCGCCCCCGGGCCCGCTCCTGCGAGGACTGCCACGCCAACCCCAAGGCCCTGGGCCTGGGAACCGGGCTCTACCGTGCGGACTGGAACGGGGTGCCCTTTCCCTACGGGCTGGACCAGATCGTGACCCCGGAGGGCCGCCCCATTCAGGCCGTAAGTCACGACGGGGCCCGGCCCTTCAACGGCAAGGAATTGAGGCGCATCCTGCGGGTAAACATCTGCGCCTCCTGCCACGGATTCATGCGGGATCCCGAATTCTGGAAAAAGGTAGTGGACCGAAACGGGCGCGCCCCGGACGATGCCACCCACCGGAAGGTCCTCCGGCACCTTCTCCGGGACTCGGTTCGGTAAAAGAGGGGGGCCGCAAGGCCCCCTTAGTTTCCGGACAGACCGTATTTCTGGAGTTTGGCCCGCAGGGTGTTGCGGTTGATACCCAGGAGGCGAGCGGCCCGGAGCTGGTTGCCCCCGGTCTCCTCCAGCACCCGGGAAAGAAGGGCCTTTTCCACGGTCGCCAAGACCCGTTCGTAGAGCTCCCCTTCGAGACATTCCTTTCTCAGGCGTTCCACCAGCTCGTAGGCCAGAAGCCCGGCGGCGTTTCCGCCGGAGGTCCGGGGCTCCGGAAACTGGATATCTTCCGGCAGGATGAGGGAGCCCCGGGCCAGGACCGCGGCCCGGGTGAGGGTGTTTTCCAGCTCTCTTACATTTCCCGGCCAGGAATAGGCCAGGAGCCTTTCCAGGGCCGCCTGGCTGAGGAAAATCCTCTTTCCCAGCTCCCGGGAGGCTTTCTCCACGAAGTAGTGGGCGAGGATCGGTATATCCTCCCGGCGCTCCCTCAAGGGAGGGATGTGGATGGTGAGAACCCGCAGGCGATGGTAAAGGTCTTCCCGGAAGGCGCCTTCGGCCACCAGGGCCTCAAGATCGCGATTGGTGGCGGCCAGCACCCGCACATCCACCCGCCGGGTTCGGCTTGAGCCCAGGCGCTCCACCGTCCCCTCTTCTAGCACCCGCAGGAGCTTTACCTGGAGGGCCGGGCTCATGTCCCCCACCTCGTCCAGGAAGAGGGTCCCTCCATGGGCCTGTTCAAACTTTCCGGGGTGAGCCCGATCGGCCCCGGTAAAGGCCCCGCGTTCGTAGCCGAAAAGCTCGGCCTCAATAAGGGTCTCCGGAAGGGCGGCGCAGTTTAAGGCCACGAAGGGTTGGGCTTTGCGGGGGCTGTAGTGGTGGATGAGGCGGGCCACCAGCTCCTTGCCCACCCCGGACTCTCCGGTGATGAGGACCGGGGCCGGTGAGGAGGCCACCTGGCCGATGAGCTTGCAGACCTCCAGGATGGCCCGGCTCTTTCCGATGAACTGCCGACCTTCCCCGAGCCCGGTCTGGCAGGGAAGACAGAGGCCGCTTTCAATCTCTCGGGAGGTCAGGGCCCGGGAGAGCACCGCCCGCAACTCTTCGGTATCAAAAGGCTTTACCACATACTCGTAGGCCCCGGCCCGCATGGCCTCAATGGCCGAGTCCGCGTCCGCAAAGGCGGTGATCACGATCACCGGAAGTTCCGGATAGCCCTCCTTGAGCCTTTTGAGGACTTCCAGACCGGAGAGATCCGGGAGTTTGAGGTCCAGAAGAACCACCGAGACCTCCGGAGAGATCCGGGAAAGGCCGGTCTTTCCGTTTTCGGCGGTGAGAAAACGGTACTCCTGAAGGGCCCGGGGTAGGGCGTAAGGGATGGACCGATCGTCGTCGATGAGGAGAATGAGGGGTTTAGCCACGAGGGCCCTCCGGATTTTTAATCGGCAGAGAGATCTCCACCTCCGTCCCCTCTCCCTCCCGGGAACGGATTTCGATTTCTCCCCCGAGATTTTGCACCAGATTGTAGGTGATGGCCAGCCCCAGGCCGGTTCCTTCGGGCTTGGTGGTGAAAAAGGGCTCGAAGATCCGCTGGCGCACCTCCTCCGGGATGCCTGGCCCGGTATCCCGGACCGCAAGCCGGAGGTGGCCGTCCTGGAGGGTGGCCGCCAGGTGGAGCTCTCCCCCCTCAGGCATGGCCTCCAGGGCGTTGAGGACCAGGTTGAGCAGGATCTGTTTCAGGGCCTCCGGCGAGGTCTCCAGAGGAGCCAGGCCCTCAAAGTGGGTAACCAAGGTCACCTTCTGCTTTTTGGCCTGGGGACGAATCAGTTCCGTCACCTCCCCCAGGATTTCTTCGGGATCCACCCTCTGAAATCTCAATTTTTCTTTTCCGCTCCGGGCAAAATCCAGGAAATTTTTTACGATACGATCGATCCTCTGGATCTCCTTTTCCAGAACTTCAAAGTCCTCCGGGGTAGCCTTTCCAAGACGGGCCAGTTTCACGAGGAGACTGATGGAGGTCAGGGGGTTTTTGATCTCATGGGCCACCCCGGCGGCGAACTGCCCCAGAGCGGCCAGCATCTCCGAACGGGCCATGCGCTCATGGGTCCGGCGAATCTCTTCCACCAGGTCTCTAATCTGGAGACTCATCTGGTTGAAATTCTTTACCAGTTCCTGGATTTCGCCCACGGCCTTTACCTGCACGGTCTCTCCAAACCCCCCTTGTCCGATCCTTTGGGCCGCCCGGCTGAGGATCAATACCGGTCGCACCACCCGACGGGCCATCCACAAGGCGGCCAGAGTCCCATTGACCATGATCACCAGAACCAAGATAAGGAGGCGTTTTTCCGTGTCCCGCATTTTTTGTCCTACAGCTCCTGGGCGAAGATAGAGGCGGATCTCCCCCAGCCGGCCGATATCCGAGGAAACGATCTCTTCCCGGATGACCACCAGATGGGGGTCGGAACGAAATTCCCGGGGAAACCGGATCTGGATACCGCTGCTTTCGGAAAAAAGTTCCGCTCCCACCAGGTCGGGCTCGCTCTGGACGGCATTTTTAAGGAGGGCGTAGAGACGATAAAGGTCCTCGTAGAGGAGGGGTTCGGTGGCCTCTCGGGCCAGGGCCTGGGCTTGAAAGTGGAGCCGGGCCAGGATTTCCCGCTGGAAGAAGGCCTTTTCCCGGGAAAGGATGAGGTAGGAGACCGCCAGGGTGGTAAGGGCAATGATCAGGGTGAGGGTCGCGGAGATCTGAAAGGCCGCGCTGCGGAGGAACCTCAGAAGGGGCATCTCTTGAGGATCTCAAGGGTTTGGCGATAGATTTCGTGTTTCGGGGGCAGGAAGCGTTCTATACCCATCTTCTGAAGCACTACCCGGCCTTCCGGATCTTCGGGCATATGAAGGAGGAGACTCAAGACTTTCCGCCGGAATTCCTCCGGGCTTTCGGGCGAGGCTACAAAGGGCGGAATCCCCAGGAGGGGAGACTTTTCCAGGATGCGCACTTTATTAACATAGGAGATCCCCCGGACTTTGAGGTCTTCAAAGACCAGGCTGTCCACGGAGGCCCCGTCCACCAAACCCGCGGCCACTATCTCGATGGACTTTTCGTGCCCGTGAGAATAAAAGACCTTCCGGAAAAGTTTTTCCGGCGAGGTTCCCAGCGTGCGCAGGCGGGCCAGCACATAAAGCCGGCCGGTAAGGGAGAGGGGGTCGGTGAAGACGAAGGTTTTCCCTCGGAGGTCTTCAAATCGTCGGTAGGGGCTATCCTTGGCCACGATGATGTAGGCCTGGTAATAGTAGCGGCCGTGGATGACCGGGATGGCCAGGAGCTTTAGCCCGAAATCTTTGCGCCCGGCCAGAAAGGCCCCGGTGCACACATGCCCAAAATCTGCCTCCCCGGAGGCCAGCATGCGGTTTACTTCTTCGTAAGTGCGGCGTTGTTTAAGGATTACCGGTCTTCCCAGCTTCCGGGAAAGATAGTTAACCAGGTCATAATAGGTCTCCATGGTGATGGTGGGGGAGGTCATAGGGGAGACCACAAAGACATAGGCCTCTCTGGCCTGCACCCCCCCGGCCCAAAGGAGGATCACCAGCCATATAGTCCAAAATTTCATAATTTTCAAATAACATGTCCTGGGCGAAGGACAATTTGGTGAATTTTCTCTCGGAGGAGGTCTTTAAGGTACCACGTCGGTAAAGAGGGCCAGGTAGCCGTAGGGGAAATAGAGGTCTTCCGGGCTCAGACCCCTGCGGGAAAGGATCCGGTGCACCTCCGGAAGGCCCTCCCGGGCCAGGGACACCAGGGCCCGCGTGAGAAGACAGTACTGGCGGGCCCGCTCGGGGGAGTTTTTAAAGAGCACCGGGCAGCGCCCTCCACAGTAAAAATCTGCACTACATTCCGGACAGCCAAGTTCCTCCCGATAATTTACCAGAAGGGAAAGGGCCCCCGGAGAACTCTGCCAGCAAATCCTCCCTTTTTCATCCACTTGCGCCAGCACGAAATCTTCTCCCAGATCCGCACAGGGCAGGACCTTTCCCCCTTGAAGGTCAAAGTTTTCGGCCCGTTCCACCCCACAGCCCGTATGCCCGCGCCGCAGACCCTTAAGGAGGAAAAAGAGGAGTTCATTTAGCGGAAGGACCGGAAGGATCTGGCCTCGGGCCAAACGTTCCAGATAATGTTCGAAAAGCCCGACCAAGTCTTGCTGATAGATCTGAAAGAATTGGGGAAAATCGCGTATGGGCTCATCGAGCTCGATGAGGTGCCAGAAAAAGTAGTCCGCAAGACCTTCTTTTTCCAGCCGCAGAAATTCGGCAAGACAATCCGCAAGCCGGGCCCCTTCCCTTAGGGTGGACCACATGAGCACCCGGGCCGGGGAAGCCCGGCGCAGGGCCCTTAAGTTTTCCCGGATGCGGGCCAGATCCGTCCCCCGGCGGAAGAAGTTATGTTGCCTTTCCGACCCATCGATAGAGACGGAGACCAGCCAGAGGTCTTGAAAGAGGTTGGGATGGGCCGCCAGGGCCCGCGAGATAAGTTCTCCATTGGTATAGAGCATGAAACGGAGGTCTCTTGAGGAAAAGAGGGCCCGAAGGCGGCTCCTTACGGCTTCCATCTTTTCCGCCGCCAGAAGGGGCTCCCCGCCGTAAAAGGCCACCACCGCCGGACGCCCTTTGGCCTTGTCTATCAACTCCGCCAGGGCCTGGGTATCTCGCTCCGGTTCACATTCCCAATCCTTCCAGAAGTCCTCCCGTCTTCCGAAGGAAAGGGCATTGATACAGCCCTCACACCGGGCCTGACAGCGTCCGGTAACGGTGAGATGCAAAAGGACCGGCCGCCTTCGCCCCAGATACTTCGCAAGCTCCATGCCTATAAAATGGAAGATTTTTCAAAAAGGGTCAACTTTTTGGCACGATTTATTAAAAAGTGCCAAAAAGCCCTAAAGGGACCTCCGAGGATTAGGATTCCCCTTGATCTTTACACCACCCGAGCTATCCTTCCCAAAAAACAAAGAATCTGCTCCGGGTCGGCAACTAGGTGACCGAGAGAAAGAGGTCTTGTTATGGAGAGTTTTGAAGGAATTAATTCGGCCTCGCTCTTCTAAGCTTTGATAGCTGAAGTGCTCCTCGGTTTTTGCACACCTTTTGTGTTAGGCGAAGATGCTAGGAATCAGGAGGGGCGCCATGAGGAAACATTTCACCATAGACGAGCTGGAAAAACGTGGTAAAGGAGCAAGGATAGCCGAACACTTCGAAAGTTTACGCCAAAATTTGGTCCCCCGGAAATTCTCAGGCGGGACGATAGTCCGGAATTCAGGGCACGACCTCATTCAACCCTAAACTATCGAAAACTATGGAAATCTGGAAGGAAAATGAAGGAGGTCCCCCAGGTGGTGTGCAGAAAAAGGGGCAGGTATAATGGATCCTAACATTTCAGGTGTGCAACGTGTGGGCCATCTCAGATGCGCTATCTTTTGGTAGGGTTTCTTTTTAGTTTTTTGGGCTGTCTTTTTTTTATTAGGCTCAATCTCTTTTATGATGTTCAGGAAGGGGTGCAAAAGTTTCATACAAGGCCTACCCCAAGGATCGGGGGACTGGCCATTTACTTGGCCTCTCTTTTGGTTTCCGGGCTTTTTTTCCTGGCCCAAAAGCCCTTTGCCAGAGAGCTTTTCCTTGTCCTGCTTTCCGCTTTTCCGGTATTTTTAGGGGGTCTTCTTGAGGATATACTCAAGAAGGTTCCTCCCAGGTGGAGGCTTTTTTCCGGTTTTTTGTCGGGGGCTCTGGCCTTTTTCTTGGTCTCTGCCAGAGTAAGCAGAGTTGATCTTCCCTTGTTTGATAATCTTCTTTCCTTTTCTCTTTTTTCTCTGATTTTTACTGCTTTTGCCTTTGCCGGAGTGGCGCATGCCTTTAATATCATTGATGGTTTTAATGGACTTGCTTCAGGAGTTGCCATGCTTATCTTTGGAGCTTATGCTTATGTGTCCTTCCTTAATGGTGATTTCTTTTTGCTCTACTTGAGTTTAATTCTTTTTTCCGCTACTCTGGGCTTTTTCCTCTGGAATTATCCCTTCGGATTAATATTTTTAGGGGATGGAGGAGCCTATTTTCTTGGTTTTATGGCTGCAACTATAGGGGCTCTTTTGGTAAAAAGACATTCGGGTGTTTCTCCATGGTTTCCTCTTCTTCTTGTAGTGTATCCTGTCTGGGAAACTCTTTTTTCAATCTATCGAAGAAAATTTCTTAAAAGTCAATCTCCGTTTTTGCCTGATGCCATCCATTTTCATACATTTGTTTATAGGCGTTTAGTTAAATTCTTTTTAGGAGGGGACATAGAAGATTCTAAAAGAAACGCTTATACTTCTCCTTTTCTATGGATTATGGAATTGATGTGTCTTGTTCCCGCAGTCTTATTCTGGAGAAGCACTCCCTTGCTTATGTTATTTGTTTTGTCTTTTATAGCATTTTATACCTGGCTTTATTTTAGAATTGTTAGATTTAAAACGCCAAAGATATTTAGAGCTTTTAATTGAACTTAGAAGATCTTGCCGGGGTTGAGGAGGCCTTTGGGGTCGAAAAGGTGTTTTAGGCCTTGCATGAGGGCCAAAGCCCGGGCGGGGATCTCTGCCGGAAGCCAAGCCCTGCGGGTAAGCCCTACGCCGTGTTCCCCGGAAAGGGTTCCGGAAAGCTCCAGGACCAGGTGAAGGATTTCTTCGCGCAGGGCTCGGGCCCGGGCCTCCTCCTCCGGCTGAAAGAGGATATTGACGTGGAGATTTCCGTCTCCGGCGTGGCCAAAACAAGTTAGGGTAAGACCATACTTTCGGGCCCGGGCCTTGGCCTCAGAGAGGAAGCGGGGAAGGCGAGAGCGGGGCAGCACCACATCGTCTGCCGTGCGGCGGGAACCGAGCCTTTTCAGGGCCGGAGAAAGCCCCCGGCGAAGCTCCCAGAGGGCCTCCGCCTCCTCCCCCGAGGCCTCCTTCAGGAGAAGGGCCCGGGTCGCCAGAGTCTCTCGGGCCCGAGAGACCTCTTCGGCCACGCCGGCCTCCGTACCGTCGAACTCAAAGAGAAGGATCCCACGGGCTTCTTTTTGGGGATAGTCCAGGGCCGAAAGGGCGGTCTTGTCCAGAAATTCCGCGGCTGCCGGAAGTCCTCCCCCTTCGAGTACGGCCTGCATGCCGGAAAGGGCGGCCTCCTCGGACGAAAAGGCCGCAAGAAGGGTCCTCCGGGCCGGAGGCAGGGGAAGGACCTTGAGGGTGATCTTGGTGAGCACGGCCAGGGTCCCCTCGGAGCCCACGAGAAGCCGGGTGAGGTCATAGCCCATGACCCCCTTTAGGGTGCGGGTGCCCAGGGGGAGGACTTCTCCTCCGGGAAGCACCGCCTCCACGCCCAGGACATAGTCCCGGGTGACCCCGTATTTGAGTCCTTTGGGGCCTCCGGCACAGGTGGCCACGTTGCCCCCGATGGTGGAAAAGGAGAGGCTGGCCGGATCCGGGGGATAGAAGAGACCGCGGACGGCCAGGGCCTCCTTGAGCCGGGCGTTTACCACCCCGGGCTCCACCACAACCACCAGATCCTCGGGGTTGATCTCCAGGATGCGGTCCATGCGGGAGAGGGCCAGGACCAGCCCCCCTTCGGAGGCCAGCGGCCCCCCGGTGGTGGCGGTCCCGGCCCCCCGGGGGATCACGGGAAACTCCTCCTCGTAAGAAAGGGCCAGGATCCGGGAGACCTCTTCCGTGGTCTCCGGGAGGGCCACGGCCTCGGGGACAAAGGTTAGCCCCGAGGCGTCGTAGGCGTAGGAAAGGCGCCCGGCCTCATCTTCCAGAAAGCGCGGCCCCAGGAGTTTCCTCAGGGCCTTCCGGGCGGTCTTCGAGATCCTCCTCAAGACGCAGACTCTCCCGCAACTCCTTTTCCAGATATTCTAACCGGTAACGGAAGCGGTCCGAAGAGACGAGCTTGCGTTCCACGGCCTGCAGGGCATAGACCACCGTGGCGTGATCCCGGTTGAACCGCTCTCCGATGGCCGCAAGGCTTTTGGAGGTGAACTTGCGCAGGAAAAACATGGCCACCTGGCGGGGCTCACTTATCCGCTTTTTCCGGGAGGAAGAGCGCAACTCCTCGGGATCGATGTGGAAGGCCCGGCAGACGGCCTGAATGATGATTTCGGTCCGGTCCGGGCCCTCCGGAGGGGCGATTTCGGCTACCAGCTCCCGGGCCAGCTGGAGGGTGACCGGTTCGCGCAGGAGGCTGGCCCGGGCGATAAGCCCTACCACCGCACTTTCGATGCGCCGGATGTCTCCTCGCAGGCGTCGGGCCAGGAATTCCACCACCTCTTCCGGGAGTCGGTACCCCTGGCGGGCGGCCTTACGGCGGATAATGTTCTTGCGGGTCTCGTAGTCCGGAGGATTGATGCGCACGATCACTCCGGCTGAAAGGCGCGAACGCAGGGAAGAGTCGAGATGCGAGAGCTCATGGGGCCGTCGGAGGGAGGTGAAGACCACCGCCTTTTCTTCCTCGTAAAGATGATCCAGGGCCAGGGCCAACTCCCCTTGAGTAAAGTCTCGGGGGGGGATCTGGTGGATTTCATCCAGTACCAGGACGTCGCAGCCTCGCCAAAGACGTTCCTTGAACTCCTCCATCTGGCCCCCTCTTAAGGCCTGCATGAGGCGCGTGGTGAAGTCCCGGGCGGTGAGATAGCAGAGACGAAGGCCCTCCTTTTCTTTAAGGAGGGCATGCCCCAGGGCCTGGGAGAGATGGCTTTTGCCCAGACCGCTTTCGGCGGTAAGGTAGACGATCTGGCCCCGGGGATCCTCCACCACCCGGCGGCAGACCCGGTAGGCCAGCCGGTTGCAGTCCCCCACCACGAATTCCTCGAAGGTGAAACGGGGAGAGAGCCGGCGGCCCAGGACCCGGGCCGGCTCGTAGGGAAGGGCTAGCTGTACCGGGGCAGGGGTCTCCTCCTCCACCACCCACTCGGCCTCCTTCTCCGGGGCTAGACACTCCAGGGCTTCGGCAAGAAGCCTTCCATAGTTTTCCTCCACCCATTCTTTACTAAAGGTGTTGGGGAAGACGAGGCGGACCCTGGAGCCCTCCTCTTCCAGCCTTAAAGGCCTTATCCAGACCCGAAATGCGGACTCAGGAAGCCTTTCGCGAAGATAATCTTTGATTTTTTCGGATAAAGAAGGCATTCCTTTCCTCCGAGGTGAACTTCCCGAGGGTTCCCTTTTATTTAACGTCTCTTCCGGAAGAAGGCAAAATTTCCGAGGGGCGATTACGCCCGAATAGGGGGATCTAGGATCATAGCCATATTTTTAACAAAAAGAGGACCGGTTATAGATCGGACTTTTTAATTTTCGGTCAGTCGAGGGAAAATTGTTTTTCAAATTTTGGCCAGATTAAGAGGAATTTTTTTAGAACAAGACCCCTTACAAACACCGGAGGTTGGGCAGGAGAGCTTGCCCGATCTTGCAATTTCTTCCGGGTTCTGGCGGATGAATTTGGGGCGACCCTTCGGGGGGTTAGAAATAAGCCCGAAAGGCTTTGTCTCTCAAGGCTTTTCCGAAAGGCCTCGGGAGTTTCGCCAGGGCTCCAAATCTGTTAAAAAGAGGCCATGCGTGTGCCCTCGCTTGAGGAGTGTTACCGAATCCTGGAGGAGGAAGGGGTTCCCCCGCACATTCTGCGCCATTCGGAAAAGGTGGCCCTGGTAGCCGCCTTTCTGGCCCGCAACCTGCGAGACCTGGGAGAGCCGCTTTCGCTTCCCCTGGTGGTGGCCGGAGGGCTTCTTCACGACCTCACCAAACATCGTTCCCTTGAGACCGGAGAGAACCATGCCGAAAGCGCCCGCCGAAGGCTCCTGGAACGGGGCTTTCCGGAGGTGGCCGAGGTGGTAGGGCAGCACATCTTCCTCAAGCCCGGGCCCCCGGGGACGCCCCTTCGGGCCGAGGAGGTGGTCTATTACGCGGACAAAAGGGTGCGGCACGAAGAAATCGTCTCCCTCAAGGAGCGTTTTCAGGATCTCCGGGAGCGTTACGGCCGTCGACCGGCCTCCTGGGTGCGCATCTGGCGTCTGGAGGAGCTCACCAAGCTTCTGGAAAGGCGCCTTTTTAAGAGACTTCCCTTCGGGCCGGAAAAGGTGCTAGAACTGAACCAGGTGGAGGATGTGAAGGCATGCTTTACCGCGTGGCTCTCCTAGCCGGAGGGGACTCCCCGGAAAGAGAGGTGGCCTTAAGGGGCGGAGCGGCGGTGGAAAGGGCTCTCAAGGCCCGGGGCCACGAGGTGGTCCGTTTTGATCCCCCACGGGACCTTCCGCGGCTGGCCGAAAGGGCCGCAGAGTTCGACGCGGCCTTTCTCGTTCTCCACGGCCCGGGCGGAGAAGACGGGACCATCCAGGGATTCCTCGACTCCCTGGGACTCCCCTATCAAGGGGCCGGGGTCCTGGGCTCGGCGCTGGCCATCCACAAGGGGCTCTCCCGGCTCCTTTACCGGGAGGCCGGTCTTTCTGTGCCTCCGGGGGGACTTTTTTCCCGGAAGGAACGGGAGCGGATTCCCTCCTTTTGTGAGGAATTGGGCTATCCGGTGGTGGTCAAGCCGGCCACCCAGGGTTCAAGCCTCGGACTTTCGGTGGTGAAGAGCCCGGAGGACCTTTCCTCGGCCCTGGAAAGAGCCCTGGCCCTGGACCGGGAAGTGGTGGTGGAGAAGTTTTTGCGTGGAAGGGAGCTCACGGTGGCCGTGCTGGGGGAGGAGGCCTTGCCGGTGGTGGAGATCATTCCCCAGGGGGCGGAGTACTTCGATTACCACACCAAGTACACCCCGGGGGCGGCCCGGGAAATCTGCCCGGCCGAGATTCCGGAGGAGGTGGCCCGCCGGGCCCAGGAGGCCGCCCTCCGCGCGCATCAGGCCCTGCGCCTCCGGCACTACAGCCGCACCGATCTCCTCCTGGTGGAAGGGGAGATCTATCTTCTTGAGACCAACACCATCCCCGGGATGACCGAAACCAGTCTCCTGCCTCTGGCGGCCCGGGCGGCCGGGCTTTCCTTTGAGGATCTGGTGGAGCGTCTCCTGGAGATGGCCCTAGAGGGCTAGGGCCTCTTCTATAAAACTTCGGACCTTTCGGGAAAGTTCCTCCCGGTCGCGGGGGCCGAGGCCTTCGGTGGGGATGGGTGGCCCCACGATCACCTCCACCAGGCCGGGACGTATGTAAAGGCTTCCCCGGGGAAGGATCCGGCGCGTTCCCCGGAGGGCCACCGGGACCGCCGGGACCCGGGCCTTTATCGGGAGCACAAAGCCCGCGACCTTGAAGGGAAGGAGGCGGCCGTTCGGGCTGCGGGTCCCCTCCGGAAAGACCACCACCGAGAAGCCCTCCCGGATCCTTTCCACACAGGCCAAAAGGCTCTTTACTCCTTCCCGCGGGTCCTCCCTTTCCACCGGGATGTAGCCCAGGGCCTGAATGCCCCAGCCGAAAAAGGGAATGCGGAAAAGGCTGCGTTTGGCCAGGAAGCGGATCTCAAAATCCCGCAGGGCCTCCTCTAAAACGGGAATGTCCATCTGACTTTGATGGTTGGCGAAAAAGACGTAACGTTTCCCGGGCTCCAGGTGTTCCAGGCCCTTTACCCGCAGCCTCACCCCGGAGATGGAGAGCACCAGATGGCACCAGAGCCAGGCCACCTTGTGGGCCAGGGGGCGGTTGAAAAGGGAAAGGAAGATGGCCACGGTGCCGAAAAGGGGCACGGAGACCAGGGCAAAGATCCAGAGGGCGAGATTGCGCAAAAAGGTCTCCATGGTTTGCTCCGGATGCCTTCCAATGGTAAGAAATTCCCGGAAAAGGTCAAGAAGGAGGGCTGTGCGGTGAGGATATTCAAGGCGGGAAGTGTCCCGGGGAAGCGCCTGGTCGAAAGGCTCAAACGGCGGGGCCAGAAGATCCCGGCCCGGCTGGAACGGGGAGTGCGCCGGATCCTGGCCGAGGTGCGCCGGAGGGGGGACGAGGCCCTGGTGGATTATACCCGGCGTTTTGACTGCCCGAACTTTGAGGTTGCGCAACTCCGGGTAAGGGAAGAGGAAATCTTTGAGGCCTATCGGGAGGTCTCCCCGGAGATCCTTTCGGCCCTGAGATTGGCCATCCGCAACGTGGAGGAATTCCATCGGCGCCAGTTGAGTTCCTCCTGGTTTTACACCCGGCCGGAGGGGGTCTTTTTGGGACAGATGGTAAGGCCGGTCTCTTCGGCCGGACTTTATGTCCCGGGCGGGGCCGGGGGAGAGACCCCCTTGATTTCCACCGTGGTCATGACCGCGGTACCGGCCCGAGTGGCCGGGGTCCCGCGGGTGGCCATGGTTTCCCCTCCCAACCGGGAAGGGAGGCTGCATCCCGCCCTTCTGGTGGCCGCAGCCGAGTGTGGGGTCACAGAGATCTATCGGGTGGGAAGTGCCTGGGCCATTGCCGCGCTGGCCTACGGCACGGAAACCATTCGTTCGGTCTCGGTGATTGCCGGCCCGGGAAACATCTACGTCACCGTGGCCAAAAAACTCCTTTACGGCGAGGTGGGGGTGGATCTGGTGGCCGGCCCCAGCGAGGTCCTCATTGTGGCCGATGAGTCCGCCTCGGCCGAGCACCTGGCCTGGGACCTCCTAGCCCAGGCCGAGCACGACCCCCTGGCCACAGCCCTCCTTCTTACCCCCTCCGGGAGGCTGGCCCGAAAGGTGAAGGAGGCCCTTCTCCGGGCCCTGGAAAGGCTTCCCCGCCGGGAGATCGCCGAGGCGGCCCTAAAAGGCCAGGGGGGAATCCTCGTGACCCGGGATCTTGAGGAGGCCCTGGAGCTGGCCAACGCCATCGCCCCGGAGCACCTGGAGCTGGCCGTGGCCGATCCCTTTGCCCTTCTTCCCCGGGTCAAAAATGCCGGCGCGGTCTTTCTGGGAGGGGGCACTCCGGAGGCCCTGGGAGATTACGTGGCCGGGCCCAACCATGTCCTTCCCACCATGGGGGCAGCCCGCTTTGCTTCCGCCCTTTCGGTGGAGGTCTTCCTCCGGCGGATAAGCCTTCTTTCCTACGGGCCCGAGGCCCTGGCCTGGGAAGGGGAGGCGGCGGTGCGTCTGGCCGAGACCGAAGGGCTTTTTGCCCATGCCGAGGCCGTGCGGGTGCGCCTCAAGAGTCCTTGAGGTAGGAGGGGAGGGGCGTGGCCCAGGACTCCTCGTCGAAATAGAGTTCGCGCAGGTCCCGGGGAGGTTCAAATTCCGGCACCCGCGGGCCCTCCACCACCTCGAACCGTACGAAGGAGCTTTTGTACCAGTCCACCTCCGGAAGCGGAAGCTCGAGCTTTTTCATGATCTCGTAAGTCTCGTAGAAGTGCTCCCACCGGTTCTCCTTTTCAGGGTAAATGGCGAAATCGCGCAGGATATCCGTCACCACCAGACCGGCCGAAAGGATGAACTTTTCGAACTCAAACCACTTTCTGAGGGAGGCCTCCCGGTGGGTGAAACCCATGTAGCCCGCAGCTCCCGGACCACGCAGGGCCTCAAGGCACCGGCCCACAAAGAGCTTGAGCCCCTTTTTGGTCTCCACCGGGTCGGTCACGAAGACGTCAAAGGCCCCCTTGAGGGGCTCCGGCAGGGCCTCGATCACGTTGTAGTCGTAGACTTCAAGGTTTGAAAGCCCTTCTTTTTCGGCAAAATCTTTAATGAAACGGTTGATGCGCTCGTCGATCTCCACCACCACTACCCGGCGGGGCATGCGGGTAAGCCCCATGGCCACGGAAAGGAGATCGTCGTCGCCCAGGATGAAGATCTCCGTGTCTTCCAGGTCTCCGCGCTGGTAGATGTAGGCCACCCGGCGCACGGTATCCACCGGACGCACGAAGCCCTGGTCAAAGTCGCTGGTGGGAAGAGGCCGCTTCTCCGTGACCTCCAGGAAACGCCGGTAAATTTCCTCCCAGTATCCCCGGAGGGTTACCCCCAGACCGCAGGCCTCGCAGACCGTATCGGCCAGAGGGTGAAGAGGGACCTCCCGGGCCAGCTGGAAGCGATGCCCCCGGTAGACGATGAGGCCCTCCTGAAGAAGGGACTTCAGGGCCTCAAAGAAGGCTGCGATGTGGCCATCCTGGTGATTGATAAGTTCCCAGAAGGTCTGCGGACGGAGCTTGAGGGCCCGCAGGATCTGTTTTTTTATTCTCTCGGTTTCGCTCATGGAAAGGACCTCCTCCCAACCTCCCTCAAACCTAACAAAACTTCCGGTCCTTACAAGGCTCCCGAAGTGGTGGTACTTAAATTTTTGTGTCCGGGTATTGAGAAAAAAGGGAACCCCTTCTACCGGAGGGGCTCCCCGAGCAAAAGGAAAAATCTAAAACAGGAGGTAAACTTATGAAACAGGATAACCTCTTTACCGAAAATTTCTAGAGGAACTTCAGAAGTGGGAAGACTTTGTCCCTCAGGAATTCTTCTCCTGGCTCTTCAGAAACCTGGGCTTGGCCCACCGCACCATCCATCTCAAAAACCACCCCCACGACAAAGGAAACGGTTTCTACCAGAGAAATCTCCAAATAGGAGGACTATCCTTCCCGGTAGAAATTGCCCGCACCCGCTACGAAAAATTCCGCCCTTTCTTTCTCCCCCCCAGGCCATACTCGCTACCTACCCGAAGACTACCTCAATCTGGCTTTCTCCACCCTCAATTCCTCACCTCTGCCCTCGGATTTGGCTGCGGTTTTCCTGGACGGCAAATCCATCCGCCAAAAAGTTAAAGAGGGTCGCTGGAGGCGTCCTACATAGTGTTTCGTCAACTGTGTCCGCAGGATAAGAGGCCTTCCTCCATAAGATCCTCAAAACCTCTCAGTTTTCGCGAACGGTATTTCTCCTCTAGACCCCTAAGCACCAGATAGACTACCTTGTAAAGTGCCCCAGGCTCACAGAAAACCTCTATCACCTTGGTCCTGCGCTTGACCTCTTTAATCAGCCTTTCAAGCTGATTCGTGGTGTAAATATAATTCCGAATAGGCTCCGGATATTCCAGAAAAACCAAGAGATCCTCGAGGTTCTCCTCCCAGTGCTTCACTACTTCCGGATACTTCCCTTGCCACCGGGCCTTGAAAGCCCTGAAGGCCTCCAGGGCCTCGGACCTCCTCCCAGCCCGATAAATTTTCCTCAAATCCTGAGCCAGCGCCTCTCGGTGAGACCTCCGAACCTTCCTCAGGCTATACTTGAGACTGTGAAGAACGCATCTCTGAAACCTGGCCCCAGGATAAACCCTGAGAACCGCCTCCTTCAAGCCTGATAGCCCGTCCCCTATGACCACCTCAATCCTCTTGAGACCTCTTTCGCGCAGTTCGTTGAAAATTTCCTGATAAACCAGAGCGCTCTCACCTTCCCCTCCACTGGTCCAAAAGCCCACAATCTCTCTGGTCCCATCTCGCCTTATCCCCAAAGCCAGATACACCGGCTCCCTGGCCACAGTTCCTCTCCTCACCGGCAGAAAAGTAGCATCCAGATAAAGGGCAAAGTATTCCTCCGAAAGCCTTCGCTTTCTCCAGGACTCAATTTGGTCCTCGGCTACCTCCGTTAGTCTGCTTATACTGGCTGGCGAATAGTAAGCCCCGTAAATGGTCTCGATAAATCTTGAAACCGCCCTGGTACTGGCTCCCGAAGCGTACAAGGCCAATACAGCTTCTCCCAAGTCGAGACCGGCTCTTCTCCTTGGAGGAGGTAGAATCTGAGCTCTAAAGTTTCCATCTCGAGTTCTGGGAACCATAAGGCCTTCAATAGGCCCGTATTTGGTGAGAAGGGAGCGAGAGTAGAAACCATTGCCTTTGGTTTCAGGGTGTTCCTCAAGGTAAAGGCTTCTTTCCTCAATAGCCAGTCGCTCAATCACGCTTTTAATGGCCTCCTTGATGAGGTCCTCCAGCTTTTCTATAATTTCTCTGTCCTGCATGGCCTTCCTCCTTCCCTTTGGTTTGACTCCCACTTATTATCGCAAGGAGGAAGGCCTCTTTATTTACCCCCTCGGACACAATTTGTGAAACACTACCGGCGTCCTAACTGGAAGTATCGGGAAGTAGCTCATCTCCTGAGGTACCTTTTTGAGGAGAGGTTTTCTAAAGATGACCACTAAGTCCAGACACAGAAAACTTGACAGGCGCTCCCGAAGTTTTCTAACCTGAAAAACAATTACACTTTTGGAGGGACCCCATGGAAAGGCGCACCTTTTTAAAGGCCGTGGCCGGGATTCTGGTGGGAGGGCCCCTGGTGGCAAGGGAGGCCCGCGGAGAGGAGACCTATCTGCGCCTCAAGGATCCGGCCCATCCCAGCCTTCTGGAGAAAAAGCACGTCCCGGCGGTAGAGGCTCCTTCAAAGGTTAAGGCCGGGGAATGGTTTGAGGTGCGGGTGCGGGTGGGATATCTGGTGGAGCATCCCTCCACGCCGGAACACTGGATCACCCGGATCGAGCTCCTGTGTAATGGGAAGCAAGTGGCGGAGGTGCGTTTTCCCCGGGGTGGAAATCTTTCCCCGGTGGCCGTTTTCCGCGTCCGGCTCAACCGTTCGGCAGTATTGGAGGCGGTGGAAAACTGCAATCTCCACGGGACCTGGATCAGTGAGCCGGTAAAAGTGGAGGTGTCCTAAGAAAGAAGGGCCTCCAGTTTTTGGGCCGCTTCCTTAAATCGAGGGTCTTCGTAGAGGGGGGCGCAGTCGGAAAGCTCGGCCTCGAGCGAGGCCAGCTTTACAGCAAAGGCCATACAGGTGAGTTCCCCGCAGCGGCCGCAATTGGTCCGGGGAAGGAGTTTGTAGATTTCTAGGGGAGGAGGGAGGGTGTGGGGTTCGTAGCGAGGGGTGAGGGAATCCCTTTCGCTCCAGACCTTTTCCAGGAAGGCCTCCACCTTTTCCTTGGCCCGCCGTCCTATCTCCATGTCCGGCACCGGGCCGATCTGCACGTTGTCCTTCCTTACGGCCACCTTCCAGCCCTCCAGCCGGAAGACCAGGGCCGGCTCTTCCGGATCGTAATAAAGGACCTTGGCTACGGCGTTGAGATAAGGAAGGAGGGGAGAGAGATCCCTTTCCGCCGGCACCACCACCTTGTAACGGGGACAACGGGCGTCCACGTAACAGGAGGCCGGTTCCAGCCGAAAATCTTTACGCAGGAGGGAGGTATTCAAGTTTTAAGTCCTTTCCGGGATTTAAGGCCTGGCGGAGGGGGAGGGATTCGAACCCTCGGTGCGGGGTTATGCCCCGCACATGCGGTTTCCAGCCGCACCCCTTCGTCCACTCGGGCACCCCTCCGGCCTTCCTTATTCTAAACGCTTGCCCCCTAAAATCAACCCGCCGATTTGTCCCGTTTTCCCGCAGTCTTCCGAGGAGATACTTATCCCGGCCCTTGAGCACGATCTCGTTTTCGATGAAGTAGGCCGAAAGCCTTTCCAGGGCCCTTTCGTAGGCTCCGTCCACATCCCGGGCAAGCTCCGGCATCTCCAGGTAGGAGCCGAAAAGGATCGCCGCGGAAACTCCCGGGACCCTGCAAAGCGCCCTTTTGAGACGGGAGACGAGGTCCTTTACTCCTCCAGGACGAAGATGGCTCACTTCCGGCACTCTCGGGGCCTCCTCCTCAAAGGCTACCAGGTTTCCCTCCCGGCGCAATCCCGCACCAGGCCTTATGGGGAAATTCCGGCCCATGGAGGTTGAACGCCCAAGAAGGAGATATTTTTGTCTGGAAGGGGTTGGCTTTTTTGAGGAAAGGGAGCTAAGGAGAGGCAGAAAAACTTTATCTTGAAAACCTTTAAAGCTGGGGCTACATTCCAAAATATGGAAAGCAAGGAGATGTTTTTTGTTTTTGGCACGGCTAAGGCCGGGACTACTTTTGTCCAGATGCTCTTAAATTCCCACCCCCAGCTTTCTTGCCCGGTGGAGCATTGTTTTATAGACATCCTTAACGGCTTAAAACAATTACTTTTGGTGCATTACAATAAATTGTTAGAATATGGAGACCAAATTACGGCCCGTCAGGGGGCGGTTCTATTTGACTCGGAGGATGTGGAATACCTTTTTAGCGTGGCCGTTAAAAGAGCAGCTCTTAAGGGAGCCAGAGGGCGTTCCGTAAAACGCTACGGTCTTAAAGACAACCACTTCGTTTTTTGGCTTCCTTTAGTGGAAAAATGGTTTCCCGAAGCCCGCATAATTTCTCCGGTAAGGGATCCGCGTAGTGTGGTAGTTTCCGGGTGGCACTTCAATATGCGGATCAACCCTAACTTTCGTCAAACCCGGGGGAAAACCATTGAGCTTTGGGCTGCCGACTCTGGAGCTATCTGGAAGAGAGACGTTGAGGCTATCCTTTCTTTACAAAAAAAATATCCCGAAAGGGTCTTAATTATACGCTATGAAGATTTGCGCCAAGATCCCGAAAACCACTATGCACGTCTTTTTGAGTTCCTGGAAGTGGATGCGGGTCCCGGAATAGTTAAAAAGGTCATACAGAAAACGGCCTTTGAAAAATTTAAGGACGGACGCTTTTTCCGTCGGGGGGGCCTTGAGGAATGGAAAAAGGAACTCACTCCCCAGGCCATCAAAATCATAGAAGAATTGAACCTCCCCCTCATGAAAACCCTGGGTTATGAACCTTATCTCTTAAAGTAGGAGGCCCAGTAATGTTTGCGAATATGGTTCCTTTAGATCCCGAACGCCATGCCCATAAAAGAATTTTGCGTCCTTCTGGTTATGACTTCGCCCAGAGTTGGGAATTGATTCCTATAGGATTTTCGGAAATTGTGCCCTGTAGCATGTGGTATCCGGTCTTTTTTGCCCGACGAGAAGAACGTTATGGGGTTTTTGCCATGCTTGGGGCGGGAAACACTAACATCTTCGTAAATCCCGACGGAACCTGGAAGACGGGAATTATACCCTCACTAGTCAGGGCTTATCCTTTTTCTCTCAGCCCCACTCCGGAGGGAGATTTTACCATTCTGGTGGACGAGTCGGCCCTTACGGAGGAGAAGGGGGAACCTCTTTTTGAAGAAAAAGGTCAGCCCTCCCCTTACTTGGAAAACATCAAAACCGAACTAACCCGTATAGCCCAGGATCTACACCGGGCAGAAAGTATGCTCAAAGAGGTGGCTGAAGAAGGGCTGCTTACCCTTCTTAGTGTTAAGCATTCCTTCACTTTCGGTAGTCTAGACCTCAAAAATGCTTTGACAACCAATATGCATGCTTTTATAAAAATTAAGCCGGAGAAGCTTTATTATTTTAATACCAAGGGATATTTGCCTTTGCTTTTTACTCAAAATTTTAGCTTGAGGAATTTTGCCCTTTTTGAGATCTTCAAAGAATACCAGGGCCAGATTCCTTTCTAGATCAATCTCCAGGCCCCCAGACTATTTCGGCCCCGGCAAAGCGGATGGCCCTCAAAATAAGTTCCCGAAAGTCTAGGCCTGGGTTTTTTTCTTTTACGGCCAAGGCATACTGGAAGTTTCCTAAAGTGGGGGCGTTTAGGTAAAGGGAGCGCAGGCTTTCGATCAGTATCCTTGCCGAAACCGCAGTGGGGATAGTGACCTTTCCCCCGTGGGGAAGTTCCAAATTAAGGGTAATGGGCCGGGCCCCCTCAAGGAGGGTTCCGGGAATGAAAGGTTCAGTAAAGAGGTGGATTTCGGAAAATCCAGTCCTTCGGAGGGCGTAATAAAGTGTCCAGGGTTTCCAACGGGTGAGGTGATTAGGGGGGTAGTCGTTGCCCCACCATTTGTATTTTCTGTATCCGTAGCTCAAATTTTCAAACTTGTAAAAAGGGGGGCAGCTGAGGATGAGGATACCGTCCTTTTCCAGGAGTTCGTATATTCCGGAAAGAAAGGCCCGGGGGTCTTCCACATGTTCCAGGACCTCGAGAGCGGTTATCAACCGATAGGGACCCCGAAATTCGGGAGGCAATTCCTCAAAGGTTAAGGCTTGAGCCACCCGAAGTCCAAAGTGCTCCCGGGCGATTTTTACCGCCTCCTCCGAGGCCTCCATACCATACGCTTCAAAGCCGAACTTCTGGGTCATGAGGAGGAGGAACCCCGTGCCGCACCCCACATCCAGGTGTTTTCCCGGAGGGATTTCCCTGAAAAGGGGCTGGAGGACTTTAAGTCGGGGCACTTTTTCCCAGCGGGCAATCTCGTTTTCCGGATCTTTTTCCACCTTAAGATAGGATTCATAAGGTGTTTCACCGAAGTCTAGAAGATTCCCCGCTTTTCTCTGCGAGTAAATTCTTTCGTAATCCTCAGACCTCATAGGCCAGGCGAATTGCAGCCCGCAGGCCGGGCATTCGTAGATCGGAAAGCCGTTGAGGTGTTCAAAGAGAGAAAAAGGCCCCGGCCCTTCGCAGACCGGACATCTGGAGGGTTTTTGATAGTCCCCCTGAGCTAGGCTCCAGGCGTCCCGCAGGGCCTGAACGATGACCTCCGGGGGAAGACTCTCGAGGCAGGGGCTGTAATACTGGCCCTTTTTGAGGGCCTCGGAGCAGGGCTGACCGGTGGCGTGCTGGCCGCAGGGGGCCATGCAGGTCTCCCCGCGGTAGTGAGCCCGGGCTGGAACCACCGTAGGGTAAGTTCGGGAGGTGAACTCGGGATTAATAGGGCCGGAGACCAGCACCGTGGGCTTTTTGAGGCCGGCGGCGATGTGCAGGGTGGCGGTATCGGCGGTGATCACCGCGTCGGCCAGAGAGACTGCGGCCACGAGATAGCGCACATCTTTCATAAGAGAAGACAGATTGGCCGCCCGCACTCCATAGACATCCAGGGAGACCTCTACAGTGAGGTCTTCCTGGGGCAGGGAGCAGATCACGGGGACATACTCTTCGGCGGTGAGTTTTTCTATCTCGGCGAGAAGCTTCGGAGGGAGCGTGCGGTGGACGGAGCTGGCCAGGTAGTGGAAAAGGAGGACCTTTTTCCCGGGAGCCAGGCGCCGGATTTCCTCAAAGACCGGGCGTAGCTCCGCCAGGGGCTCCTCGTCCACCCGTACATCCGGGGTCTCGTCCTCGGCCCGGGGAAGGTAGAGCTTCCACAGAAAGTATTCCACCAGATTGAGCTGGTCGAACTGGGGTTTTCCCACCATCTCGATGCACTTGACCAGGTAGTCGGCCTTTTTTACCTTGGCATAGGGCACGGGCATGGGAAGGAGCTCATCGATGTAAGGAAGGCCTTCCAGCACCGGACGGGCCCTTCCGGAGACAGACACCCAGAGGCGCAGGTCGGGGAAACGGCGCTTGACCTCGCGCAGGGCCGGGGTCATGCAAAGGGCATCCCCGATGGCTGCCTGAGCCACCACCAGGAGGGTCTTCCCCCGCAGGTCCTCCCCCCGGTAAAAGGGCGGGAGTTCGGCCTTGACCGGGGCCAGAAGCTTCTGGTATTCCGGAGGGACCAGGGCGAAGACATCGTCGGCAAAAAGGAGTTTTTCTCCCTCCCGGAGCACCAGGTGGTAGTCGTTAAAGTCCATGGAAAAGGTAGCCGTGGCCTTCCTTACCTGCACCGCATCCTCCTTATAGGATCTCTCCTTAATTTATAGCAGGTTGCGTGCCGTTCTTTTAGCCCGGAGAAGAGGCGGAGGGACGGGCCTTTTAGGTCAACAAATTGACAGGAGTGCCATTTTATGGAGGTTAAAGTTTTCGAACCAGGGGCCGATAAGGATAGTAGAAAATGAAAATAAGGTCAAAGGAGGTTAGCCATGGCCCTGAGGATTAACTTCAACTACGAAAGCGCGGCTACACACACCGCGCTGAAGGCCAACGAGCGGCTCATGAATCAGTCGCTCCTGCGCCTTTCCACGGGATTGCGCATCCTTTCGGCGCAGGACGACGCGGCCGGCCTTTTCATCGCCGACCAGCTTTCGGTGGTGGGGGCCGGGCTCTACCAGGGCAACCAGAACATCCAGACGGGTCTTTCGGCCCTGCGCATTGCGGAAAACAGTGCGGGGCAGATCTTTTCCAAGCTTCAGGCCATCTACACCCGGGCCGAGAGCGCGGCCAACGACATCAACGACCCCAACGCCCGCTCCTCTCTCCAGCAGGAGATCACCAACTTCATTGACGCCATCAAGAAGATCGCCACGGATACGGAGTATAACGGGATTAAGCTTTTGGATGGGACCTTTAAGAACAAATATATCCACTACGGAGCCCGGAAGGACCAGGTGGTCACAGTGACCATAAGCGACCTGCGGGCCGAAAGCTTGGGGGCTTATACCCTTAGCGGAAGCGGAGCCGTTACTTCGAACACGGGGGCTCTTTCCAGCACTAACTTTACCGGAACAAATTTTACCGTGGACAGCGGGGATTCTTTCAGTGTGGCGGGCCAGACCGTTTTGAGCAACACGAGCTCCACGGCTTATCTGGTGGATGCAGCCTACATTGCCCATCAAATCAACACCAATAGTACCCTTCAGAATGCGGGAATCGAGGCCACGGCCACCAACAGCAGCACCGGAGATACTTACACCGGCCTGGTGACTAGTAGTGTTGCTACTAGTGGTTCAGGGACTTACAGCGATTCAATTACCGTGGATCTCAAATTCTTTGTTGGAGATCAAAATGATCTCCGGTCTGTTTCCTCACCCACCTTCTCCCTTACCGGTCTTTCCCCCAATATCACCCTCGCGGACCTGGTCAATCAGATCAACAGTCAGGCCGCTGCAGTAGGTGCTCCTATTACCGCCAGTGCAGATAACGGGCACTTGGTCCTCAAGACCTCCCATGGAGAAACCATCGCTGTACAGGCCGAAGTAAATTGGTCCCTCTCAGCTTCCTCTGCTACTGGAACTTATTCTGCTACTCTTAACTATACGGTCAATTTGGATCAGATAATCGGCAGTGCTTCGAGCTTCTCTGGTACGGGTACTGTTTCTACAACCGCTACTTCCTCCACTTCCGGGACAGCCACCTACTCGGCTATTAAGGTGGGGGCCCTGAGCATTGCGGGTGTGGAAACCTTCCAGGTAAACTTCAACGGGGTCAGCGATACCACCGCCTCCGCGGCAGAAGGTCTGAATCTCGATGTTTCTTCCACCGCGGCTAGTGCTACCTTCAGTAACCTCTACACCATTGATGTCTCCACCAATGAGGGCGCGGAAGAGGCTCTCCTCATCGTGAAAAAGGCCATACAGCAGGTGGATAAGGCCCGCTCCCAGATCGGGGCGGTGATGAACAACCTCCAGTCCATTTACGATGCCCAGAAGACGGCCTACGACAACACCAAGGAGGCCGAAAACGTCATCCGGAACGTGGACTACGCCGAGGAGATGAGCCGCTTCACTACCTTCCAGATCCGGATGCAGAGCGGTATCGCCATGCTGGCCCAGGCCAACCAGCTGCCGCAGTTGGTGCTGCAGCTCCTCCGATAAACCGGGCCAAGGGGGCCCTCTCCGCAAGAGGGGGCCCCCTGGAAATAAGAGAAGGGGGCTAGACGATGAGGGTGGCTAATGAGATCCGGGTCCTTCTCCCCCAGAACGAGAAAGCCCACTCCTCTTCGGCCGAGCGGATTGCTCCGGAAGCGGCGCAGACGGCCTGGCTGACGAGCCCCAAAGGCCTTTCCCGGATCATTTCGGCCTATCAGAGGGAGGCCGAG
Source organism: Thermosulfurimonas marina (assembly GCF_012317585.1). Lineage (NCBI taxonomy): Bacteria > Pseudomonadati > Thermodesulfobacteriota > Thermodesulfobacteria > Thermodesulfobacteriales > Thermodesulfobacteriaceae > Thermosulfurimonas > Thermosulfurimonas marina. The sequence continues at coordinate 1,340,199 of NZ_CP042909.1, forward strand.
GGCGAAAACCGGTCCCGCTCTCCCTCTCCGGAAGAACTCAAGCGCATCCTGGAGGAGCTTTCGCGGCGCCTGGATCCCTTCAGCAAGTACCTCAAGATTGAGATCGACCAGGATCTGGATATCCCGGTGGTCAAGATCGTGGACAAGGAGACCAACCAGGTCATCCGGCAGATACCTCCGGAATACCTGGTCAAGCTCTGGAAGAACCTGGAGCGGTTTCTCTCGGGGATCCTGGTGAACGAAAGGGTGTAGAAGAAAGGGGACGGGGGCTTGAGATGAGAGAAACCCTGGAGGGGGCTTGCCCCCTCCTTTTTATTTTGGGCTCGGGGATTAAAGTTTTTCCCGGAACTTCCGATTAAAAAAAGAGACCAGGGAAGCGGGGGCAAGATGGCCGGAGAAATCACCCTGAGCAACCTCACCGGGCAGTTCGACGCCGCGGCCTTCGTGGACCGCATCATGCAACTCAAGGCCCAGGCCCTGAAGCCCCTGGCCGACGAAGAGACCATCTATCAGGCCCAAAAGGAGGCCGTGGATGGTCTCCTTTCCGCGGTGGACTCCTTTGAGGGGAGCCTTGAGGGGGTGACCATACCCGATCTCTTTGCCGGACGGGAGGGGGTCTCCTCCGATCCGGATGTGGTGACCCTTTCGGTGACCGAGGAGGCCCCGGAGGTGTCCTTCGAGGTCACGGTCAACCGCCTGGCGGCCAAGGAGATGCGTCTTACCACCGCCGGGGTCTCCGACCTTTCCACTCCCCTTTCCGCGGCCACCTTCACCCTGCGCTACCACCTGAGCGACACCTCCTACGAGGACTACACCATCGATTTCGGCGGGGGGACGCTGGAGGATCTGGTGGCGGCCATTAATTCTGCTCAGAGCCGGGTTACGGCCAGCGTCTACTACGATGGATCCTCTTATCGGCTTCTTCTTTCCGAGACCGACGAAGGGGCCTCTACGGTGGAGACCGACACCGTGGGTGGAACTTACGCCATAGAGATCGCCTCCGGGAGTCTTCCCGCAGAGCTCGGGGCCCTGGATACCGCCGTGCTTCAGGAAGGCCGCAACGCCGAAATCCAGATCGGCTCCGGCTCCCCGGTCTATAGCCCCACCAACACCTTCACCAACCTCATGACCGGGGTGGATCTTACGGCCAAGGCCCCGGGCACGGCCCGGGTGGAGATCACCGAGGACTATGACCAGGTGACCTCTTTCCTCAACAATTTCGCCCAGAACTTCAACGCCCTCATGGACAAGATCCGGGAGGTCACGGATGTGGATAAGGGAATCCTCCTCGGGGAAGGCTTTGTGAATACCCTGGAGGGGACCCTTTTCGATCTCCTGGAACCCCTGCGGGAAAAGGGTCTGGTGACCTACGACCCGGACGCCGGGCACATTTCCGTAAACACCGAGACCCTCAATCGCCTCCTCGAGGAAGATCCCTCCGAGGTCCAAAGTGCCCTTTCCACCCTTACTCAGGGCTATACCCGCTATCTTTCTCAGGAGAGCACCTTTCTTCAGGGGCTTTCCAACGAGTATCAGGAGCACCTGGACGATCTCACCGAGCGGGCCCGGGAGATGGAAGAGCGCCTGGCCCAGGAAAGACAGGCCCTTCTTTATACCTATTCCAAGATCGAGGCCTTCATGAACCAGGCCCAGAACACCATCAAGCGGCTTCAGGACTATATCGTAACCCTTTCGGAAATGTACGGAGGGAAAAAATGATCAACCGTGAACGTTATCTGGAAAATCTGGTCTCTACGGCCAATACCCTGCGGCTGGTGATCCTTCTTTATGACAAGGCCGTGGCCAGCCTGAAGCTGGCGGCGGAGATTATGGAAAAGCCCGAGCCCTCCCCGGAAGAGATCAACCGCAAGTATGAGGCCCTGGGGCGGGCGGGGGAGATCCTGGCCGTGCTCGAGGGCACGCTGGATCTTGATCGCGGGGGCGAGATTGCCCGCAATCTCCGGGAGATCTACGAGGCCCTTTCGGCCGAACTCCTGCGGGTTACCGCCCAGGACGACCCGGAGACCGTGCGCCGGATGGTGAAGGTGCTCTCCGACCTGCGGGAGGCCTGGGCCGAGGCCGAGGTCAACCTGAAGAAAGAGGGGAAACTCGCCCCGGAAGGGCGGTCCGGTGGAAGATCTGCGGGCCTTACTGCTACGCTGTAAGGAGGACCTGGCCCGTCGGGACTTTGAGGCCCTTTCCCGGGATTTTGAAAGGGTCTCCCGCTTGCGCCCGGAGGAGCTTACCCTGGACGAGGCCTGGGAGGTCCTGACCCTCCTTGAGGAATTGGTGGCCGAGGCCGCGGCCTTGAAGGAGGCCTGTGCCCGGGGCCTTTCCGGGGTGGAGGAGATCCAAAGGACCCTGCGGCCCTTTCTCCACCAGCTCCGCTATCTCCTTCTGCGTTTCGGTTAGCCGGTTTAGAGGAAGTTCACCAGACTCAGGCCCATGGTCTGGGTGGCGGCCTTGAGGGCGGCTTCGTAGGCTGTGCGCCGGGCCGAAAGCCGGGTCACGGCCTCCAGATAGTCCACCTCTTCCACCTCGCCCAGGTTGCCAATGAGGGTGGTGTGGAGGTCCTGATAGAGTTGGTCTTTGAGATCCAGGTGGTTGAGGCGGGCCCCCAGGTCCGAACGCTCCTCAAGGATGTGGTTCAGGACCCGGTCCAGGCGCCCGATTTGGGTCTGAATGTCCTCCACCTCCTTGGCCGGGTCGGCCACATTGTTGTGGGCAAGGGTGTTTTTGAGGGCGATGAGGGCCCCGAAAAGATCCGAGGCCATGAGGGCCTCCTCCCCGTTGCGGGCCTCAAGGATGCGGGCCCCTTCGGCGTAGCCGGTGTAAAGGTTCTCCTGGCCCCCGTGATAGACCACCCTTTCCACCACCTGGCCGTCCGGAAGGGTCTCCTTTTCCAGCATGAAGGGTTTTTCGCCCTCGGCGTAGCCTGTGGGACGGTTTCCGGCAAAGACGTAGCGGTCTCCGTGCTGGGTGTTGGCCAGGGCCAGGGCCTCCTCAAGGAGTCCCTCGAGTTCCCGGGCGATGGCCTGACGGGTGGAGGGGTTCTGGATGTCGTTGGCCCCCTGGATGGCCAGGGTCTTGGCCCTTTCGAGGAGTTTTTTGAAACCCTCAAGGGCCCCTTCGGTGGTCTTGAGAAAGCTCCGGGTCTCCCGGATGGATTCCCGGTAGCGGTCGATGTCCGCCAGGGCCCGGCGATAACCCAGGGCGTAGTTGAGTTCGATGGGGGCCTCGGAAGGGAGTTGATATTTCTTGCCGGTGGCGATCTGGGTCTGATAGCGGTAAAGGGAATCGGTGAGCTTTTCGAGATCCGAAAGGAGCCCCCCGTAAAGGGTGCGCAGGCTAAGACGCATGGGGCATCACCTCCTAACGTTTGGCCTCGATCAGGGTGTGAAGCATCTCATCCGAGGCCGTAAGGACCTTGGCCGCCGCGGCGAAGGCCTGCTGGTACTTCATGAGGTTGGCCATCTCCTCGTCCAGCGAGACCGCGGAGACCGAATCCCGCAGGAGCTGGAGCTGTTTGAGGAGGTCTTCGAGAAAGCTCTTGGATTCCGAGACCCGCTTTCCGGCCACCCCCACCTCGGCCACCACCGAGGCGTAGTAGTCCGGAAGGCTGGCCTCCCCCAGGTAGTCCAGCCGGCGCTGAGAGAGATCGGCCAGTCGCAGGGCGTTGCGGTTGTCTCCGGGCTGGAGATCGAAACCCTGAAGGGCGTTCAAAAGCCCTCCGGCCGGAGCGAGGCGCCGCTGCCCGAGATAAGCCACGGGGTTTCCTTCTTCGGAGGTAAGATCCGAGGTGAGGCTGAAGCGCAGAAGGTCCGGGGCCCCGTCTCCGTCCTGATCGGGATCCTTGATGGTTAGATAAAAGCGGCCGGAGTCATCAAGGCCTGCGGAAAAGTCGGAAACCCCGTCTCCATCGGCGTCAAGTGCGTTTAGGGCTGCGAGCAAATCGTTGAGGGTGTCTCCGGCATTGAGGTTAATGGTCTGGGTGGTCAGGACCGTGCCGTCGGCCCGACGATAGGTCACGGTGAGGGTCTGCGTGTCGAAGGTGTCCGTTCCCGAGACCGGAAGATCGGTGATAAAGAAGAAGGTTCCGGACTCCGGATCGTAGCGGTCAGAGGAGATTTCTGTCGCAAAGGCCTGGGGCCCAGCCTCGGTGAGGACGAAACTTGCGGTATCGTAAAGTCCGGTAGTCTTTACCAGAAGGCGTCCGTTGGTGTCGATCTCCGCAGAAAGGCCGTATTTCTGGTTTTCAACGGCATTGTACTTCTTGACCAGCTGGATCAGGCCCTGGTCGGTGGTGAGTTCCACCCGAAAGGGATCCACCACGGCGTTATGAGGATCGGTATCCAGGGGATTTCCGATCTTATCGTAGAGCCAATTTTCCAGAGTCCCCGCGGTGAAGGTCAGTTCGTAGGGGCTACCCCCGTCGTCAAGAGAGATCCGCCCCCAGGAGCGCGCTTTATCGTCTTCCTCCAGAACGAAATAGGCCGTACCCGTCGGGGGATTTTCCAGGGCGATAACCAGCTTTCCGTTATCGGTGTAGGCTTTTAACTTGGAGGAGCCGTCGAGAGCGGTCACCAGATCTTCCAAGTCTATTCGACCGTTTCCGTTGGTATCCGTGGGGATGAAGCTCTGGCTCCCTAAGGGATTCCCCTCGGGGTCGAAAAAGCGCACGGTGAGGGTCCCGGAGAAGGTAAGGGCGGTGGGATCGCGTCCTCCCAGATCGGCCACATACTGGGTGGGTTTCACCAGCGGCTCAAGTCCAGAGAAGATCTGGCTCCCCTTTTTTACGTACTGCGGGGCCCAGAGGCCATGGTCCCGCAGGTAGGCCAGAAAGGTCCCCTGCGTTTGGGGATCGGTCACCCCCAGCTCGAAATGGGCGTAAGGTTTGGAGGTGTTGGGATCGATCGCTAGGACCAGATGGCCTGAGCCGTCAATATAGGCCCGCAGACCCTCGAGCTGATCAAGCTTGGAGATTACCTCCCCCAGGGTGTCGCTAGAGGTCACGGTCACCGACTGCTCCTCCACCATCTGTCCCCGGCGGTCGTAAAACCGCACGTAAAGCTCGTAGTCCGCGGAATCCCCCACCGGATCCGCAGCGGAGACCGCATCCCGACTGCGATAGGTCCGGAAAAGATCCGGGGCGCTGCGCCAGGCCTCTCGATCCAGCCGGGCCGCGGCCACATACTCCGGGTGGACCGAAAGGAGGGGATGGACCTCAATACTTGCCGCATCCAGCCCGGAAAAGAAGGTATTGATCCCGGCGGAGACCAGGATACCCGAGGTGTCGTTGGAGAAGGCAAAGGACCAGCCCTCGGCGGACCGAAAGACCAGTCGGCCCTCGCGCACCAGGGCCCGGACGCTGCTTGCCGTATCAAAGCCCCGGGCTTGAAGGGCCTGATTTATGGTCTCGGCTACCTCCTCCAGGGTGGCGTCTGCGGTAAGATTGAATTCCACCCTCACCGGGGTGATTTTCCCCTCGGGGTCCTTTACCCAAAGGAAAAGGCTCCCCGTGCGGTTGAGGTCGCGGAAAAAGGGGAGATTCTTGAGGTAGCGGTCGGTCTGATAAAGCCCTTCAAGCTCTCCGGAGAAAAATTTGAGGCCCACTCCCTGGGAGTGGATCTGATTCATGGTGCGGATTAGCTCTTCGGCAAAGAGGGAGAGTTTCCCCACCAAATTGAGTTCCTCTACCCGATAATTCTGCGTGGGGTCGTCAAAGCGCCCGAAATCGAGGGCGCTCTGCGTAAATTGAAAGGAAAGTTCCCCGGGCCCCCGGTACTGATCGATGAGGACCAGGCGGCCGTCTTCGATCTGGGCCGTGACCGTGAAGCCGAAGGTGCGTTCGATCTCGTCCAGGAGATTCCGGATGTTCTGGGTGGTGGGGTCGGTGACCTGGAAGACCCCGCTTACCTGGTTTCCGAAATGGTCCCGGCCCTGGAAGCGAAATTCCGTGCCCGTGGGAATATTGAGATCCCCGAAGGTGGTGTCCTCCGTAAGGGGTTTTCCGTCGGGGCGAATTACCGTGCGGGTCCCGGAGACATATTCGTGGTTCCATTCGTCGGAGATTTGTTCTATCAGGCGCAGCCAGCCCCCGAGCTCCCCTCCGGCCACCTCCTGCCCGGTAAGGCGGGCCCGCTCTCCCTGGTGTCCCACCCAGTAGACCCGGGTGCCGGCCAACTCGAGCTCCCAGGCCCGGTCCACGTCCACCAGGTTGAACCCCCGCCCCAGGACCACGTTGTAGGCCCCGTCCTTGTTTTCGAAGTAGCGGATAGGGGCCAGCTTGGAGAGTTCGGCAATGAGGCGGTCGCGCTGGTCCCGGAGGTCGTTGGCCTTAAAGCCCCCGGTCTCCGTGGCCGTGATCTGGAGGTTGAGTTCGGCGATCTCCCGGGCCAGGTCGTTGATGCGGTCCACCACCCCTTTGAGCTTGAGGGCGATGTTGCTTTCAAGGTCCCGTAAAGCCTGAAACTTGGTGCGCAGGTTTTCGGCGAGCAACTTCCCCTTTTCCACCACCAAGCGCCTTTCCGAAAAACCTTCGGCCCGGTTGGAGAGGGTCTGCCAGGCGGAAAAGAAGTCGTTGAGAAGGCGTGAAAGGCCAGTGTCCTGGGTTTCGTTGAAGATATTTTCCACCAGCTTGAGTCCGGTCTCCTCCGCGGAAAAGAGTCCCAGTTCCGAGCGTTTGAGGTTGAGACTGGCCTCAAGGAAGGCGTCAAAATAGCGCTTGATTTCCTCAATTTTGACCCCGCTTCCTATGGGACCCACCGGCGAGGGAGAGGGGGGAAAGGGGGAGAGGATGGCCCTCTGGCGGCTGTAGCCCTCGGTGTCCACGTTGGCCACATTATGACTGGTTACATGGACCTGGGTCTGGAAGGCCAGAAGGGCGTTTTTGGCGATGTTGAGGGCGCTGGAGATTCCGGCCACCGATCAGGCCTCCCGGGAGATTAAACGGGCCCCCTCCGGGGCCTCCCCTCCGTAGGTGGTCTCCGGACGCATGGCCCGGGAAAGGATATGAAAGGCCTCCTCCACAAAGGAAAGCCCGGCCTCGATCAGGGCCTTGTTGCGCTCGTTGAGCCGCAGGACCTCCTCAAGAAGCTCCCGGTCTTCCTCGGAAAGACCCTCTTCGCGGATCTTTTCCACCAGACGGGCCTTGTAGGAGGCGGTCTTGAGGACGCTTTCAATGGCTCCCTTGAGCAGGGCCTCCCGCTCCTCCTCGAGCGCCTTTTTGAGCTCCAGCAGGTTCTTTTTAGCCATTTCTCCTACCTCCTTTTTCGGTAGAAATTTGGGAATCCTTTAGGGTCTGGGGCAGACTCTGGGAGAGCCTTCGGTAGAGGAGTTCGGAAAGACCCAGCCCCTTTCCCGAAAGCTCCCGGGCCAGCTCCTGATAGTAGAGGTCCCGGTAAAGACGGGTCTCCAGGGACTCGGGGAAAAGGCCGCTGCGTAGGACCGTGCGGTCAAGGCCCCGTAGGACGGTCTCCAGAAAGACGGCCTCGAATTCGCGGCAGGCCTCCCGCAGGGCCCGGCGGGGGTCCTTGTGGGCCAGGGCCTCCAGCCGGTAAAGATCCGTGAATCCGCTTCCCCGAACCTTCATCTCCACCCCCTCACAGGATCACCAGTTCGGCCTGCAGGGCTCCGGCGGCCTTGATGGCCTGGAGCACGGCGATGAGGTCCCGCGGAGTGGCCCCCACGGCGTTAAGGGCCCTCACCAGCTCCCCGATACTGGCTCCCTCCTCCAGCACCACGATGCGGGCCTTTTCCTCCTTGGCCCGAATCTCCGTGCGCGGCACCACCACGGTCTCCCCTCCGGCGAAGGGCTGGGGCTGAACTACCTGAGGCCTTTCGGTGATCTCCACGGAGAGATTGCCGTGGGCTATGGCCACCCGGGAGATGCGCACGTTTTCTCCCATGACCACCGTGCCGGTGCGCTCGTCGATGACCACCCGGGCCGGGACATCGGGCTCGATCTCCAGCTCTCCCACCCGGGCCAGGAGCTCCACGGCCCGGCCCTGATAGCTCTTGGGGACTACCAGTTTGAGGGTGCGGCCGTCCAGGGCCTGGGCGTAAGGCCCGTGGAGGGCGGCGTTAATGGCCTCCACGGCCCGGGCCACGGTGGTAAAGTCCGTCTCCCGGAAGGAAAGCAGGAGATGGTCCCGGCCGTTGAGGTCCACGGGTACGGCCCGCTCCACCACCGCTCCTCCCGGCACCCGGCCCACGGTGGGATGATTGACCTGCACCGCGGCCCCGGCCCCGGCGGCCCCGAAGCCCCCGATGGAGACCGGTCCCTGGGCCAGGGCGTAAACCTTTCCGTCCGGCCCCTGGAGGGGCGTAAGGAGGAGGGTCCCCCCCTGGAGGCTCTTGGCGTCCCCGATGGAAGAGACCAGGACATCCAGACGCTGTCCGGGCTTAACAAAGGGCGGAAGCTCGGCGGTCACCATGACCGCGGCCACGTTCTTGAGTTTGACCTGGGCCCGGGGCACTTGGATGCCAAAGCGCTGGAGCATGTTGACCACGGACTGCACGGTGAACTTGGTCTGGTCGCCGTCTCCGGTGCCCTTGAGGCCCACCACCAGCCCGTAACCCACAAGCTGGTTGGCCCTTACGCCCTCCACGCTTACCAGATCCTTGAGACGGGCGGCCTTTAAGCCCCCGGAAAGGAAAAGGAGGAGGATCAGGATCGCCGCCGTGCGTTTCATGCCTCCCTCCTCAGAAGAGCCAGATCCAGTGGAGGATTTGGGCCACCCAGCCCGGCCCCCGAATGATCTCCTTGTTGGGGCCGCGGCCGCTGTACTCCAGGGTCACGTCCGAGAGCTGGGTGGAGAGCACGGTGTTGTCCGTATCTATGTCCTCCGGGCGCACGATTCCTGTAAGGACGATGTATTCCAGGTCCGCGTCCTGTTTGACCACCCGCTTGGCCTGCACCACCAGGTTCCCGTTGGGAAGGACCTTCACCACCCGGGCGGTGATGGTGGCCTTGATGTCCGTCTTGCGGCTCTGCTGGCTCTGGGCGTTGAGATTGTATTGGTAGGAGGAATCGAACATCTGGCTTGCCGAAAAGCGGGGGTTGTGTTCCTCGGCGTATTTTTCAAAGCCCAGGAGTTTCCCGATCCCGGCCTTGAGGCCGCTGGAACGGGCCCCCTGATTGGCCACCTGTTGGCTGCTCTGATAGGCTTCTACGATCTTGATGGTCACCAGGTCTCCCACCCGCCGGGCCCGATGATCCTCAAAGAAATAGACGCCTCCGCCAGAAAAGAGCGAGCCCTCCGAAAGGGGCTTGGTGGGGCCGCTGGCCACCTCTTTGATCTCCGGCGGCGGAGGAGGTACGATGGCCTCGGGCTGCCGATAGGCGCAGGCCGAAAGCAGGACCAGAAGGCCGAGCGGAAGCACCCACCGCATCAGAAGGTCACCTCCACCACCCCCGGGCCCGTGACCCGGGCATAGATTTCCTTTTTGCTCGAAAGATTGCGCACCCGGATGATCTCTCCGGGGCGGCCGTCCTGTCGGGCCTGGCCCCGGGCGGTGACCGTAAGATGGGCACTGCGGGCCACGATGCGCACGATCTGGTTGCGGTGCACCAGGGCCGGAGCCCTTATCTGGGAGCGGCGCAGGACGCGCCCTGCGGGAAGGCCCACCCGGAGCTCCTTCCCCACGGCCTCTTTTAGGTCAAAGAGGGCGTCCTGGGGGAGTCGGGTAAGGGGGCGCCTTTCCAGGGTCAGATCCGTGGCCGAAAGTACGGCTCCCCGCGGAAGGGGCCTTTTGAGGACGGCCACCGGCACCCACACCTCCACGAACCCCAGGACCCGCACCCGGGCTAGGAGACGCCCTTTAAGCAGATAGTCCACCAGGAGGGTGTTGGAGCCCGGATGAGGGGCCCCGGAGATCCGCACCCGCTCCACCGCCCCCTCCGGGACCTCGAGGGGCAGGGGCTCGGCGGAAAAGCGGGTGATTTCCACCGCTTCCTCCGGCCAGGGAAGCGTCGAGACTATCTCTTTTCGGAAGACCTCCCGCAGGTGCTCCTCGGTGATGGTTCGGGCCCGGGCCAGGCTCCCGGTCCAGAAGAGGGCCAGAAAGGTCCAGAGGAAAAGGAGTCCTAAGAAGGCAAGGATCTCCAGCCATTCTTTAACGTCCCTAGGCCCGCCCATAAGCCTACCTCTTGAGGTTGTTGGCTAGCTCCAGCATTTGGTCCGCGGTGAGAATCCCCTTGGAATTGGCCTCGTAGGCCCGCTGGGTAATGATCATCTTGACCATCTCCTCCACCACGTCCACATTGGACATCTCGAGATACCCCTGAGCGATGGTCCCCAGGCCCTGACTTCCGGGATTACCCTCGATGGGGTCGCCGGCGGCATCCGTGGCCCGGTAGAGATTACGTCCGATGGCGTCGAGCCCCGCGGGGTTGGGAAAGTCGTAGATGAGAAGCTGGGTCTGGGCCAGGACGTTCCCGTTGGCGTCCAGGGCGGAGATCATCCCGTCCGGGGTAACCTCGATGCGCACCGTCCCGGTGGGAACCACGAATTCCGGCTGCAGCCGCGCCCCGTTGGCGGTGACGATATAGCCGTCGCGATCGATCTTGAAGTTCCCCGCCCGGGTGTAAAGTTCCTCCCCGTTTACCAGGACCTTGAAGAACCCCCGGCCCTCAATGGCCCAGTCCAGCTCCTGGTTAGTCTGCTGGTACTCCCCCTGGGTGAAGAGCTTGTGGATGGCCACCGGACGCACCCCCAGACCGATCTCCATGCCCACCGGCACCTGGGTGCCCTCCGCGGTCTGGGCCCCGGCCATCTTGAGCTTCTGATAAAAGAGGTCCTCGAAGTCCACCCGCGACTTCTTAAACCCCGGGGTGTTCACGTTGGCCAGATTGTTGGCGATGGTGTCCAGTTGTAACTGCTGGCCCTGCATGCCCGTGGCTGCACTCCAGAGTCCTCGGATCATTTTTCCCTCCTTTAGACCCTTCCGGTGGTCTCGATGAGGCGGCCCGTGGCCTCGTCCGCGCTGCGGATGGCCTTCTGCACCGCCTCAAATTCCCGATGGATCTCGATGAGGTGCACCACTTCCGTCAGGGGATTGACATTGGAGCCCTCCAGATAACCCTGGCGAACCTGGAAATTTTCCGCCGGCCGTTCCTGGGCCCCTTCGGCCCGGAAGAGGTTCTGTCCCACCTTTTTAAGCTTGGAGAGGTCGTCGAAGGTCACCACGTCTAGGCGGGCCACGGTGGTTCCGTCTACGGAGATGGTCCCGTCGTCGTGAATGAGGATGCGCTCCCGGGGAAGGGTGATGAGCCCTCCCCGGGCCAGACCGGGGTCCAGGATCACCGGGGCCCCGTCGGCCAGGACCGGCCAGCCCTGAGGAGTCACCAGGCGGCCCTCCCGGTCCAGGGTGAAGTTCCCGGCCCGGGTGTAGGCCACCCCCTCCGGGGTGAGGACCTTGAAAAAACCCTCTCCCACCAGGGCCAGATCCAGGGGGTTTCCGGTGGGCCGGATCTCCCCCTGCTCGAAATCCGTGTACTGGCGGATCTCCTTGAAGATGCGCCGGTAGTTGGGCCCGATCTTGGGCAGGAGATATTCCCGGAAGGAGAGCCGGTCGCGCTTGTAGCCCGGGGTGTCCACGTTGGCCAGGTTGTGGGTGGTCACTGCAAGACGTCTCTCCAGAAGTTGCCCGGCCTCCAGGGCCTCGAGCACTCCCAGCTGCGGATTGACCTTGATTCCCGCCATAGCACCGGAAGTAAATGCAAGCCCCATGCCACCCTGAAGAGGCCTTGAGAAGGGGAAAAAAGAGGCCCCCTCCTTCGGAGAGGGAGGGGGGTGGGAAAGATCTTTCCCGCCGGGGGCGGAAAATTTTTCCTACTTACCGAAGGGGAGCCACTTCTGGAGTTGCTCTTGGACCTTCTCTTTGATGGTTCTTTCCACCGCGCGGGAGCGGAGTATTACCCGGGGCTTGCGGTAGGGCCCTTTGAGTTCCAGAGTGAGCTCCACCTCGCCCTTTTCGTTTACCAGGTGTCGGGCCGGGGGCCACTTTCCCGTCAATTTTTTGGAAAGTTCGGGGGAAAAGACCAGATCCACGGGAAGATCCAGTATCCCGTCCAGGGTGACCACCCCCTGGGCGATGCGGGCCGAAAGCGTCTTTCCAGAAAGGGCCGCGGAAAGGGTGGCCCTCCTCTGGGCGATCTGGAATATTCCGGAGGCCCGGTCAAAAAGAAGAGTGGAGAGTTCCGGAAGGCCGAGAAGGGAGGCCAGTTTCCGGGTGGCCGGAAGATCGGAAAGCTCTAGGGGTGCGAGGCGAAAGACCCCGGAGCCCGAAAGGGTATCCATCATCTTTGCCAAACTCAGGCCGGAGGCGGTGAAATTGCCGTCATAGGAGGCCCGACCCCGGAGGCGCCCGGGAAGATCCGGCCAGAGGCCACTCAAAAGTTCGGCGATTTCCACCCCCTCCCCGGTCTCCCGGACCTTCCAGTGTGGGGGGTGCGAGAGGAGTTCGGCCTCGATCCGGTCCTTTACCTTTCCGCGGGCCACCTCACAGGTGAGCTCGGAGGTGAGGTGTCCCTTTGCGTAAGAGGCTTTGAGGGCCAGGGCCGAGACGGCAAGCTTGCGGTAAAGGATCTTTTTGATGTTCACCCGGGCTTGAGCCCGCCGGAAGGGGAGGGCGGGGAGCTTGACTTCCTTTTCAGCCCCCCTTCTTTTCACCCCCGAAGAAGGCGAGGGTTTTTCCCCGGCCTGAGGGCCCTCTTTGAGGAAAGGATTGAGGTCCAGGGTCTCTCCGGAAAGGGAAAGAAAGAGGTCCGGGGCAGAGGTCCAGTGCGCTACCCGGGCTTCGGCCTGCCAGGGAGAGTCGAAGACCCTGAAGGAAAGTCGGGCTCGGGCCTCGGCCTCGGTAAGGGAGGCCGCAAGCTGGAAGGGGATCTTGAGGGAGGGAAGCTCCCCCAGCTGATCCTCAAAGACCAGAAGTCCTTCTTTGATTTCGAACTTGGGGACCACCAGAAGAAAGGGCGCTCCGCCCTGGGCCGAGGGCTTTTCTGCCGAGGGCTTCTTCGCAGAGGGCTTGGGGGGGCCCAGGCTCTCCCAATTGAAATGCCCCTTGCGGTCCCGCACCAGGTGCAGATAGGGACCGGAGATCTCCGCCCGGGTAAGGACTACCTTTTTCTGGAGAAGGGGCCAGAGGGCAAACTTCACCCGGAGCCCTTTCACCCGCACGAAGTCGGTCTTCCCGTCGGCCTCCTTTACGGAAAGGCCCTCCAGGCGAATCCCTTTGAAAAGCCCCACCTCCACCCGGGCTAGCTCCACCTTCCGTCCCAGGGCCTTTTCGACCCTTTCCACCACCAGGGGACGAATCCTTTCCGGCTTGAGATAGGCCCTTACCAGAAGGGAAAGGGCCACCACCGCCAGGACCAGAAGGATACCCACCCCGATGAGGATCTTATAGATAAGGCGCATGGTCTCCTCCTCAATAGGTCTTTTTCAGGAAAAGGATAGCCGAACCGATCGGCCCTGTCCAAAGGAGGAAAAGGGCCAGCCCTACGGGAAGGTGTCCCCCCAGGGCCAGGACCCTGAGAAGGACCACCAGGCCGTAGAAGAAGGCCGTAAGGAGGAGGCCCACCGAAAGGCCCTTGGCCAGGGCCCGTTTGCCCCGGAAGGTGAGAAAGGCGAGAAGGGCCGGGGCCGCAAGGAGCGGACTCAGGAAGGGGTAAAGGAAGCGGTAAAGGATCTCCGTGAGCGGGGCCACCGGAGAGAATCCCGAGGCCTCAAGAAACCGATAACGGGCGAGCAGTTCCCGTAGACTCAAGGCCTTAAGCGGCCTTTTCACCGAAAGGAGGATTTCCGGAGAAAACCCCAGATCAAAACCCCGATTTTCCATCCTTTGAGGGGCAAAATCTCCCTTTTTTTCCGCAAAAAGGGCGCCCTCTAGCCTCCACCAGGTTCCCTTAAGAAACCAGGCCCGGCGGGCGTAGAGGTAAGCCGCAGGCTCATCCCCCTTTTTTCGGATAAGGAGGAGGTCGGCCAGGAGTTCGCCCCCCGGCTCCAGAGGCCGGGCCCAGAGGAGGAAGTCCGGCCCGGAGAAAAAGAGCCGTCCCGAGGCCAGGAGGGTGGCCGGCTGGGCCCTTTTGATCCTCACCTCCCAGGTGTAAAGGGCCTGATAGGTGCTCCGCGGAAGGGTCAGGGCCAAAAGACCGGAAACCAGAAAGGAGAGGGCCAGCAGGGTCACCAGATAGGGTTTGACCAGGCGCCAGGGCGAAAAACCCAGGGCCCGCAGGGCCAGGAGTTCGTTTCCCCGGGAAAGGAAGGCCAGAGAGGCCAGGGCTGCCAGGGCCGCCGCGGCGGGCCAGACCTGAAAGAGGATCTCCGGAAGCCGATAGAGGAGATAAAGAAAGAAAAGCCCCGGAGGTCCGCCTGCGGAAAGAAGGTCCTCCAGTCTCTCAAAGAACTCCACCAGGAGATAGACCCCGGAGAGGGCCAGGAGAAAAAGCGGCAGGAAAAAGGCCAGAGGCCCAAGGAGATAGCGCTGGTAGAGCCTCACAGCCCCTCCCTCCGAAGACTAAAGCGCCAGAGGACCAGCCCGAGGGCCAGGAAAAGGGCCGGGGCCAGTCCCAGGGCCAGGGGCGGGGCCAGTTTCCCTTCCTCCGCCAGGGTGCTTCCCAGGGAAAAGAGGAGGTAATAGAAGAGATGGAGGAGGAGCCCCAGGATGAGGGCCGGGGCCCGCCCCGAGGCCTTGAGACTCAAGCCTAGAGGAAGCCCCAGAAAGGGAAGCACCAGGGCGGCCAGGGGGTAGAAAAACCTCTGGTAGAACTCCGCGAGATATTTCCGGCGCTTGTGGGGCGGAAGTTTGGAGGAGCGGGCCCGGGAAAGAAGCTCGAAAAGCCCCATCTCCCCTCGCTTAAGCTCCCGTTCCTCCGGGGGGCTCAAGGGAAAGCGATAACGGTAACTTTCAAAGTAGAGGTTTTCCACCCTTTGAAGATCGGAAGAAAAGAAGTGCCCCTCTCCCTTCTCCAGAAGGAGTTCTGCCCCTCCGGGAAAGAGGGTCAGCCGTCCCCTCCGAGCATAAAGAAAACCCTTCTTGCCTCCGGGGCCTTCCCGGAGGATGTAAACATCCTTCAGCCGAAAGCCCTCTTTGACCCTCCGGGCATAAAGCAGGGTGCCCGGGAACCAGTCCACCGGAGTCTTTTCCGGAAGCCCCCTTTCCAGGCGCTTGACCGCCAGTTGCCAGAGGGTATCCCGCATGCGGCGTTTGGCCTGGGGGACCAGAAGGAGGGTCAGAAGCAGGGCCAGGGCAAAGAGCCCCGCGGCGGTGAGGGCCACGGCCCTGGTCAGCCGTAAAGGAGAGATGCCCAGGGAGGCCAGGGCCAGGATCTCGCGATCGTGGGCCAGACGTATGAAGGCCAGAAGTACCCCGGCCAAGCCGGCCAGTGGCAGGGCAAAGGGCAAAAGAAAGAGGAGGAGGTAGCCGGAAAAGCGCAGAAGATCCGCAACCTGTCCTCCCCGGGCGAAGATCTCCGGGCCAAAATCCGCCATACGGGCCAGATAGAGGAGAAGGAGGCCCAGAGAAAGGACCCAGAGGAGGTTTGAAAGGATCTCCCGCAGGAGGTATCTTGTGAGCACGTCTGCATTTTAGCCCATGGGAGCCTTCACTGCCACGGAAATATCCGTCTTTTACCGCCTCTTTTCCTCGGTGGCCGAGGAGATGGGGGTGGTGCTCCAGCGCTCGGCCTTCTCTCCCAACATTAAAGAAAGGCGCGACTTCTCCTGCGCCCTTTTCGACAGCCAGGGGCGTCTTCTGGCTCAGGCGGCCCACATTCCGGTCCACCTGGGGGCCCTTCCGGACACGGTGGCTGCCGTCCTGGAAGAGCTGGATCTTCATCCGGGGGATGTGGTCCTTACTAATGATCCCTATCGCGGGGGGACCCATCTTCCGGACCTTACCCTAGTGGCCCCGGTCTTTGTGGGGGAAAGAAGGGCCTTTTTGCTGGCCGTGAGGGCCCATCACTCCGATGTGGGAGGGAAGTATCCCGGCTCCATGGGACTGGCTCGCCATATCGAGGAAGAGGGAATCCTTATTCCTCCGCGTAAATTGGTCTCTGAAGGCCGTTTCGACCGGGAATTCTGGGAGGACTTCCTTTCCCGGGTAAGGGGACGGGCCGAAAGGGAGGGGGACCTGCGGGCCCAGCTGGCGGCCCTTTCCCGGGGAGAGGCCCGCCTTCGGGAGTTGGTAAAGCGTTACGGGCTTTCCGTGCTCGAGGAAAAGGCCGCGGAGCTTCAGGCCTACTCCGAGGCCTATATGCGGGAGATTCTGCGCGAGATCCCTCAGGGGGAATACTTCTTTGAGGATTATCTGGACGATGACGGGCTTTCGGAAGAGCCGGTCCCCATCCGGGTGCGGCTTGTGGCCGAAGGAGACCGGGTGAGGGTGGACTTTCGCGGTTCGGCCCCGGAACTTCCTACCGGGCTCAACGCCGTGCGCTCCGTGACCCGGGCCGCCGTCTTTTACGTGTTTTTGTCGCTGGCCGGGGGATTGGTCCCACCTAATCAGGGGGCCTTTCGGCCTCTCAAGATCCTCACCGAGCCCCACACGGTAGTGGACGCCCGCTGGCCCGCTCCGGTGGCCGGAGGCAATGTGGAGACCTCGCAGCGCATTGTGGACGCTGTCCTTGGAGCCCTGGCCCAGGCCCTTCCGGAAAAGATCCCCGCCGCCTCCTGCGGATCCATGAACAATTTGGCCTTCGGAGGGAAGGATTTCGCCTACTACGAGACCATGGGAGGGGGTATGGGGGGACGGGCCGGGGCTCCAGGGCTTTCCGGAGTCCATACCCATATGACCAATACCCTGAACACCCCGGTGGAGGCCCTGGAGCTGGCCTATCCCGTAGTGGTGGAGCGCTACAGCCTGCGGGCCGGCTCCGGGGGCCGGGGGCGGTTTCGAGGGGGAGACGGTCTGGTGCGGCGTTTCCGGTTTCTGGCGCCGGTGACCGTAAGCCTCCTTACCGAAAGACGCCGCCTTTGTCCCTACGGGCTCTTCGGGGGAGAGCCCGGAAAGCGGGGGCTCAACTTGCTTTTCGACCGGGAGGGCCGCCGACGGTGTCTTCCGGGGAAGGGAGTCTGGGAAATCGGGGCCGGGGAGGTCCTGGAAATACGCACGCCTGGAGGTGGGGGCTACGGCAAACCCTGAGGCCCGGGCCGGGCTCTATATCCACATTCCCTTCTGCCGGGCCAAGTGTCCTTACTGCGACTTTTATTCGGTAACCCATCCCCTGGAGGAGGATTCCTTCCTTTCCGCCCTCCTTACCGAGGCCAAACTCTGGAGCGAGTTCTGGCCTCGGGACCTTCCTTTAGAGACCCTTTACGTAGGGGGCGGGACCCCTTCCCTTCTTTCCCCTCGGTTTTACGAAAGGTTGCTGGAGGGGCTCGCCGAGGCCCTTCCCCTGGCCCCGGAGGAACTTACCCTCGAGGCCAACCCTGAGGGTCTTGGCCTGGAATATCTTCGGGCCCTGCGGGGGATAGGTTTCAATCGTTTAAGTATAGGGGCCCAGAGCTTTTCCGAGAAGGGCCTTTCGGCCCTGGGCCGGAGGCACGGCCCGGAGGACACCCGACAGGCGGTGGAGGCCGCTCGTCGGGCCGGCTTTGAAAATCTCTCCCTGGACCTTATCTTTGGCTGGCCCGGCCAGAGCCTTTCCGACCTCCAGGAGGACCTTTCTGCGGCGCTGGCCCTCTCCCCGGAACATCTTTCCTGTTACGAACTCACCGTGGAAAAGGGCACCCCTTTCTACCGCCTCCTTCAGGAAGGGCGCCTTGCGCTTCCTTCCGAAGACCTCCTGGTGGCCATGCACGAGACGGTCCCGGAGGTGCTTGAAGCCCGAGGACTTAAACGCTACGAGATCTCCAATTACGCCCACCGGGGACGACTCTGCCGGCACAATCTACTCTACTGGCGCCTTAAGCCCTATCTGGGTCTGGGGCCGGCCGCGGCCTCTTTTTGGGAGAGAAAACGGCTGCGCAATCCGGAGGACCTGGAAGAATACCTCCGCGCCCTCCGGGAGGGAAGGCTTCCTACGGTGGTGGAAGAGGTCCTGGAGGGGGAGGAGGCCCTGAGGGAGGCCCTTTTCGTAGGACTCCGTCTCCTGGAAGGGGTGGACCTTGAGGAGCTTTCCCGGAGGTTCGGCCGAGACCCAGCCCGCCTTTTCGCCTCCGAGATCGCCCGCCTGAGGGATCTGGGATTGGTGACCCTGGAAAAAGGGCGCCTCAAATTGACTCCCAAAGGGGTGCTTCTGGCCAATCAGGTGCAGTTGCATTTTCTTTGAGGCAGGTATATATTCTTTCCCAAGAGCGGGCATAGCTCAGGGGTAGAGCATCAGCTTCCCAAGCTGAGGGTCGCGGGTTCGAATCCCGTTGCCCGCTCCAAATATAAATAGGGCCGTAAAAGTGGGCCTGAGCGCCCACTTTTTTGTTATGGGGCCATGGAAAGGGAAAGACTCATAAAGGAAGTGTGGGAGTTGGTGGAGCCGGTGGTGCTGGCCCGGGGGCTGGAGCTCGTGGAGGTGGAGTGGCAGCGCGAGCCCCGGGGCTGGGTCCTCCGGATCTACATTGACAAGCCCGGAGGGGTCACCCTGGGAGATTGCGTGAAGGTGAGCGAGGTGGTGGGAGATCTCCTGGATGCCCGGGATCTCATTCACCATTCCTACCACCTGGAGGTCTCCTCCCCGGGGCTGGAGCGTCCCTTGCGCAAGCGGGAGGATTTCGAGCGGTTTGCCGGGGATCGGGTGCGTATCGTCCTGCGGGAGCCCTTTTCGGGGCGCAGGACCTTTACCGGAATTCTCCGGGGCCTGGAGGGGGACCAGGTGGTGGTAGAGCTGGAGGAGGGCGAGGTGCGGTTGCCTTACGCAGGGATCAAGAAGGCGCATCTCAAGCCTGAAATATCCTTCTGAGGGAGAGCGCCATGGCGGAGGATGTACGCAAGATTGTAGAGTTGATGAGCAAAGAAAAGGGGCTTCCCAAGGAGGTCATTGTCTCAGCCCTGGTGGAGGGGATGCGGACCGCGGCCCAGAAGCGCCTGGGGCCCGAGGCGGAGGTGGAGGCGGTTTACAACGAAGAAAAGGGCGAAATTGAGGTCTATCGCCTTTTTGAGGTGGTAGAGGAGGTCCGCAATCCCCAAAAGGAGATAGCCCTTTCTGAGGCCCGCAAGAAGAATCCCGCGGCCCGGGTGGGGGACGTGATCGGAGAGCCGGTGGATGTGCGGGGGCTGGGACGCATCGCCGCCCAGCTCACCAAGCAGATCCTCACCCAGAAGATTCGCGGGGCCGAACGGGAGATCATTTACGAGGAGTACAAGAACAAGATCGGGGAGATTGTGAGCGGTTTTGTACACCGCTTTCAGCGACGGGACGTCATCCTTTCTCTGGGGCGGGCCGAGGCCCTGCTTCCGGAAAGGGAACAGATCCCCACGGAGAGATATCGCCGGGGAGAGCGTCTGCGGGCCCTTCTCATTGAAGTACGCAAGAGCGGGGATCCCCAGTTGGTGGTCTCCCGCACCCATCCGGAGTTTCTGAAAAAACTCTTCGAGCGCGAGGTGCCGGAGATCCGGGAGGGGATCGTGAAGATCGTGGCCGTAGCCCGGGAGCCCGGACGAAGGGCCAAGATGGCTGTAGTCTCCAAGGATCCGGAGGTGGATCCCGTGGGGGCCTGTGTGGGGCTCCGGGGATCCCGGGTGCAGGTGGTGGTCCAGGAGCTCAAAGGGGAAAAGATCGACATCATTCCCTGGGATCCGGATCCGGCCAAACTGGTCTATCACGCCCTTTCCCCGGCGGAATGCACGCAGGTCATCGTGGACGAGGAGACCAAGACCCTGGAGGTCATCGTCCCGGACGATCAACTCTCGTTGGCCATCGGGCGCGAGGGGCAGAATGTGCGTCTGGCCTCCAAGCTTCTCGGCTGGCGCATCGATGTTTATAGCGAGAGCCAGTGGGCCCGGCGTCAGGATCCGGAATTTCTCAAGATGCTGGAGATAGAGGGGCTTTCGGAGGAAGCTGCCGGAAGGCTTTACGATCAGGGAATCAAGAGCGTGGAGGCCCTGGCTTCGACGGAGCCGGAAAAGGTGGCCGAGATCGCCCGCCTCAAGCTTTCGGAGGCCGAAGAGGTGGTGGCCCGGGCCCGAGAAAAACTTAGCTCCGGAGAAGGTGAGCCGAGGTAAGCATGTTCCGATCCGGATGTGTATCTTTTGCGGAAGGCGTCTTCCTAAGGGGGCCCTTTTGCGGCTGGCCCTGGACGAGGCCGGGCGGGTGGTGGCCGATCCGGAGCAGAGGCGTCCCGGACGGGGGGCCTATCTCTGTGGCGAGGAGGCCTGTTTCCGCCGGGCCCTTACCCTCAAGGGGAGACGGCGGCTTATCTCGGCCTTTCGGGGACGGGCCCGGGAAATCTCCCCGGATCTCCTGGACAATCTGGCAAAGCGAGGAGGCTTGAAGGGTCATGAGTAAGATCCGTATTTATGACCTGGCCAAAGAACTGGACCTCGGTCCCAAGGAACTGGCCGAAAAGGTAAAGGCCATGGGGATCGAGATCAAATCGCATTCCTCCACCATCTCTGAGGAGGAAGCGGAACGGGTGCGCCAGTCCCTGGCTCAGGAAAGGCCGACGGAGGAAACTTCTGCGGAAAAGGGGCCCTCCGAGGAACCCCAGGCGGTAATTTTCCGGCGCCGGGAGGAAAAAGAGGCCCGTCCCAAACGCATCAAGCTCAAGATCCGGCGTCCTAAACCGGAAAAGGAGACCGAGGAGAAGCCGGAGGAGGCTAAGCCTCTGGAGGAAGGGCCTCCCAAGGCGGAGGTCCCGCCGGAGGCTCCCTCTGCGGAGACTCCCACCGAAGAGAAGCCGGAGGAGGCCCTGGAACTCAAGGCCCGGATCATCACCCGGGTAGACACCGAGGCTATTTCTCCCAAGCCCAAAAAACGGGTGGTCAAAGATTTCAAACCCCGGCGGGCGGCTCCGGCTCCTCCGCCTCCTCCAGAACCCAAAGAGGAAAAGAAGGTCGCCAAAAAGAAGAAGGAACGCCCGGAGACCGAGGAAAAGCCCAAGAAGGGCAAGAAGAAGGTGGCCGCCGGGCCCAAGAGCGAGCGGGAGGAGATCCTCGAGGAACTGGAGTTGATGGAGGAGCTGGAAAAGGGCCCCGAGGGGCTGGAGATGCTTCCGGAAGGGGAAGAAGAGGCCGAAAAGGTTCCTTCTCGCAAGCCTCAGGCCAAGGAAAAGGCGCCGGAAAGGCCACCTACCCTTCCTCCCAAGAAGAAAAAGATCAAGATCCATGGGACCATCCAGGTGGGCGAGCTGGCCAAGGAGATGGGGGTTAAGGCCGCGGACGTCATCCGCAAGTTTATGGAAATGGGGACCATGGTGACCATTAACCAGTCCATCGATGCGGAGACCGCGGCCATCGTGGCCTCAGAGTTCGGCTACGAGGTAGAAGCGGCCACGGTGGAGGAGGAGGCCCTGCTGGAGTATGTGCCCCCCTCCCCGGAGGAACTCAAGCCCCGGCCGCCCATCGTGACCGTGATGGGACACGTGGATCACGGAAAGACCACCCTCCTGGACGCCATTCGGCACACCGATGTGGCCGCGCGCGAGGCCGGAGGCATTACCCAGCATATCGGAGCCTACAAGGTGCGCCTTCCCGATGGTCGGGAGATCACCTTCATTGATACCCCGGGGCACGAGGCCTTTACCTCCATGCGGGCCCGGGGGGCTCAGGTTACCGACCTGGTGATCCTGGTGGTGGCCGCCGACGACGGGGTCATGGATCAGACCCGGGAGGCCATCGACCACGCCCGGGCCGCCGGAGTGCCCATCGTGGTGGCCATTAACAAGATCGACAAACCGGACGCCAATCCGGAA
The DNA here is from genome assembly GCF_012317585.1 of Thermosulfurimonas marina. NCBI lineage: Bacteria > Pseudomonadati > Thermodesulfobacteriota > Thermodesulfobacteria > Thermodesulfobacteriales > Thermodesulfobacteriaceae > Thermosulfurimonas > Thermosulfurimonas marina. The sequence continues at coordinate 1,362,047 of NZ_CP042909.1, forward strand.
AGGGTCAAGAGTGAGCTGGCGGAGCTGGGTCTGGTCCCTGAGGACTGGGGTGGGGAGACCCTGATGGCGGAGGTCTCGGCCAAGAAACGCCAAGGGATCGAAGACCTTTTGGAGCTGGTGCTGCTTCAGGCGGAGATGCTGGATCTCAAGGCCGCTCCGGATCGGCCGGCCCGAGGCCGGATCATCGAAAGCCGGCTGGACAAGGGAAAGGGGCCGGTGGCCACGGTCATCGTTCAGGAGGGAACCCTGCGTGAAGGGGATCCCTTCGTGGCCGGGATGACCTTTGGTCGGGTGCGGGCCATGCTCAACGAGCGGGGCGAGCGCCTCAAGGAGGCCCCTCCGGCCACCCCGGTGGAGGTCCTAGGCTTTGAGGAGGTGCCTCAGGCCGGAGACGATTTCATCGTCATGCCCGACGAGACCGCCGCCCGGCGGGTGGCCGAATACCGGCAGCGCAAGGCCCGGGAGGCCGAGGCCGCCCGCGAGGCCCGGCTTTCCCTGGAGAGGGTCTTTGAAAAACTCAAGGAGGGCGAGGTCAAGGAGCTCAAGATCGTGCTCAAGGCCGATGTGCAGGGGACTCTCGAGGCCCTGCGGGACGCCCTGCAAAAGCTTTCCACCGACGAGGTGCGGGTGAATATCATCCGGGCCGGAATCGGGGCCATCAGTGAAAGCGACGTCATGCTGGCCGCGGCTTCGGATGCGGTGGTTATCGGCTTTAACGTGCGTCCCACAGGTAAGGCCAAGGAGATTGCCAAACAGGAAAAGGTGGATATCCGGTTTTATGACGTAATCTATCAGGCCATCGACGAAGTGAAAAAGGCCCTCTCCGGAATGCTTGAGCCGGAGTATGAGGAGCGCATCGTGGGGGTGGCCGAGGTGCGGGCCACCTTCCGGGTGCCGCGGGTGGGCACCGTGGCGGGCTGTTACGTGAAGGAGGGCAAGCTGGTGCGCGGAGGGAGCGTGCGCCTCCTGCGGGAGGGCGTGGTAGTCTATAACGGAAAGATCGTCTCCCTCAAGCGTTTCAAGGAGGACGTTAAAGAAGTGGCCGCGGGCTACGAGTGCGGCGTGGGCCTGGAGAACTTCCAGGACATCAAAGAAGGGGATGTGATCGAGGCCTTCGAGATGGTGGAGATCCGCCGGGAAGTTTGAGATGGTGGTGGGCATCGCCCGCATGGAGTTTTATCTTCCGGGAAACGGCTCGCTCAAGGGCAAACGTCAGCGGGTAAAGAGTCTTATCCACCGGCTGGAGGCCCGCTTTAAGAAGCTCTCCGTGGCCGAGGTGGGAGATCAGGACCTCTGGCAGCGGGCGGTGATCGGGGTCTCCACCGTGGCCTCCGATCAAAAGGTGGCCGATCGCTATCTCAACCAGGTCCTCTCCTTCGTGGAGGACCTGGACGGGATGGAGCTTATTTCGGCGGAGATCGAATTTCTTTCCTTTTGAGGTTCTCATGCACTACCGACATCTCCGGGTGGCGGAACTCATCCGGGAGGCCCTGGCGGTCATCCTTTCCGAGGAGGTGCGCGACCCGGATCTCCAGGGTTTTATCACCGTCTCCGAGGTGGAGGTCAGCCCGGACCTCCGCCGGGCCCGGGTGTATTATCGGGTCCACGGAGAGGCCGAGGACTGGGCCCGGGCGGAACGGGGCTTTCGCCGGGCCCGGGGTTACATCCGGTCCCTTCTGGCCGAACACGTCTATCTCAAGTACATTCCGGAACTGGAATTTCACCCGGACCACCGGCCCGAGGAGACCGAAAGGCTGGAGGAGCTTTTTGAAAGACTCAAGCAGGGAAAAGATTCGGGAAATCTTTGAAGGGCCCGGGCCCTTCCTCCTGGCCACTCACGTTCAGCCCGATGCCGACGGCCTGAGTTGTGTGCTGGCGGTGCATCTCTTTTTCAAGGCCCGGGGGGTGGAAAGCTACCCCTTGATAGAAGACGATCCCCCCGAATTTTTGGACTTTCTTCACGGCTTCGGGGATCTTCTGCGCCCCGAGGCCCTTCCGCGAAGGCCGCAGGAGTGTGTGGCCCTGGTCTTTGACCTTTCCGAGGCCCAGAGGCTGGGAGGGCTTGCGGAGCTGGTCCTGGCCGCCCGCGAGCGGGTGATCCTGGATCACCATGCGGTAAGCGGCCAGGCTCTTTCCGGCCTTCTACTCCAGGATCCCCGGGCCCCGGCCACGGCCTTTCTGGTCTATCAAATCCTGCGGGACCTGGGAGGGCTTCTCCCGGAGGTGGCCGAAAACCTTTATGTAGGGCTTTATAGCGATACCGGAGGGTTTCGTTTTGAAAATACCCGGGAGGAGGCCTTCCTGGCCGCGGCGGACCTGGTGCGGGCCGGGGCCCGGCCGGCCTGGGTGGGGGAGAGGCTTCTTGAAAACTACCCTCCGGCCCGCTTTGAGCTCTTGAGCCGGGTGCTCGAAAGGAGGGAGGTCTTTGCCGGAGGGCGGGCCGTGGTCTCCTGGCTCACCCTCAAGGACTTTGAGGAGGTGGGAGCCCGTCCGGGAGAGGCCGAGGATTTTGCCACCTTCCTGCGGAGCATGCGGGGGGTGAAGGTCTCCGCCCTGGTGAAGGAGCTTAAGCCCGGGGAGATTGGGGTAAGCCTGCGCAGCCGGGGAGAGGTGGATGTGGCCCGGATTGCGGCCTCCCAGGGCGGAGGGGGACACGTGCGGGCCGCGGGCTTTCGCCAGAGGGAAAAAACCCTGCCGGAGGTGCTGGATCTGGTCAGAGGCCTTCTTTCGTCCGTCCTGGAGGTGAGGGCATGAAAGTCGAAGGGGTGCTGGTACTCGACAAACCCAAGGACCTGAGTTCCACCGAGGCCGTGGAGAAGATCAAAAGACTTCTCCGGGTCCGCAAGGCCGGCCACGGAGGAACTCTGGATCCCTTTGCCACCGGCGTCCTTCCCATTTGCCTGGGAAGGGCCACCAAAATCGCGCAATTCATCTTGGAGGGCGACAAGGTTTATCAGGGGACCTTCGAGCTGGGGATCATCACCGATACCTACGATCTTACGGGAGAGGTGGTGGAAAGGCGTCCGGTGCCGGAGCTTTCCGCCGAAGAGATCCAGGAGGTCATGCAGGGTTTCGTGGGAGAGATCGAACAGGTCCCCCCACCTTATTCCGCGGCCAAGTATCGGGGCCAGCCCCTTTATCGTTGGGCCCGCAAGGGGGTCAAGGTGGAAAAGGAGCCCAAGCGGGTGGAGGTCCTGGAGTTTCGGGTGCTCGCGGTGGAGCTTCCCCGGGTGGAATTCGAGGTCTATTGCAGCAAGGGGACCTATGTGCGTTCCCTGGTGCATGAGGTGGGGCTTCGGCTAGGCTGCGGGGCCACCCTGGTGGCCCTGCGTCGTTTGCGCAAGGGGCCTTTTACCCTCGAGGAGGCCCTCACCCTGGAAGAAGTAGAAAGGCTTCAGGCGGAGGGGCGTCTGGAAGAGAAGATCCTTTCGGTAGAGGAGGCCCTTTCTTTTATTCCGGCCATTACCGTCTCTCGGGAGATGGCCCGGCGCATCCGGCAGGGACGCCCCTTTTCGGTGAGCGTTCTGGGGAGCCTGGTGCGGCTTCAGAAGGTGGCGCGGCGACCGCGGGTGCCTTGGCTGCGTATTCTGAGCGAAGACGGGGATCTGGTGGCGGTGACCTACTATCCGGAGCGTTTTTCCGGAGAAGGCTGGGCGGAAATGTTGCGGGTTTTCGTATCCTGAGGTTAGATAAGGGCAAGCTCCGGGGTTGGTCTAGACCGCCCGGGGGCTTAATTCATATTAAGGAGGAGGGAAGATGCCGCTTGATCCGGAGATCAAGACCGAGATCATCAAGAAGTTTCAGCGTCACGAGAACGACACGGGCTCGCCGGAGGTCCAGATTGCCCTTCTTACGGCCCGCATCAAGCAACTCGAGGAGCATTTCAAGGTCCACAAAAAGGACCATCACTCCCGGCGAGGGCTTCTCAAGCTGGTAGGGCAGCGCCGCAAGCTCCTCAACTATCTACGACGCACGGATTTCCAGCGTTACCAGAACCTGATTCGGGCCCTGGGATTGCGGGGCTAAGAGGAGGGCCGGATGTATCGTGTAGAGACAGAGATCGGGGGCCGCCCCTTTGTGCTGGAGACCGGACGGGTGGCCCGGCAGGCCCATGGGGCCGTTCTAGTCAGTCACGGGGACACCGTGGTTCTGGTCACGGTGGTGGCCTCGGAGGAAAAGCGGGATCTGGACTTTTTACCCCTGACCGTGGAATATCACGAGATGTATTACGCCGCCGGGCGCATCCCCGGGGGCTATTTCCGGAGGGAGTTGGGCCGTCCCAGCGAAAAGGAGGTCATTACCGCCCGGCTCATCGACCGGCCTATTCGGCCGCTTTTTCCCAAGAAGTGGCGTTACGAAACCCAGGTGATCGCCACCGTACTCTCCCTGGACCCGGAGGTAGACTCGGACATCCTGGCCATCACCGGGGCCTCGGCGGCCCTGGAGCTCTCTCATCTTCCCTTTAAGGGCCCTATTGCCGCGGTGCGCGTGGGAAGGGTGAACGGCCAGTTTGTCCTCAATCCCACGGCCTCCGAGCTTCGGGAAAGCGACCTCAACCTGGTGGTGGCCGGCAGCGAGGAGGCCATCGTGATGGTAGAGGGCCTGGCCCGGGAGATCCCGGAGGCGGTGATGGAGGAGGCCCTCTTTTTCGCCCACGAGGGCCTGAAACCCCTCCTGGCCCTGCAACGGGAGTTGCGAGAGAAGGCCGGCCGGCCCAAGATGGCCTTTGAGGAGCCTCCAGTAGACGAGGCCCTGCGGGCCCGGGTCTTCGAGCTGGCCGAGGCCGGAGTGCGCGAAATCCTGGAGACTCCGGCCAAAGTGGAAAGAAACCGTCGGCGCAAGGCCTTGTTTCAGGAAGTCCTGGCGGCCCTAGGTGAGGAAGCTTCGGGACGGGAGGCCGAGGTACGGGAGTATCTGGACGAACTGGAAAGGACCCGCATGCGGGAGATGGTCCTTTCTGAGGGGCGGCGCATCGACGGCCGCGGCCCGGAAGACCTCCGGCCCATCTCCTGTGAGGTCTCCGTCCTTCCCCGGACCCACGGCTCGGCCCTTTTCACCCGGGGGGAGACCCAGGTCCTGGTGGTAACCACCCTGGGAAGCTCCGAAGAGGAGCAGCGGCTGGACCTTCCGGGAGAAGAGATCTTTAAACATTTCATGCTTCATTACAACTTCCCTCCCTTCTGTGTGGGAGAGGTGAAACCCCTGCGTGGGCCTTCGCGCCGGGAGATTGGACACGGGATGCTGGCCGAAAGGGCCCTCACCCCGGTCATTCCCGGGGAAGAGGAATTTCCCTACACCATCCGGGTGGTCTCGGACGTGCTTGAGTCTAACGGTTCCTCCTCCATGGCCACGGTCTGCGGGGCCACGCTCTCGCTCATGGACGCCGGGGTCCCCATCCGGGACATGGTGGCCGGGATCGCCATGGGGTTGGTGAAAGAGGGCGAGCGGGTGGTGGTGCTTACGGACATTCTGGGCGATGAGGACCGTATGGGGGACATGGATTTCAAGGTGGCGGGCACGGAAAAGGGGGTCACCGCCTTTCAGATGGATGTAAAGGTGGCCGGGATTACGCGGGAGATTATGGCCCGAGCTTTAGACCAGGCCCGCAAGGCCCGGCTGAAGATCCTGGAGATCATGCGCCAGACCATCGACCGACCCCGGGAGACCCTTTCGGTTTACGCCCCCAGGGTGATCACCCTGGAGATCAGTCCGGACAAGGTGGGCCAGATCATTGGTCCCGGCGGCAAGACCATCAAAGGAATCATCGCCGCCTGTGGAGGAGAGGTCAAGATCGACATTGAGGACCAGACCGGCCTGGTGCGCATCTACTCCTCCAACCTGGAGGCCGCGGAGAAGGCGGCCAAGATGATTGAGGAGCTGGCCCAGGAGGCCGAGGTGGGCAAGGTCTATCTGGGCAAGGTCACCCGGGTCACGGACTTCGGGGCCTTCGTGGAGCTCTTTCCGGGCACGGTGGGGCTCATCCATATCTCCCAGCTGGATCACCGCCGGGTGCGCAAGGTGACCGATGTCCTCCAGGAGGGGGACGAGGTCCTGGTCAAGGTCATCGATATCGACAAGGCCGGGCGCATCAAACTCTCCCGCAAGGCCGCCCTGGAGGAATCCGTGCGGGAGGTGGAGGAGGATACCGGAGAGTCTTCAGGCCAGTAACCACTCCAGGACCGCGGCATGCAGCCACATCTTGTTTTCCGACTGTTCCCAGACCACGGAACGCGGTCCTTCCAGCACCTCCTCCGTGATCTCTTCCCCCCGGTGGGCGGGAAGACAGTGAAGCACGATGGCCTCCGGGGCCGCGTGTTTTAAAAGCTCGGCGTTCACCTGGTAGGGCTGGAAGACCCGCCGCCTTTCCTCGGCTTCTTCTTCCTGCCCCATGCTGGCCCAGACGTCGGTGTTGACCACCTCGGCCCCGCTTACGGCCTCCACCGGGTCCCGGGTAAGGATGATCTTGGCCCCCCGGGAGCGGGCCTCGGAAAGGACATCTTCGGCAGGATCGTAGCCCTCGGGACAGGCCAGACGCAATTCAAACCCGAAAAGGGCCGCGGCCTCGATCCAGGAATTGGCCATATTGTTTCCGTCCCCCACCCAGGCCACTTTAAGGCCTTCAAGGGGGCGCCCGGTCTCTACCACGGTCAGGACATCGGAAAGCACCTGGCAGGGGTGAAACTTGTCCGAAAGGCCGTTGATCACCGGTACCGTGGCGTGGGCCGCCAGCTCCTCCACCACCTCCTGGCCAAAGGTGCGCACCACCAGTCCGTCCACATAGCGCGAAAGTACCCGGGCGGTATCCTTGAGGGGCTCGCCCCGGGAAAGTTGTAGATCCCGGGAGGAAAGGAAGATGGTCTGGCCGCCTAAGCGCAGCATGGCCGCCTCAAAAGAGACCCGGGTGCGGGTGGAGGGTTTTTCAAAGATGAGGCCCAGGATGCGGCCGAGAAGGGGTTGATGCGGGATTCCGCTTTTAAGACGGCGTTTGATCTCCAGGCCCCGCTGGACGAGGAAGCGGGCCTCCTCCGGCTCCAGATCGAAAATTCTTCGCAAGTGCCGCATGAGCACTCTCCTGAAAAGGATTATAGTCTAAGAAGCTAATCTCCGGAGAAAGAAAATGTCAAGCATAGGGGAGGAAAAGGCCCGATTGCGGGCGGAGATGCGGGCCAGACGGGCCGGGCTTTCTCCGGACCTCCGGCGGCACCTCTCCCGGAAGATCACCGAAAGACTCCTGGAGCTAGAGCTCTTTCGCCAGGCCCGGGTGATCTTCTTTTTTGCCTCCTTCGGGGACGAGGTGGAGACCTGGGAGGCCCTGGGCCGGGCCCTTCTTGAGGGAAAGGTGGTGGCTTTGCCCCGGACCCATCTTCGCGAGCGGACCCTGAGCTTTCATCGGCTTTACACCTTGGGGGAGCTGGTCCCCGGGCCCTTCGGGATTCTCGAGCCCCCGGCCGAAAATCCGGAAATCCCTCCAGAGGCTGCCCAGCTCGTTCTGGTGCCGGGCCTGGCCTTCGATCCCCAGGGAAGGCGCCTGGGTTACGGTGGGGGATTTTACGACCGCTTACTTTCCCGGACCCAAGGCTTCCGGCTGGCCCTAGCCTTTGAATGTCAGATAGTGGAGAGGGTGCCCACCGAGGCCCACGACCTCCGGGTGGAGGCCATCCTTACCGAAAAAGGTCTCAGGAAGACTCGGCCTTTTTTCCGGAAGCCAATTCCTCAAGGCGGGCCAGGCCCTTTCTCTCTCCCAGAACCACCAGGACGTCTCCGGCCTCCAGACGATAGCTGGGAGGGGGATTGAAGATCATCTCCCCGGCCAGCTTTTTGACCGCAAGCACAATGGCCCCGGAGACCTCCCGGATGCGGCTGGAAAGGAGGTCGCGGCCCACCAGGGGAGAGTCGGGCCGGAGGCGGACCTCCTCAAGCTGGAGCTCGAGGTTGGCCTCCGGGGTGGTGAGTTCTAGGAAGTCCGTGACCGCCGGGCGCAGGATGGCCAGGGCCATTCGTCGAGCCCCGATGAGGTAGGGGGAGAAGACCTGATTGGCCCCGGCCTGGCGCAGACGCTTGACCACTCGTTCGTCATCGGCCCGGGCCATGATGAAGATCCGGGGATTGAGGCTGCGGGCGGTAAGGGTGATATAGACGTTGTCCGCATCGGAGCGCAGCACGGTCACCAGCCCCCGGGCCCGCTCCACCCCGGCCTTGAGCAGGACCTCCTCGTTGGTGGCATCCCCTTCCAGGAAGAGATAGCCCTCCTTTTCCAGCTCGGGGATGACCTCCGGGTCGTTTTCGATAACCACAAAGGGGACTTCCCGGACAATCAGGCGGCAGATGTGTTTGCCGATGCGGCCGTAGCCGCAGATGATGTAATGCTGGCGCAGTTTGGATATGCTGTCCTCCATCTGTCTCCTCCCAAAAAGATGGGGAAAAGTCTCGGAAAGGATCAGTTCACTCACCAGGCCTATGGCGTAAAAGAAAAGGCCCGCCCCTCCGAAGGCAATGAGGATGGCCAACAGCCTTCCGGCCGTGGTGTGCGGCACTATATCCCCGTAGCCCACGGTGGTGATGGTGGCGGCGGTAAGGTAGAAGGCCTCAAAAAGGGGCAGGTGTTCCAGGAAAGCAAAGCCCAGAACTCCTGCCCCTATGAGGGTGGTAAGGATCCCAAAGCCGAGGGCCAGGCGCCTCAAGTAGGGCATGGCCTTAAAGTCTCAGGGCTTCTTCGAAGATCTGGTAGAGTTTGCGCAGGTCTTCCCGGTAGTCTTCGGTGAGATGGAGGTGGATCACCGGCCGGCCGGCCTCCTCCAGGGCGCGAAAGTCTCCGTAAGCCTGGGCAAACTGGAGATCCCAGAAGGTGATTCCCTCTCCGGGGATGACCTGCTCCGGTCGGCGCCCTCGACGGGTAAAGATGATGAAGCGTCCGGAGATGGTTCCCCCCTTGAAAAGCTGTCCGGTGGAGTGGAGATAGCGGGGCCCAAAGCCGAAGACGGTGCTGCACTGACGTCGGCCGCGGATGAGGGTCCGCAGGTCCCGAAAGATCTCTTCGATCTCCGGCTCTGGCGGCAGATAGGCCAGAAGTCCCAGATATCCCCAAGGGGACATCTCCTGGAAGAATTTTTTGATCAGGGCCTTGAGGCGGGGATACTCCACCTTGGCGGTTTCCGCGTAAAGAAAACCGATTCCCGTGTCCTCATCCAGGTAGAATTCCACCGGGAACTCTCCGGTGCGCCGGAATTTTTCTACTAGTTCCCGGGTCTTCTGCTTGGTGCGGACCACATCCGGCTCATCAAAGGGGTTGAGCCCCATGAGGGCCCCGGAGAGGGCTACGGCGATTTCCCAACGCACACATTCGGCAAAGATCTCGTAGCGGTCCTCCAAGAAATAGGTCTTGAGCTCGAAGTCCGCCTCCCGCAGGTCGGAAAATAGCCGGCGGTAGAGATTTTCTCGCCCCCGGAGCCCCAGATAGACGAAATAGCGATCCGGGCCGTAGACGGTGGGAGAGCCCGGAGCCTCTCCCACAATGGGAATGATCCCGGTGAAGTTTTTGCCCAGGCTTTCGGCTATGAGCTGTTCCAACCACCAGGCAAAGGGACGCAGCAGGGGATCGGTGAGGATGGTGAGCTTGTCTTTGCCATGGACGAAATGCTCCACCATGTACTGGGCCAGCCAGGCGGAGAGATTGTACTCCCAGGGAAGCTCCGGAGAGGAGGCCTCAAACATTTCCCGGGCGGCCCCCAGCGCCCGTTCAAGATCAAGTCCCATGAGGGCCGCCGGGAGAAAACCCACCTCGGTGAGGGCCGCGTAACGTCCCCCCACGTCTTGGGGATGATGAAAGACCCGGCGAAAACCCTTCTCCTTGGCCTCGGCCTCCAGCGGGGAGCCCGGGTCGGTGAGGGCCACGAACCGGGGCCCTGGGGAAAGCCCCCGATCCTCCAGGGCCTTCCAGAAATAGCGGTAGTGGGCCAGGGTCTCCACAGTGGTGCCGGATTTGCTAGCGATGACAAACAGAGTCTTTTCCCAGGGAAGATGGGCCTCAAGTTCGGCGATGGTCTCCGGATCGTTGGTGTCCAGCACGGTGAAACGGGGGTAGCCTTCCTGGGGGCCGAAGATGAGGGACAGGGCCAGGGGAAAGAGACTCGAGCCCCCCATTCCGCACCAGAGGACCTCTTCAAATTCCCCGCGCACCTCTTCGGCAAAGGCCTTGAGCTCCGGAAGTTTGGGCTCCATGCGCTCCACGGCCTTGATCCAGCCCAAGCGCTGGGCAATCCGGGCCTGGATTTCGGGCTCCGGGGTGAAGATGGAGGGATCCTGAGCGAAAAGGCCAGCCACCAGGGCCTGTTTTTCCTCAGGACTCAGGGAAGTGGGCCGCCGCAGAGGGGGTTTTTTCATGAGGGCCTCCTTTCGGGAGAAGCTTTTTTCCTAATTACCTAACACAGAGTTGTCCAAAGGGCTATGCCCGAGGCCTCTCTTGGAAAGATTTTTCGGAGAAGGTATGGTGAGAAGCCATGGGGCGGGCGCTGGCCTTTATGGGAAGTATGTCTTCAGTGGGCAAGACCTTCCTTGCGGCCCTGGCCTGCCGTTGGTTTGCCAAAAAGGGCCTGCGGGTCTTTCCCTTCAAGGCCCAAAACATGAGCCTCAACGCCCTGGCCACGGAGGAGGGGGAGATGGCCTGGGCCCAGGCCTATCAGGCCCTGGTTGCGGGGCGTAAGCCCTCGGTGCGCATGAATCCCCTGCTTCTGAAACCTCTGGCCGAGCATCAGGCGGAGATCATCTTTTTAGGAAATCCCGAGGGGGTGCTTCCGGCCGGCCGCTTTCGGGAATTCCGTCGGGCCTATCGGCAGAGGGTCTTTGCGGTCTTGGAAGAGGTCCTTGCGGAAAACGATCTGGTGATCGTAGAGGGGGCGGGAGGGCTTGCCGAGCTGAACCTCCTTGAGGGAGATCTGGCCAACTACGAACTCCTCCGGACCTTTCGCCTTCCCTTTGTCCTCATCGGAGATATCGACCGGGGCGGGGTCTTTGCCCAGCTTCTGGGGACCCTGGAGCTTCTTCCCGAGATCCGGGATCTCTGCGTGGGCCTGGTGGTCAACAAATTCCGGGGGGCGGTGGAACTCTTCGAGGAGGGGGGCCGCATCCTTTCGGCGCGCTCGGGAAAGCCCCTTTTGGGGCTTTTACCCTACCAGGAGGTCCATTTTTTGGAGGAAGACAGCGCCTCGCTGGTGCGGTTTTCGGGCTTTGTCACCGAGCGACCCCTTAAGGTGGCCGTCTTGGCCTATCCTTATCTTTCCAATTTTCTCGATCTGGATCCCTTGCGCCACGAAGAGGACGTGGAGTTGATCTTCACCCAGGATCCCCGGGCCCTGGAGGAGGCCGAGGCGGTGATTCTGCCGGGCTCAAGGAATGTAGCCCGGAGTATGGCCTGGCTCAGGGAAAGGGGTCTGGCGGAAACCTTAAAAAAATTGGCGGGGAAAAAGGTCCTTTTCGGACTCTGCGGAGGCTTTCAGCTCCTGGGAAGGACCCTTCGGGACCCGGAGGGGCTGGAGTTCGGAGGGGAGGTGGAGGGGCTGGGCCTTCTCCCCCACGAGACCCTTTTCCGCAGGCCCAAAAGAAGGGGCCCTCTTCAGGACCGGCCGGATTTTCCCTTCTGGAAAGGACCCCTTTCCGGCTTTGAGATCCGTTACGGACGGAGCTTTTGGGCCGGAGAAGAGATCCTGAGCCTGGCCCAAGGAGAGGTCCTGGGGACCTATCTCCACGGAGTCTTCTTTGACGACGCCTTCCGTACCGCCTTTCTGAACTTCCTCAGGGAAAGACGGGGTTTAGCTCCCCAACCCCCGCAAGCTTACCAGGAGAAGGTGGCCGGGGCCCTGGACCGAGTCCTGGAGCACCCGGCCTTTTCCGCCTTCTTTGAGGCCTTAGGTGATCTCGATAAATTTTGACCCCTCGGTGCCGCAGACCCGGCACTTGTCCGGACGTTCACCCTCCAGGGTGTAGCCGCAGACCGGACAGACATAGAGCCTGTCCACCGGCACATCCTTACCCTCTTTCACGTACATGAGGGCCCGCTCGAAGATGGCCGCATGCATCTTTTCGGCCTCGTTGGCGAAAAAGAAACTCTGCTTGGCCTCGGTCTCCCCTTCCTTTTCGGCGATCTCGATCATCTCCGGATACATGGTCTTGAATTCATAGGTCTCTCCATGAATGGCGGCCTGAACGTTTTCCACGGTGGAGCCGATGCCCCCCATGGCCCGGAGGTGATTGAGGGCGTGGATGGTTTCGGCCTCGGCTGCAGCCCTGAAAAGCCGGGCTACTCCCGGAAAGCCCTCCTCTTCAGCCTTTTTGGCAAAGGCCAGGTAGCGCCGATTGGCCTGAGACTCTCCGGCAAAGGCTTCCTGCAATTTCTCCTTGGTCTGACCCATACCCTTCCTCCTTTTCTTGATTTTGTAGATTAATTTTAAAATTTAAAAGCCACCTGTCAAGCCTTTCATGAAGGATCAATCTCTGGGGGGAGGACTATTTCAGGACTTCCGGATTTAAGGGCTCCAGGTACTCGCCACCCATGCGGACCAAAAGGACCCCTCGCCGGTTGGCCGGGGCGATGAGGCTTTCCGGGATCTTAAAGGCCGCCAGGACCGGGACGATCTTTCCCGCATACTCCGGCTCATAGAAGGGGAGGTTTTTTAGTTTTTTCCGGAATTCTTCAAAGTGGCCTGCCCGGAGCTGACTCTTTACCTCGGCCACGAAGACCACCTCTTTTCCGGCCTTATCCTCGGCCACCACGATGGCGTCATACTGGTTGCAGCGGCCGTCTTTTTTGTACTCTACATCGAGCATTCTCTTTTTGATCTTGTATCCCAGGCGTTTTACCAGATAGGGGATTCCCGGGGCGAAGATGTCTTCGGTAAGGGTTCCGAGCCTTTGGGCCATCTCCCCCCACTTTTTCCGCATCCACTCCCGATCCTTTTCCGCCCTCCGCCGGTCTTCCTCCATCATTTTTTCCGGACGATCCAGAGCGGCGTGCAATTCCTTCAGATTTTGTCGATCCTCAAGGGCACTCATGACCAGATCCGAGGTGATATCCTTAAGGAGCTCCAGGTCGCTTTTGGCCCATTGGCATTCGGGATAGAGCTCCTTTACCAGCTTTTCGAGCCTTTCGAGACGCTCCATGAGTTTTCTCCTGCTTTTCCAGTATAGCTTGACCAAAAGGGAAAGAAAAGCAGAGGGTTACTTTCCCGGAAGAAGAAAGACTACCCGGGTAGATCCCGGAAGGAGGGGGGCGCGGGGGTCTTCGCCTAGGGAAAGGAGGCTTCGGGGGCCTGTCCGATAAAGGACCTCCTGCACCCGGAAACCCGAAAAGGATCTTTCGGAAAGCTCCTCGGAGGGCACATCCCGCCATTCCTCAAAAAGAGGAGCCTGATCGGTAAGGAAGATCTCCGGGATTTCGGAAAGAAGAGGGGCTAGGCGGGCCCAGGCCAGAAGGCGCACCTTCAAGCCCGGGAGTTCCGGGGAGACCTCTCGAATCTCGGCCACCCAGCGGGGAAAGCGCACCCCGATGGCGTCCCCTAAAATGTGGAAGGAGAGCTCCCGGCTGCGGGCCTCCAGCCGGGAGCTCTCCTCGTCCAGGGCCTCCAGCCGGGCATCCAGCCTTTCGGCCAGGGCCAGAAGGACCCGGGCCTTGAGGACCGGATCTTCCTGGCGGCCCCCCTCTTCTCCCACCAGGGCCCGCTTGATCTCCAAAACACTCTCTTCGGCGAACTCCGGAAGCCCCTTGAGAAGAGAAAGATTTTCCGGATCACGCATCCACTGCCCCCATTCCTCGTAGCCGGAGACCAGGTCAACAAAGGCCTGAAGGCGCTCGCCCAGCGGGGGCGGATAAAGGAAGCGCACCCGGCCTTCCCGGGAAAGATCCGCCGCGATTCCTTCCGGAGGATATTCCGCCGGGCGCAGAAGGACCAACCTTTCCACCACCTGCAAGGCCCGTTCCGCCAGATCCCGGCGGAGATAGGTCTGGGGGTAAAGAAGGGCCTCCATAGCCCTCCCAGGATAACCCAAACCCGTTCCTTCCCCAAGAGGGTTTGTAATCCCGGGAGACCTTGGGGTATAAAAGGGCCATGAGTACGGGTTTTCTCTTGCAACTTCTGGCCATCCTTACCGCGGCCTGGCTTCTGGGCTACGGGGCTCAGAGGATGGGCCTTCCGGTGATGCTGGGAGAACTTGCGGCCGGGATCCTTCTGGGGCCCGTGCTGGGCCTGATCCATCCCTCCGAGGCCCTGGCCCTTCTGGCTGAACTGGGGATCTTCTTTGCCATGTTCTATGCCGGCCTGGAGATGGATCCCCGGGAGCTGGTGGAGCACTTTTGGCCGGCCCTGGCCGTGGCCCTGGGGGGCTTTCTCCTGCCCTTTTTCTTGGGGGTCCTGGTAACCCACCTTTTCGGGGGGACCCTCTATCAATCCCTTTTTGTAGGCCTGGGCTGCTCCATTACGGCCATCGCTATCCAGGCTGTGGTCCTTCAGAGCCTGCGTATCCACCGCACCGAGGTGGGACACATCCTTATGGCCGCGGCCTTGGTGGACGACATCCTGGCCCTGATCGCCCTTTCCATCCTTCTGGGTCTGGTGCGGGAAGGGCATTTTCAGCCCTTCACCCTGGGCCTTATCCTCCTTAAGGTGGGGCTCTTTTTCGGGTTCACCATCCTAGTGGGGGAGCTGGTCCTCCCGCGCTTTGCTCACCGGATCACTGACGAGGGGGGCAAGGCCGTGACCTTCGCCCTGGTGATGGCTCTGGCCATGGCCTGGCTGGCCGAAGAGGCGGGACTCCATCATGTAATCGGAGCCTTTCTGGCCGGCCAGTTCGTGCGCCGGGAGGTGTTCACCGAGGAGGTCTATGAGGCCCTCTCCGACCGCTTTTACGGCTTGAGTTACGGCTTTCTCCTTCCGGTTTTCTTCGTCACCCTGGCCTTTCACCTCCATTTTTCTTTGGAGCCCTCCTTTCTCCTCTTTTGTGGGGCCCTTACCCTGGCGGCGGTGGTAGGAAAGCTCTTCGGGGCCGGAGCCGGGCTTAAGCCCTTCGGTTTTTCCTGGGGCGAGGCCCTGGTGGTGGGAGCGGGGATGAACGGTCGCGGAGCGGTGGAACTGGTGGTGGCCGCAGTAGTGATGAACCTGAGCCGGGATCTCCTCTCTCAAGGAAGGCTTATGGCCCCCCTCCTTACTCAGGAACAGTTTTCGGCCCTGGTGGTCATGGCCTTCGTGACCACCCTTCTGGCCCCCGTCCTCCTGCGTTACTTCGCCTTCAGGGCCTGCACCGGGGAAGCCTACACCTCCCTTTGCGAGGCCCTGGCCCGAGCCCAAAAGAAGCCCATTCCGGGTTAGATTTAGGGGGAAATTTCCGGGTGCTCGTGGCTCCTTCCTCGGGATAAAATAGAGGCGTGGCCGATCAACTCCGTCTGAACTTTTGGTCCGAGCCCCGGGGGGTTATCCAGGTCTCGGCCTCGGCCGGCGCCGGGAAGACCTATCGCCTGGCGGTGCAGTTTTTGCGGGTCCTGGCCTCCTTGGGCCCACCGCAGGAGGCCCACCTGGCCTCGGTGGTGGCCCTTACCTTCACCAACCAGGCCGCCGCCGAAATGCGGGAGCGCATCCTCCTCTTTCTAAAACACATTGCCCTTTCCACGGAGACCGGACGCAGGCTTTCGGAGGAGACCGGCCTTAGCCCTCGGGAGGCCGAGGGCTGGCTGGAGACCATCTTTTCGGCCTATCAGGCCTTTCAAGTGCGCACCATCGATAGCCTCCTTTTCACCCTCATTCGGGGTCTGGCCTGGGAACTGGGCCTGCGACCGGACCTTTCGGCGGAGATCCGGGAGGAACACTTTCTCAATCAGGCCTTTGACCGGCTGCTTTTTCGTCTGCGCGAAGATCCTCGCTTAAGGGGCCTCTTTGAGGAGGCCCTGGAGACCTTCCTTGAACTTGAGGCCCGTGGAGGGTTCAACCCTGAGCCCCATTTTCGAAGGCGCATGGTGGCCCTGCATCGCCTCCTGCGGCGCCTGACTCCAGGAAAAAACGGCCCGCCTCCTTCCCGGGAGGCCCTTGCGGCCCTGGAGGAAGAGCTGCGCTCCCTGGGAGAGGAACTTTCCCGAAGACTCTTTGAGGATTTGGGGGCGGAGCCAGCCTACCCCCGCTGGGAGGAATACCTGCGGGACCCCTTGCGTTATGTCTGGAGCAAGGTCTTCCAGAAAGAAAGCCTCCGGCAACTGGTCCGTAAAGGGAGCCTTCCCCGAGGGGTCGAGCTTCCGGAAGATCTCTATCTTCGTCTTCGGGAAAGACTGGGTCTCTACCTGCGCCTTAAGGCCCGGGCCGAGGTAGCTCCCTACGAAAGACTCTTTGCGGAGATCGTCCGCGAGCTTTCGGAGGTGCGGGAGGAAGAGGGAGTGCTTCAGGCCGGAAGCTGGACCGAGCTTCTGGCCCTTTACGCCCGGCAGTACCTTCCCCTGATTTACCTCAAACTGGGCACCCGCCTGCGGCATTTTCTCATCGACGAATTCCAGGACACCGACCGGCGCCAGTGGGAGGCTTTACAGCCCCTGGTGGAGGAGGTGGTGGCCACCGGAGGCTCCTTTTTCTATGTGGGGGACGTCAAACAGGCCATCTATATGTGGCGGGGCGGAGATCCGGAACTCTTCTTCGAAGTGCTCACCCAGCTTCCGGCCGAACTTCAGGCCGAAAGTCTTCCCTGGAACCGCCGCTCCGCCCGGAGGATTGTTACCTTTAACAACCTTCTTTTTTCCCGCCTCCGGGAAAACCTCCCTCAGATCGTGGCCCGCCTCCTTCATGGTCGCACGGAGGCCTTGCGGCTTCGAGACTGTGAGGTCACGGAGGCCCTCTGCGCCCGGCTGCGCGAGGTCTATGAGGAGGTGGAGCAGGTCCCGGAGGAAGGGGCCCCGGAGGGCGGGGTCTATTTGAGGGAAATCTCTTCTTCGGATCAGGACAAGGAGGCCTTTCGGGAGGAGGTCTTCCAGGGGCTTCGGGAGCTGATGCCCGGCCTTTACCGGCGGTTCGTAGAAGGGGGGCGGACCCTGGCTCTCCTGGTGCGGGAAAATCGCGAGGCCGAAGAATTGGCGGCCTTTCTTTTTGGCATGGGTCTTCCGGCACTCACGGAGCGGGCCCTGCGTCTGGAAAACTCCCCCCTGATCAAGGGCCTTCTTTCTCTCCTGCGTTATCTGGACTATCCCGGGGATGAGACGGCGCTGGCCGGTTTTCTGGCAAGCCCCCTTACCTCCTCCGGGCCGGAGATCCTGCAGCGCTATCTCCGGCAGGGGGCCGGCCCTTCTCTGGCGGAGTTTCTTTCTTCCGAGGCCCCCGGACTCCATAGAAAACTCTCCGAGCTTTCCGAAAATCTCCACCGGCGCACCCTCTACGAGACGGTGCAGGCCGCAGTGAAGAAATTCGGGCTCTTTGAGCGTTTTCCGGAGGCCCGTCTTTATCTTATGCGCTTTCTTTCGGCGGTCTTGGCTTACGAGGAAGAAGCCCTTTCCCTTTCGGAATTCTTGGCCCGCTGGGAGGAGTTGGGGGTAGAGGAGAAGGTGGGGCTTCCCCGGGAGATCCAGGCGGTGCGGGTCTTTACCATCCATGCGGCCAAGGGCCTGGAGTTTGACGCCGTGGTCTTGCCCCTTCTCACCTGGGGTCCCCGAGGGAGGGTGGAGCTGGTAGCCGGAGAGGAGGGGCTCCTCCGGGTGCGCAAGGAGGCCCCGGAGGATCTGCGCCGGATCTATTTGGAGGAAAAGGCCCGGGAGGTCTTCGAGAGCCTCAACCTCCTCTATGTGGCCCTCACCCGGGCCCGGGAAGAACTCCATCTCTTTGTCCCGAAAAAGACCAGGTATTACACCGTGGCCTCCGTGCTCCAAGACCTTGCGGTGACCCAGATCCTGGAGGGGCTTTCGGAATGAAGATCCGTTTGCGGCAACTGCGGCGTCCGCTCAGACTCCTCGGGGAGCGCGATCGGGAGACCCTCCTCGGGGAGCTGGCCCACCTCACCCTCTATTTCCTGAAAGACCCCCGGGATCTGGAAGGCCCCCTCTCCCGGGCCCTGGCCCTTTACCCCGAGCCCTTTCCGGAAAGAGAAGCCTTGCGTTCTCGCCTGCGGGAGGTCCTCTCCCGGGCCCTTTCCCATCCCCGAATGGCCGAATACTTTTCCTCCGAGGGGGAGGACCTCCGGGAGCGGGAGTTTCTGAAAAAGGGAAAGAAAGGGCTCGAGAGCCTTCGGCCCGACCGGATCCTTCTAAAAAAAGACGAGGTTCTGGTCCTGGAATACAAGCTCCACCGCCCGAAAGAAAAAAGGCTTTACGAAGACTACCAGAAGCAACTTAAGGAATATCTTGAGGGCTTAAGGGAGGTCTTTCCGGGCCGGGTGCGGGGGGTTCTCGTTTTTCTCGAGCCTCCGGAGGTGGAGGAGGTGTCTCCTTGAGGGCCGGCCTTATTCCGCCCCAGGCGGGTTTTCTGCGCACCCTGGCCCGGCTTCTCCTGGCCCGCCACGGGGAGGATCTTTTCCGGGTCACGGTCCTTTTGCCCACCCGTCGGGCGGTGCAATTCCTGCGCTACTATCTCCATCAGGAATCCGGGGGCCGCATACTTTTTCCTCCCCGCCTGCTTACTCTTGCGGATCTGGTGGCGGAGCTGGCGGTAGCCCTTGAGCCCCGGCCCCTAGCTCCGGCCGCCGAGAGGGCCTGGCATCTTTTCCGTATTCTGCGGGGGCGTCCCGGTTTCGAGAAGGTGACCCCGGACTTTGCCCGGTTTCTGCCCTGGGGGCTGCGCTTCGTGGAGGTGTTGGAGGAGTTCGAAAAGGAGGGGGTGGACTACCGGGGCCTCCTCTATCCCCCGGAGGACCTTCCCCCAGAGGGAAGACAGTTTCTCACCGAACTTTCCGAGATCGGGGGGCGCTACCGGGAGGCCCTTAAGGCCGCAGGGCTCGATTCCCCGGCCGGCCGCCTGCGGCGGGTGGCCGAAGGCCTTTCCCGGGTGTGGAATCCCTCCGGACCGGTCTATCTGGCGGGCTTTGCCGCCCTTTCCGGGAGTGAACGGCGGCTCTTTTCCGGACTCCTTGCCGCAGGGGCCGAGGCCCTCTTTGAGGCCGATCCCCTGGAGATCCCGGACTTCATGGCCGAGGCCTTTCGCGACCTCAAACTCTCTCCCGAACTCCTAGCTCGGGTTCGCCGAAGACTTCCGGAAATGGAGATCCTTTCCGCGGCGGATGTCCACCAGGAATGCCAGGAGGCTGCGGCCCGTCTTCCCTCGCGGGTCCGAACCCCAGACGAAGTGCTGGTGCTTCTCCCGGTGGCCGCCCATCTCCTTCCCCTTCTCTATGCCCTGCCTGAGGGCCTCGCGGTGAACATCACTCTGGGATACCCGGTGCGCAAGTCTCTTCCGGCGACCTTCCTCCTTCTCCTCTTTGAGCTTCTGGAAAACCGTCTGGAGGACCGCTACCCCACTTCTCTTTATCTGGCCCTCCTGAAACATCCTTACACCCGGGGAATTTTTCCGGACTCCGGGCTCCTTTTCGAGGTGGAGGCCGCCCTGCGACGTCGGGGAAGTCCCTACGTAGGGCTCGCCGAGGCCGAGGAGGTCGCCCGGGGGGCCGCGCCTTTACGGGATTTTCACCGAGAGGTGCTTCTGGCCTTCGAAGGGGTGGAGACTCCCCGGGCCTTTTCGGCTGCGGTCTGGCGGGTGCTGGAGAGAGTGCTGGCCCCTCAAAAGAAGGCCCTTTCTGAGGCTAAGGAGAATCCGGAAATCCTGGCCCGGCATTTTCTCTACACCCTGGAGGCCGAGATTCTTCCCGTATTTGAAGAGGCCTCTTTTTCTGAAGAACCCCTGGGGCTTTCGGCCCTCTTTCGGATGTTTCGGGAGCTCCTTTCCTCGGCCCGGGCCCCCTTTGAGGGGGAGCCTCTGGAAGGGATTCAGGTAATGGGGCTTCTCGAAAGTCGGCTTCTGTCCTTCAGAGAGGTCCTGGTCCTTGACGCCAACGAGGGGGCGCTTCCTTCTCCGGAGGAGATCCATCCCCTTCTTCCGGAGGGGGTGCGGCGGGCCCTGGGACTTCCCCCGCGGGCCCGGCAGGAGGCCCTGGAGCGCTATTATTTTCGCCGTCTGGTCCTGGCCAGCCGGAAATTGAACCTCTTTTACCTTTCGGTGGCCGATTCCTCCCCGCGGCTTCCTCCCAAGGTGCGCAGCCGCTACGTGGAGGCCCTTATCTGGGAAAGGGAACGGGCCGCAGGACGGGTATTTTCTCCGGAGGATTCTCCGGTGCGGAGCCTTCCGCTCCGGCTTTCGGCCCCGGAAAGGGTAGGGGCTCTACCCAAGGGGGAGGCCGAGACCCGAGAGATCGAAAGGCTTCTTTCCGGAGAAGTGAGCGCGACTTTCCTGGAGACCTATCTGGATTGTCCGGCCCGTTTCTATTTTCGCTATCTCCTCCGTCTTTCGCCCCCGGAGCGGATCCGGGATTACGATCCTGCGGCCCTGGGCACGGCCATCCATCAGGCCCTGGAGGACTACTTTCGTCCCTATCTGGGGCGGACCTATCATCCCTCGAAAGACAATGACTTTGAGAGATTGTGGGCGCTTTTTCTCCGGGCCCTGGAGGACGAGGGGCTGACCCTGCGCCTGGGTCCGGAACGGCGCTTCTTTTTGGAAAGAACGGCCCGGTTCCGGTTAAGACAATATCTAAGTAGGCTGGAGGAGCTTCCCCCTTTCAGGATTCTGGCCCTGGAGGAAAAGGTCTCCCGGAAACATCCGGTCTTGGGCCTTACCTTTCAGGGAAAGCTCGACCGGGTAGACGAATACGAGACGGGAGTGGTCATTCTGGACTACAAGACCGGAGGGAGCGTAAGGAGTCTTTCGGCAACCCGTCTCCGGGAATTGCTCACCGAGGAGGTCCCTTTTTCCCCGGATCTCGAAGGCCTTTCCCGGCTTAGGGAAAGGCTTCCGGATCTCCAGCTCCTTCTCTATCTTTTCCTCTGGGAGGAGGCTCAGGAAGCGGCTTATGTACATCTGGCCGAGGGCCGGAAAGAATTTCTCTTAAAGCCTCTTTTCGGGGGTCCACCTTTTGGGAACACGGAAAGGGCCCTTGGCCCGGAGGAAGCCCGCCGCCTGCGGGAGGAGGTTTTCCCCCGGCTCCTTTCGCAATTGGTGGAACACCTCCAGAAGGCCCCGGCCTTTTTCATCCCGGAAACCCCACCGGGCTGCCGCTGGTGTGACTACCTTTACGCCTGTCCGGGCTACCGAAAGGTCTAAACGTAAAAACCTTTGCGGAGCTTTTCGGCCTCTACTCCGAAAAAGAGGGCCGCCTCCGAGAAGGCCTCCCTCACCGGTCCCTCGGGAAGTTCGGAAAGAAGGGCCTCAAGCTCCCGGGCCCGGTCCTCAAGAAGTCCGGCCAGGGTTTCGGCCTGGGTGCGGGAGAGGGGGTCTTCGGCAAAACGCTCAAGGAGCGGAAACACTTCATCTACCAGCGCGAAAGCCCGTTCCAGCTCCGGCGCCTTTCCCGGGGAGAGGATCTCCCGCAGGTGGGCCTCAAAGGACTTTTCGACTTTGCTCTGGGAACGGCCGGGGGTAAAATCAATAGGTGTCCTGGGATCCCAGAAGATCTTCATGAGGACCTCCTTTTTCATCCTAAATAATTTTTCGGCAGGAGGCAAGAAAAGATGAAACGACTCTGGATACTCCTTCTTCTGGCCCCCATGCTGACCGGGTGCGGGGCGGCGGTCATCGCCGGAGGGGCCACCGTAGGCTACAAGGTGGCCACCGATCCCCGCTCGGTGGGCACCCAGGTGGACGATGCCACCCTTACCACCAAGGTCAAGCTGGCCCTGATCAAGGACCCGGTAACCAAGGCCCGCAAGATCGATGTGGACACGGTAAATGGGGTGGTGACCCTTACCGGAGCGGTGGAGACCGAGGCCGAGCGCCGGCGGGCCGAGGAGGTGGCCCGCTCGGTGCCCGGAGTGCGGGGAGTAGTCAACAACCTGCGGGTGGAAAAACGCAGTTTCGGTCGGAGCCTGGACGACAAACTGCTTACCGCCCGCATCAAGACCAAGCTCATCGCCGAGCCCGGTATTCGGTCCCTTTCCATCGATGTAGACACGGTAAACGGGGTGGTGACCCTTACGGGCCTGGTCAAAAACGAGGAGCAGCACCGGAGGGTGCTGGAGATTGTGCGCACCACCAAAGGGGTGCGCCGGGTGATCGACAACCTCAAGGTCCAGGGGAACTGATGTCCCTCTATCCGGAAACTTTCGAGGTCATCGTGATCGGGGCCGGGCATGCGGGGATCGAGGCCGCGCTGGTGGCCTCTCGTCTGGGCTGTAAGGTCCTGGTCCTTACGATGAACCTCGAGCGCATCGGGGCCATGAGCTGTAACCCGGCCATCGGGGGGCTGGCCAAGGGGCATCTGGTCAAGGAAATCGACGCCCTAGGCGGGGAGATGGCCCGGGCCATTGACGAGTGCGGGATTCAGTTCCGGCGGCTCAACACTCGCAAGGGGCCGGCGGTGCGGGCCACCCGGGCCCAGGCCGACCGCATGCGTTACCAGGCCCGCATGTACCGGGTCCTTACCCGGGCCCCGGGGGTCACGGTCAAGCAGGCCATGGTCTCCCGGCTCCTGGTGAAAGACCGCCGGATCTACGGGGTGGAGACCCGGGTGGGTGAGATCTATCAGGGGAAGGCCGTGGTGGTCACCACCGGGACCTTCCTGCGCGGTCTTATCCATATCGGACTCGAACACTTTCCGGCCGGGCGCATGGGAGATCCTCCCTCCAATCGTCTCTCCCAGTGCCTTAAGGAACTGGGCTTTGAGATGGGGCGTCTCAAGACCGGGACCTGTCCCCGTCTTGACGGCCGGACCATCGATTATTCCCGCCTGGAGGTCCAGTGGGGGGATGATCCCCCACCGCTTTTCTCCTTCCGCAACCGGGGCCGCCGTCCGCCTCTTCCCCAGGTCCCCTGTTTCATCACTTATACCACTCCGGAGACCCACGAGATCATCCGGGGGGCCGTGAATCGCTCTCCCCTCTTTACGGGGATCATCGAAGGAGTAGGGGCCCGGTACTGTCCCTCAATTGAGGACAAGGTTTTTCGCTTTCCGGACCGCGAGCGGCACCAGATCTTTCTGGAACCCGAGGGACTGGACACGGTAGAGGTCTATCCCAACGGGATCAGCACCAGCCTTCCGGTGGATGTCCAGTGGCGCCTGGTGCGGAGCATTCCGGGGCTGGAGCGGGCGGAGATTCTTCGGCCGGGCTACGCCATCGAATACGATTACGTGAATCCCGTCCAGCTCAAGCACACCCTGGAGACCAAGCTCATCTCCGGGCTCTTTCTGGCCGGGCAGATCAACGGGACCTCCGGCTACGAGGAGGCCGCAGCCCAGGGGATCATCGCCGGGATCAATGCCGCCCTCTACGCCCGGGAGGAGGAACCTTTCATCCTGGATCGCTCCCAGGCCTATATCGGGGTCCTCATCGACGATCTGGTGACCAAGGGCACGAAGGAGCCTTACCGAATGTTCACCTCCCGGGCGGAGTATCGCCTGCTCCTGCGGGAGGACAACGCCGACCTGAGGCTCATGCCGCTTGCCCGCCGGCTGGGCCTCATCTCCGACGAGGACTGGGCCCGTTTCGAAGAAAAGAAGGCCCAGCTTGAACGGGGCTTAGAGATTCTGCGCCATCTCAAGGTGCCCCCGGAGAGGGTGAACGGCCTCCTTGAGGCCCTAGGGGTCTCCCCCCTTAAAGAGACCGTCCGCCTCTATGATCTCCTCCGGCGTCCGGATGTGCCCTTGGAGAAGATCCTCCCGGTCTTTCCGGAACTCCGAGAGCTTCCCCCGGAAGTCCTTGAGGAGCTGGAAATCGAAGTCAAGTACGCGGGCTATATCGAAAGACAGCGTCGGGAGGTGGAGCGCTTCCGCCGCTGGGAAAACATGCCCCTTCCCGAGGATCTGGACTACTGGAAGGTCCCCGGGCTTTCCAACGAGGTGCGGGAGAAGCTTTCGCAGGTGCGCCCGCGGTCTTTCGGCCAGGCCCTGAGGATCTCCGGGGTGACCCCGGCGGCTATCGCCGCCCTTCAGGTCTACCTCCGCAAACACGGCCACCGGGACCTTTCGGGAGGCGAGGAAGGGGTCCCTTCTGAGAGCGGTTAACCTCGGGTATAATAACTTTCCATGTCCAAGAAAAAAAAGAAAAAAGAAGAAGTTTCTACCGGGGCTCCTTCCCTGGAGGAGACCGGAGCGGAGCCCTCCGCCGAGGAGACCCTTCCGGTTGTTTCCTCCGAAGATAGGCTCCCTTCGGCGGTAGATCCGCTTCAGCGCTATTTGGCGGAGATCAGTAAATTCCCCCTCCTTTCCCGGGAAGAGGAGGAACGGATTGCCAAGGAGTATTACGAGACCCGGGACCCCCGTCTGGCCTACAAGTTGGTCACCTCCAATCTGCGTCTGGTGGTCAAGATCGCCCTGGAATTCCAGCAGTTTTGGACCCGCAATTTTCTGGACCTCATTCAGGAGGGCAATCTGGGGCTCCTTCAGGCGGTGCGCAAGTTCGATCCCTACCGGGGGGTGAAGTTTTCCTATTACGCCTCCTTCTGGATCCGGGCCTACATCCTCAAATACATCATGGACAACTGGCGGCTGGTCAAGATCGGGACCACCCAGGCCCAGCGCAAGCTCTTTTATAACCTGCGCAAAGAGAAGGAGCGGCTGGAGGCCCTGGGTTTCAAGCCCACCCCGAAGATGCTTGCCGAAAGGCTCCAGGTACGGGAAAAGGACGTCATTGAGATGGAGCAGAGGCTTTCCGCCTCGGATGTAAGTCTGGAGGCCCCGCTCAAAGAGGATTCGGAGGACGCCTTCAAGGATTTCCTGCGGGCCCCCGGACCTTCGGTGGAAGACCAGATCGCCCGGGAGGAGGTCCTCTCGCGCTTTTCGCAGCTCCTTCACGAATTCGGAAAGACCCTCCAGGACAAGGAACGGGTTATTTTTTACGAGAGATTGCTGGCGGAAAATCCCCTCACCCTTCAGGAGATCGGCAAACGTTTCGGTATCTCCCGGGAGAGGGTGCGCCAGATCGAGGAAAGACTTCTGCGCAAGCTGCGCAAGTATCTTGAGGAGAGGTTACCGGATGCGCACAACTATCCCTTGGCTCTGGAAGGGGCTACTGCTTAGCCTTCTCCTCTGGCTCCAGCTTTTTGGGGTCTCTTGGGCCGGGAGGCGGGCCGAAGCCTATTATCATTTTCTTAGGGCAGCCCGGGCCTACCAGGAGGGTCGACTTTCCGAAGCGCGAAGAGAACTCTATAAGGTTCTCCGCCAGGACCCCGAGGCCCTCTATCCCCGGAAGCTTTTGGCGGAAATTTATGGACGCCTGGGGGAGTACGAGAAGGCGGAGACCGTGATCCGGAAAGCCCTAAAAAGGGCCCCAGAAGATGAGGAACTTCAGCTTCTCCTGGCCCGGGTCTATCTTTCTCAGAAGAGATTCCTGAGGGCCATCGCCACCCTGGAGAAGGTGGTGGAAAAGGATCCCCGAAACCAAGAGGCCCTCGGGCTCCTTCTCAATGCCTACCTTTCCACCAAGGACCTGGAAGGGGCCGTAAGTTCCTTAAATCGTATCCTGGAATATCACCCGGATTCCGTGTCCCTTTGGCTCTTTAAGGCCCGGCTCCTGGTCCGGGCCGGAAAGACCGAGGAGGCTCGAAAGGCCTATCTTAAGGCGGTGGAGGTCTCTCAGGGCGACCTCCGGGTGCTGATGGAGGCCGGAGAATTTCTGCGCAAAAGCGGAGCCCTGGAGGAGGCGGAAAGGCTTTATCAGGAGGCCCTGAAAAGGGATCCGGAAAATCTCCATCTCAAACAGGCCCTGCTCCAGCTTTATGTGGAGGCGGGGCGCTGGGCGGAGGCCGAGGCCTTTCTCCAGAAAGAACTCCAAAAAGACCCCAAAAACCAGCGTCTTCTCTTTCTTCTGGGTATAGTTCTCGAGAAGACCGGGCGGCGGGCCGAGGCCCTGGCCACTTATCAGAAAATCCCTCCGGAAAGTGACCTCTATTTCCAGGCCGTAGAGCGCATCTTTTCCCTAAGAAAGGAGCTTTCCGGTCCGGAGGAGGCCCTGGCCTATCTTCGGGGGCTTCTGGCCCGCGGCCCGAAGGATCCCCAGCTCTATTTTCTGGCGGCCAACGCTGCCGAAGAGACGGACCGTTGCGAGGAGGGGCTTTCCTTTGCCGACCAGGGGCTGGCCCGCTTTCCCGAGAATCAGGATCTTGTCCTCACTAAGGGCCTTCTTCTTTCTTGTCTGGGACGTCTGCGCGAGGCCCTCGCTTTGGTAAAGCCTCTTCTTAAGAAAAATCCGGACGATCCCGTGATCTTAAATTTCGTGGGCTACACCTATGCGGAGTTGGGAGAAAACCTGAAGGAGGCCGAAAGGTTGATCCGTAAGGCCCTAGAGAAGCAACCCGAAGCGGGCTACATCATCGACTCCCTGGCCTGGGTCCTTTACCGGCAGGGACGCCTCAAGGAGGCCGCCCGGGAGATCGAAAGGGCGGTGAAACTCTCCCCGGAGGACGCCATCGTTCTGGAACATCACGGGGACATCTTTCGGGCCTTGGGACAGGCGGAGAAGGCCTGTGAGAGCTATCGTCGGGCCCTGGAATTCGTGAAGCATCGTCGGGATCGGGAGCGGATCGAAAAGAAGGTCAAGGCGTGTCCCGTACCAAAGGCGCCTTCCTCTTAGTCTTCCTGATCCTCTTTTCCTGTGCCCGGCCCCGCATCGGGCTTCCTCCCCCTCCGGAAGCGGAGTCTTTTGCGGCCCTGGTGCGTTTCCGGCTTGTGGCCCCTAAAAGGCGCCTTTCCGGAAAGGCCGTGGTCCTGATTCACCCCGGAGAACTCTATGTCGAGGCCTTCTCTCCCTTCGGAGGGGCCCTCTTCCGGTTCTGGTTTGAGAAAGGGCGGGTGGTCTGGGAGGAGAGCCCCGGCGGCCCGGTCCAGGCCGTGGAGCTCCAGCCTTTTCCACCGGCGCTCGTCGAGGTCTTACCCTATTTGGTCCTGGGGAGGTGGCCTCCGGAGAGGTCTTCGCGCCTAGGAGAGGGCTATCATCTTAAGCCTGACGGCCAGGGCTGGCGGTTGACCTATTTTCAGAGGACCCTCCTCAGGGTGCAGGTCCGAAAGCCCCGAGGGATCTTCTTGGAAATCTCCCCCTTACGTATGAAGGTGAGCTTACATTTTCAAGAGATTACCCCCCGGCCCCCGAAGATCCCCCCTCCTCCAGAGGTGGTCCCTCAGCCCGTAGACCTGCGTTCCTTCTTCTTACCGGAAGGAGATTGAAGGCCAGACATCCTGGCCCCAGAAGAAGGAGAACCAGGATTTGCAGGGCATGATAGAGAAGGGACACGCTCAAGGCCTGCGGCGGGCTGAGGCCGTAAAAGACCAGGGTCGCGGTTATAGCTGCCTGGGTTATTCCTAGATTGGCCGGAGGAGTGGGGAGGATCAAGAGGAGATTGAGGACCACAAGGGCCGCCAGGGCGGCCTCTGGAGAGAGGGAAAGCCCCAGGGCCCGGGAGGCCAGGAGAATCATACCCACCTGAAGGATCCAGGAAAAGAGGGAAAGGAGATAGGCCTTCCAGAAGATCCGGAAAATAGAAAGGCCTTTTAGGCCGGAGAGAAATCTCGTGGAAAGGTGTTTTTCAAGGCAAGGAAAGAGGAGAATCAGGCCAAAGAGGAGGAGATTAAGCCCCAGAAGGAGCCCCTTTTCTTTCCGTAACAGGGGGGAGAGAAGGGCGGCTGGAAGGCTCAGGCTGAGGAGCCCCAGGGCATCTAGGAACTTTTCCGCCGCTACGGTCCCCACTCCCGAAATTTTGGAAAGCCCCCTACGGGCCAACCAGAGCCCCCGACCTAGATCTCCGGCCCGGAGCGGAAGGAGGATATTTCCCAGAAAGCCCGCCACCGTGAGCTGGAAGGTCTCCCAGGGCTTGAGGAGGTGGAGAGGGGAGACCAGGGCTCGCCATCTTTCGGACTTCGCCACAAGGACCAGAAGATCCAAGAGAACCAGGCCTAGCAAGGGCCAGGGGTGGGTCTTCCGAAGGGTATTCCAGACTTCCCCGGGAGGGATCCGCCAGAAAAGTCCCCCCAGAAGGGCCAGCCCCAGGAAAGAAGCCAGGATCAGGCGAGCGCGGCGCATGGTCTCTTCGTGGTCTCTTCCCAGAGATCCGTGAGGGTGACGGCTCTAATCCTTCGACTTTTTAATTCCTGCAGGATGGAGGCCAGAGCCTGCAACATGGCCTTCTGGGGGCGCTGGCGATCGGCTACTCCGTCGTGAAGGAGGAGGATGTCCCCGGGAAGGAGGGTCTCCATCACCCGCCGGTAGATCTCTTCGGCCGTGACCTCCGGATCGGTATCCCAGACTCCTACCGTCCATCCGGCCAGTCTCAGACCGAAGCGGCGCAGAAGAAGGGCCTGATC
Source organism: Thermosulfurimonas marina (assembly GCF_012317585.1). Lineage (NCBI taxonomy): Bacteria > Pseudomonadati > Thermodesulfobacteriota > Thermodesulfobacteria > Thermodesulfobacteriales > Thermodesulfobacteriaceae > Thermosulfurimonas > Thermosulfurimonas marina. The sequence continues at coordinate 1,390,487 of NZ_CP042909.1, forward strand.
CAGGCGAATGAACCCGTGGGGTGGACGGTACCACCGCGGAGGGCCTCCGAGGAGTTCCCGAAAGGCCTGACAGGCCTTTTCCAGTTCTCGGGAAAAGGCCCCGGGGCTCAGGGTCCATATCTTTCGATGACTCCAGCCGTGGAGGGCTATTTCGTGCCCTTCTTCTTTCAGGGACCTCAAGATTTCGGGCCAGCGATGGGCCCGCTCTAAGAGGACAAAAAAGGTGGCCCGAAAGCCCGTTTCGCCAAGGAGATCCAGTAGCCGGGGGGTGATCCGGGGGTCTGGTCCGTCGTCAAAGGTAAGGGCAAAGGAGGAGGGACTTTTTCCCCTCCAAAAGGTTTGACCGAAGAGGTTTATCTGGGGAAAAAAGGTATCCAGGAAAAGGAGACTGCCTCCCACCAGAAGGGCCCGGCTTTTCCCGTCAGGAATCTTGCGGACCAGACCTCCTGCGGCCCAGAGTACCCCCACCCCTCCTAAAAGCAATCTTCTGCGGAGACGCGGGGGGAGGGCCCTCCAGAGACGAAACATTCAGGCCCCCAGGATCTGATAGTAGTAATCAAGGACGGTCTGGGAGACCCTTTCCCAGGAGAAAGAAAGGGCCCGCTCTCGGGCCTTACGGGCCATGGCCCTTCTCTCCTGCGGGTGGTCCATAAGATAGGCCAGGGCCCGGGCGTAGCCTTGGGCCCCAGAGTCCGGCGGAACCATCAGGCCGTGCTCCCCGGGAGTCATCACGAAACGAAAACCCTCGATGTCGGTGGTCACCACCGGAGTGCCGCAGGCCATGGCCTCCAGAAGAGTGATCCCGAAGCTTCCCTTTTTGGCCGGAAAACAGAGGACTTGGGCCGTACGGTAATAGAGGGGCCGTTCTTCGTCCACTCGTCCGGCAAAGATTACCCGGGAGCGCAGCTCAGGAGGGACCAAGCGGCGATAATACTCCTCGAGAGGACCAAAGCCCACCACGATGAGGCGCAGGTTGGGGCGCTCTCTGGCCAGGTGGGCGAAGGCCTGAAGGAGGGTCTCCAGTCCGTTCCGGGGATCAAAGCGGCCCACGTAGAGGACGTTGAAACTTCCGTCTTCAAACTCCGGAAGTCGTGGCCCTTCGGGGTGATAAACCCCGGTATCGATTCCGTTGGGGACCACCACAAAAGAGAGGTCGCCAAAATACCTCTCCAGAGATCGGATGCAGACCGGCGAGACGGCGATGCGGAGCGCCAGGGCCTCCAGATAGGGCCGCAGGTAGGGATGGAGAAGGGACATCCCGAGGTTTTCCTCAAAATGGGTATGAAAGGTCCCTACCACCGGTACCGGGGAATATTTTATGGCTAGAAGGGGCAGGGTAGGGGTGAAAGGGGAGTGCACATGCACCAGATCAAAATTCCCCTCTTCGAAAAGGTGCTGAAGGGTTTCCCCCAATCTTCGGCCCAGGCTCATCCGGGCGTAAGAATCGTTGGAGTAAACCGGGACCGAGCGGCCCACCTTTACCACCCGGCGGCCCACCTCCCCCGTATCCCGGCCGAAGGGCCCGGCCTCCGGAGTAAAGATGGTTACCTCATGGCCGGCCTGCAGGAGATGCCGGGCGAAGTGGTGCACGTGTTCGGTGATCCCCCCGAGAACAGGGTAATAATATTCGCTCACCAGAGCGACACGCAGGGGCTCGCCCCGGGTCACCCGCCGACGGGGGACTTTGGGCCTTATGGTGTCCCGCCATTCACGGTGCAGAAGAAGGGCCACCAGTATTCCCCGGGCCAGACTGGTAGCCCTGGAAGCCCAGACCTTGAGCGCCAGAGTGCGCCGCATTTTAGACCCCTTTTTTGAAAAGCTCTCCCGACTTTACACCCTGGCCCGGGAGACCAGCAAGGTATTTAGCGGCGCAATTCCGGTTTAAGAAACCAATCCATACGCCAGAAATCCTCCCGTAACAAGGCCAGACAGCCCGAAAAGCGGAACTTCACTACTTCCTTTTCCGGATCTCCGGTAAGAAGGAGGCTTGTGAGCCGCGAAAGAAAGGGGAGGTGCCCGGCGATCAGGAGATCTTCGGCGCGGTCCTTCAGGACCTCGGCCACGGGGAGGGGATCATCCAGAGGGGCGAGCCCTTCTTTTTCTACGGTCCGGGCTCCGAGGGCCTCGGCCAGGATCTCCGCGGTCTCTCGGGCTCGCAATTTGGTGGAGTGCCAGATTTCCGGGACCCGGATTCCCAATTCCCTGAGCCAGTCGGCCATACGCTGGGTCTCTTCCCGACCTTCAGGGGAAAGGGGCCTTCGGGGATCTTCGGCCTCGGAAAGAGACTTTCCGTGCTGAACCAGATAAAGCCTCATACCCCCTCACCTCCGGATTTCTTTTTTATAAACTCTAATTCCTCCAGGGCCGTAGGGGTAGCCCGGCGCACCCGGATCTCCCAGTCTCCGAAGTGGAAGACCTCTCCGGGGCGAGGGATGCGGCCGGCCAGCTTAAGCACAAAGCCTCCCACGGTCTCGTATTCCCCTTCCGGGATCTCTAGCCCCACCTCCCGGGCGGTCTCTACCTCGGTAAAGGCCTTGAGGAGAAAGTGTCCCTCTCCCAATTTGAGATAGGGTTTGACCTCCTGCTCCAGTTCGTCCAAAAAGTCCCCCAGGATCTCTTCCATGAGGTCTTCCAGGGTGAGAATACCGATGGCCGCCCCGTATTCGTCCACCACCACCGCATAGTCCTCACCGCTTTTCTGCATTTCGGAAAGGGCCTCGGCCGCGGGCTTGAATTCCGGAAGATAGCGCACCGGCCTCACATAGGCCGAAAGGCGCCCCTCAGCCGGGGCGTCTAAAAGGTCCTGGGCGTAAACCACCCCCACGATGCGGTAGACCCGTCCTCGAAAGATCGGAATTCGCGAAAAGCCGTAATGGGCGAAGATGCGCAGGGCCTCTTCCACCCGGGCCTCCTCGGGGAGCATCTTGACCCTCACCAGGGGCACCATGACCTGGTCCACGGTCTTTTCGGCGAAGGAAAACAGCCTTTCTAAGGCTTTGCGTTCCAAGGGTTCGAGGCTTTTTTCGGTGGCCAGGAGGCCCTTGAGTTCTTCCCGCACATAGGTCGGCACGGTGTGTTTCGGGGAGCCTAGACCTTCCACCGTGCGCCGCGCCAGGGCCGAGATGGGAAGCACTAAAGGATAGAGGATTCGCGAAAAAATATAGAGGGGCGGGGCCAGAAGGGGAGCCAGGGTCAAGGCCCGGGCCCGGGCCAGGTTTTTGGGGATGATCTGCCCGAAAAGGAGCATGGTCGGAGGCAGCCCCACCAGGGCCAAGAGCCCTCCATGTTCGGGAAAGATTTCCAGAAGGAGACTGGTGGTGAAGACCCCGTTGGCGATCACGCAGAGGTTGAGGCCCAGGAGGGTGGTGGTAAGGAGCTTTTCGGGATCCTCAAGGAGAAGGAGACCCACTCGGGCCCCTAGATGCCTACGGGCCAAAGAACGCAGACCGGCCTTTCCCGCGGAGAGGAGGGCAATTTCCGCCGCGGCAAAAAAGGCCTCTCCGGCCAGCAACCCCAGAAAAACCAGAAGGGTCAGTCCTTTCATACCTCGAGCCTTTCCACGAGCAGGGTCTCCAGCCGGTGATCCCGCAATCCCTCCACCCGGAAGCGGAAGCCGTATCCCTCGACTTCTTCCCCTTCGGCCGGAAGCCTTCCGAAAAGATGCAGGACCAGTCCGGCCAGGGTCCGGAATTCTCCTTCCGGAAGTTCTGCCCCGGTTTCCCGATTGAAATCTTCGATATGGACCCGGCCCTTGACCAGATACCGCCCCGGGGCTATCTCCCGAAGGAGAGGCTCTTTGGTCTCCTCCCGGCGATAAATTTCTCCGAAAAGCTCCTCCAGTACATCTTCCAGGGTCACCAGCCCGCTTAACCGGCCGTATTCGTTTACCACCAGGGCCAGCTTCAGGCGCCGCCGCTGGAATTCCTCAAGGAGCTGGCGCACCCGGGTGGTCTCCGGCACGAAAAAGGCCGGGCGGGCCACTTCCGAAAGCCGCAGGGTCTTTTTCTGGAGCCGGGCCTTGAGGAGGTCCTGAAGATATAGGACCCCTACCACCTGATCCAGATCCCCCTGATAGACGGGAATCTTGTGAAAGGGAGCCTTTTTGAGCTGGGAAAGGACCTCCGGGGTGATCTCCTGGTCGGGAAGGGCCCAGATCTCTTTCCTAGGAGTCATGATGGCCGCCACCGGGGTCTCCTCGGTCTCGAAGAGCCCGTAGATGAAATGGCGCTCTTCCGGCCTCAGGGCCCCGGAGGCAAAGGCCTCTTCTACCAGGTGTTTGATTTCTTCCTCCGGAGGGACGCGGTGTCCCGTAGAAAGAGAGAGCCCGGCCAGCTGAAAGATCCCCTGAGCCAGGGCCAGGAGGAGGACCCGGAGAGGAGAGAGCAGAAGGACAAAGAAATAGAGCGGCCGGGAGAGGGCACAGGCGGCGGCCTCCCGGAAGCGAAACCCTATTACCTTGGGAAGGAGGTCTCCCCAGGCGAAAAGGAGGAGACTCATCAGGGGATAGGCCACCCATTTTCCCGCCATCCCCATGGTCTCGTAGAAAAACCAGCTGGCCAGCGAGGAAGACACTATGTCCGCGATCTCGTTTCCCATGAGAATGGTGGTCAGGAGTTTCTGGGGCTCTTTGAGGAGCTGAGCCGCCAGGCGGCAACCCGCCCGGGTATGGCGGCGCAGGCGGTTGATCTCTAGGCGAGAGAGGGAAAAGAGGGCCGTTTCCGAACAGGTAAAGAGGGCTGAAAGGAGGATAAAGACCAGGATAAGGGGCCAGACTTGCCAGGGATCCAAGTCCGCTCTTTCCTCCGGAAGCTTTGTTCGGTAAAAAGATAATACCATGGATACGCGCTGGGTGAGCTACTTTCTGGCGGGAGGCCTGAGCCTCCTGGTGGCGGCCCTCCTAGTGAAGCTCCTGCGGCCCTTTTTCCAGCCGGTGGCCTGGGCGGTTATCCTTTCTTTTTATCTTTTTCCAGTAAACCTTTGGTTGCGCCGCAAACTCGGAGATCGACGGGCCTTGGCCGCCGTGGTCCTCATCGCCGGGGTGGTGCTCTTCCTCCTCCTTCCCTCCGGTTTTATCCTTACCGAGGTCACCCGCCAGGCCCTGGATCTGGTAAGCGGCCTCAAGGGGCTGCTCGACCGCGGTCCTCAGGCCCTGATCCCTTCCCCGGAGAAATATCCCCGGCTTTACGGTCTCCTTCAGGGCCTGGTCTCCCGCCTCACCCCCTTTGAAACCCAGCTCAAGCAGGTGCTGGCGGCCCTGGCCTCCGAGACCGGCCAATTCCTTATCACCCAGGGCAAAAGCCTTTTCCGCAACACCGTGGCCCTGATCTTCAATCTGGTCTTCATGCTCATCACCCTCTTTTATCTCTTTCGGGATGGGGATCGTTTCGTGGAAGAGGTAAAGGAGCTCCTGCCAGGCACCTTAGAGGAGACCGAGCGCATGGTGGGCAAGGTGCGGGAAGTTCTGCGGGCGGTTCTTTTCGGGGGATTGCTTACCGGTTTGGCCCAGGGGCTGGCGGCCTTGATTATTTATCTCCTTCTGGGGCTACCTTCAGCCATCTTTTTGGGCCTGCTTACCGCTGCGGCCTCTTTCGTCCCCATGGTAGGCACGGCCCTGGTCTGGATCCCGGCCACCCTTTATCTCCTGGCCAAGGCCTCTTTCATCAAGGCCCTTATTCTTCTGATTTATTCCCTGGTGGTGGTGAGCCAGATCGACTCCCTCCTGCGGCCCTTCATTGTGGGTTCCCAGACGGAGATCCATACCCTCTTTCTCTTTTTCAGTATCCTGGGCGGGCTTAAGGCCTTTGGGGTGCTGGGGGTCTTTCTAGGGCCCATCGTGCTTTCGCTGGCCATTTCTCTTCTGGAGATCTACCGCCTCAAGGTCGTGCACGGTGCCGGAACTGCCTGAGGTAGAGACCATCCGGCGGGACCTGGCCCCTCTGGTGGGACAAAGCCTCCAGAGGGTCACCGTAAAGCTTCCCAAGCTGGTGCGTCCTCGTCCCGGGGCCTTAAGGACCCTTTGCGGACACGTTCTCCAAGAGATTGCTCGCCGGGGAAAACTCCTCCTCTTTGACTTCAGGGAGAAACTCCTTCTGGTCCATCTGGGGCTCACCGGGGCCCTGGTGTTGGGAGAGGACGGGGTCTCGCCGCCCCCGCACACGCAGGTGATCCTGCACTTTGAAAAGGCCCCTCTTTTTTACGCCGATCTGCGTCAGTTCGGCTGGCTGGAGGTGGTAAGCCGGGAAGAACTTCCCCGGCATCCCTTTTACGCCTCCCTGGGCCCCGACGCCCTAGGGATCCCTTACGAAGAGTTTTTCCGGCGTCTCAAGGCCTCCGGGCGTCGTCTCAAGGCCCTACTTCTTGACCAAAAGGTCCTTTCCGGCCTGGGAAACATCTACGTGGACGAGAGTCTTTTTCGGGCCGGTCTCCATCCAGAGCGCCCGGCCCGAAGCCTTTCTCCCGAGGAAATAAGGCGTCTCTATGAGGCCGTCCAGGAGGTCCTCCGGCGGGCCCTGGAGTTGCGGGGCTCTTCCGTGCGCGACTACGTGGACGGCCGAGGGGAGTCCGGGGCCTTTCAGGAAGAACACCTGGTCTACGGGAAACGGGGCCAACCCTGTCCCCGTTGCCGGACCCCTCTCGCCTATAAGGTGGTAGCCGGCCGGGGTACTACCTTCTGCCCCCGTTGCCAGAGATGAGCTATTGGAAGATTTTGGGGGTTATTTCCAGATAGATCTTCTGCACCGGGGAAAGGCTCCGGGGCCATTCCGAGGGTCGGGGTGTGGTCTTTCGGAAGAATCGGTAGACTCAACTTTGACACCCCGGGCAAAAAAATTCGCTTGTATCAACGGTTTCCGGGCATACTACCCCCGCGTTCCACAACATCCTCTCCTCCCACCTCAAGAACCCTCCCTGGTACCCTTATTCCCACCGCCTTGAATACCTCATAGGCCTTCCCCTCAAGTTCCGTCCTCACCAAGTAATCCTCCCATCCACCGTAACCTCCACCGCCTTAAGCCGCTCAAGATCCGTCATCACCTCCTGATATTAATCCGAGCAATTAATGTGTGACATTACATGGCATATCTGACTGCCGGAGCACGGAAGTAACTCTTCACTATCTCTGGCTGCCTTTGCGTGCTCATCAAATAGCTCCTCACGTTGCCCATCAATTCTTCTTTCGTCCGGGACCTCCTCCTTCCCACTGCGCTTGTCTTCACGTCTTGATTCAGATATTCATCCGGATTCAGCTCCGGACTGTATTTCGGTAAAAAGAAAATCTCTATCTCTTCTTTATGTCTACTCACCCACTTTGACACCTTCTTCGCATGATGTACCCTATGATTGTCAACTATCAGAAATATCTTTCTTTTTTCGTTGGATCTTATGAGTCTTCGTAAAAATTCGATAAATATCTCCGCATTAAACCGCTCCCCAAAAATCATGAATTTCATCTTCCCTCGGTTGCTTATGGCCGATATCATGTTGAACTGAAATCGCTTGCCGCTTACTTCCACCACCGGTGTTTCCCCCTTAGGGGCCCAACTCCTTCCTGCCTGATGGTCAGACCTGATCCCTGTCTCGTCTCCCCAGTAAATCTCCGCTCCTTCCTCTCGGGCCTTCTGCTTGATCCGTGGATATTCCTCCTCAAGCCACGCCTTTACTTCCTTAGGATTCTGCTCATAGGCCCGCTTCAAAGGCTTCTGCGGCGTAAAGCCCCACCGCCTCAAATACCGCCCTACCGTCCATACCGATAGCTTGATCCCAAACTTCCTCTCTATGAGCTGCCCCACAGCCTCTCTAGTCCAAAGAGCAAAGGGAAGCTTCATCTGGTCTGGACATCTGTCCCTTATGAGATTGCAAATCAGCGCCGCCTGCCAACCCTTAAGCTTTCCTCCCTTAGGTCGTCCGCGAGGTTTGGCCAAAAGGGCTTCTTCGCCTTTTTCCCGATAGATTTTGAGCCATCTTGAAATGGTCCCTCTGGCCACACCAAAAGTTTGAGCCACCTGGGTTTGAGACTGGCCATTGAGGACAGCTCGGACGGCTCTAAGTCTTATGGCTTCTTGAGCTTTTGGGGATAAATAGCGAGCGTCTTTCATAGGGGAAGACAACCACAAAAATTCTTTCATGTCATACATTTTCTGCACCTCTTAATAACGTACAGAACTCCAGAGCTTCTTCTATCCATAGTTATAGAATCACTTTCCATCATGACTAAACACCTCATCCAAAATACTTTCTTTCATTTCTTCAAGCTGAGTTATTTGGCTCTGGATTTTCTCTTTAAGTGTTTTGATTTTCTCATAAACATTGTCAAGGTGGTTTGCTATTTCCTTTTGCTTTTCAAGGTCAGGTTGGTTGTTGCGGAAGGGGAGGGGGATTTTGGTTGATAAAAGCTTTTTATTTGATATACCTGCTTGACCAATCCACTTTGTAGCTTTTAGATAGAAAAAGCCTTTGCTCCAAAGAAAATTAAGATACCAGCTTAAAAAATCTGGTGTTATCCTTTGTTTATTTACTCTTATTCTTGTTATATGGTTGCTGTAAGTATAATTTCCGCTTAGTTCTTTAAAGACTGCTGCTCTTCCGACAAGTTCAATGCTGTTAGTATTATTAAATAAGACATCGTTGTAATTAATAAAGTAATCTTCTACTCCTTCCATTTCTTTTGGGATAAAAGTTAATTCTGAAAGGCTGATTTTGTTCCAGTTTGCTATATTATAAGGGCGAAGCTGTGGTATCCCGTTATTTAAGTCTATTTTCCTTCTTTTTTGTTTAGATAAAGCAAATCCGGATTTAACATCTTCTACTAATTCTTTTAACCTCACCTCTCTCCAATCTTCCCCCTCTTTCGGCTTAAATGCTTCTTCTAAAACGCTTTCCCAGAGTTCGTCAAGCCATTCAAGTTCTTTCTTTTTCTTCTCTAAGATTTTGTCAATTCTCGTGAAGTTTGCCTCAATGTATTCAACAATTTTCTTTTGCGTTTCTAAATCCGGCTTGCCATTGCGGAAGGGAAGGGGGATTTTAAGGTTTTTAAGATGGTTCTTCGTGATTGCTTTAAATGTAGTGCCTCTTCCTCCTAATTCTTCTAATTCTTCTTTAATGCTTATAAACAAATAAAATAGATATTTTGGTTCTCCATTGAATCTTATAGCTGCCAATCCTCGTCCGATACAGTATTCTTTATCAGCAATATTAACATCCCCAACAGGTGCTCTAACCGATAACAAAACATATCCTTTTTGAGCTATCTTTTTAGGATCGGTTGTAAACATAACATTCTTGGGATAAAATCTTCCGAACTCTTTATTGCCTTGTAAAAAAGGAAATCCTTTTCCGTCTCTGTTATAAGATAAGGATGGAGGAGATTGCCCCATTATTATTTCACTAACAATTTTATCCCCCAACCTCACCTCTCTCCACTCAACCCCTTCAACTTCCCATGGTTTCTTTTTAGTTTTTGTGAATGATTCAAGCGGTTTCATTGTAGTATCCCCCTTAACTCCTCAAGCAAAGCCATAACTTCTTTTTCTTCCTTCAAAACTTCTTCTAAAATCTCTCCAGCGGGCCTGTATTCTTTCTTCTTTAACTTGTTTGGATTCCTTGGAGTTAATTCATAGGTTTCCTTATCAATCTCGTCAATCTTAACAATCCATGAGTTTTCGCTTATTTCCCGGCTTTTCCACTTCTCATAGCAATCTACTAAATATTCATCCTTGATAGGATCTGTTTTTGTGTATTGTTTCTCTACCCATCTACCATATCGGGTTTTTACCATTCCCTTTGGGTGTTTATGCTCATAATACCATATCTCCTTTGTTGGTCCTGTTTTATCAAAGAAAAGCAGGTTTGTTTTAACGGGAGTTTTTCCAGAAGCGGTAAAAACACCTTTCGGCAAAGAAATAATCGTATGGACATTGTAATTTTCAAGTAATTCTTTTCTCACCCTTACAAAAGGACCTGTTGTATTGGACAAAACGCCTTCTGGCACTACTATTCCAACCCTTCCACCTTGCTTGATTTTCCTCATCACATATTGCAAAGCCATAAGCTCTGTATCAGAACTTTTAACAGGGAAATTAACTTTAAATCTTTCATCAAACTTGCCACCAAAAGGTGGATTTGTTAGAATAACATCAACCCTGTCCTTTTCCTGAATCTTTCTCACATCCTCAGCAAAGGTATCAACCTTGTAAATGTGGGATGTGGGAAGATTATGCAAAAGAAGGTTCATAATACCTATAAGATAAGGGACATCCTTCTTCTCCTGTCCGTAGAACATCTCGCTTAGAATCTCTGTTTCCTTTGTTGTAAAAACATTTTTACTCTTCAAAATATGGTTATAACTTTCAATCAAGAAGCCGGCAGAACCCATAAAAGGATCCAAAATCTTTTCCCCAAGCTTTGGATTAACTATCTTAACCATCAATCTAATTACGGGTCTCGGGGTGTAATACTCACCGGCGTATTTCCCCATCTCCCCAATTTCCGGCAAAAGTTCTTCATACAGTGTAGAAATCACATAAATGTCATCTCTTGTTTTAAATTCAAGTTCATCAATGAGCAAGGCAACCTCTCTTAACTTGTAGCCGTCTTTCAGGAAGTTCTGTATTTCCTTACCACTGAAAATGGTGGCAATTAACTCTTTTTCATCATCTCCGTCTAACCTTGAAAGGAAGGGAAATAACTCGTTATTAACAAAATCTATCAGTTCCTCACTTCTCCAGTCTTTATGGACCCAGTCCTTCCATCTGTAAGGAGATGGGATATTCCTTTGATATGTTTCCCCTTTCAATTTTGCCTTTAACTCTCTTTCATCTTCTAAAGCATCATATAGTTTCAGAAAAAGCATCCATGATAATTGAATAATGTAATTAACCGAGGCAATCTCATTTCTGAGTAAATCACAAGCCTGCTTGAACTTTGATTTTAGTGTTTGCCTGTCCATTATCTAACACCTCCCACTTCATAAAGACTCCAGGATATGTTTTCAAGCGTATGTTTAAGTCTATCTATACCTCCGAAGGAATCTATAATCTCTTTTAATTTGCCAATTTTCTCAATATCCGGGGTTGTTAAGGCTTCCGTAGATATTTCATCAATGCCACCAATCTTGTATTTTTCTATTAAGTTAAGTAAAACTCTCTTTGCGGTTTCGTTAAATGAGTTTAAAAATTGCTGTTTTTCGTTTAACAATGCCTGGGCTCTATCATCTCTGCTCAATATAGGAGCATCAAAGGCAACATGCGCTATAATATCAAAAGCGTCTGCATCGGGTCTATCAAGCAATTGGGCTATTAGTTCCGGATTTATGCTCTTTGCTTTTAAATCCTCTAAAAATCTCTTTCTGCTTTCTTTATCTATCCATATTTTTCTTAAATCGTCCAGTGTTAGAACTTTTTTCTTTACATTTTCTCTGGCATACTCAATGTATCTGGCTTTGTTAAGTTTCTCACCCTCTACCTCAACATATAACTCCTCTTCTACATAAACATTAATACCTTTAATCACTACTTTTCCTTCTTTTGGTCTTTTCTTTTTCAATTCAATTACAACAGCAATTTTATCCTTGAAGGGTGTTGGATCTACGCTCACTTCCCTTGGTTTATAATCCTTCGCTTCAACTTTCACTTTAATCGGCGAATGTGGGCAACCATCTATTATAAATTCTCCGTTTTCATCCGTTCTTGCCGGTTTGACCATATTAACCCCTAATTTTGCGGTTATCTTTGCATTGGCAATCGGAGTTCCATCTTCACTATCAACAACCTTACCCTTTAAAAAGTAATCAAAAGGACCTTCCAGAATATCAGGAATGTACTCTTCAGGTGGCATGTCCCATGGATCCAGGAGGCGGGTAGCATTTACAAAATCTAAAATCCTGAAATAGAATTTATCAGTATCTTCACTTATCCTGCTTCCCCTTCCCATAATTTGTTTGAATAAAACCTTAGATGCAATGGGTTTCATGAATACGATATTTTTTACGGGAGGAATATCAACACCTGTGCTTAATAAATCAACGGTTACAGCGATAACAGGAGTCTGACTTTCAGGATCCGCCATTTTCTGGGCGAGTTCTATTGCGTTGGGTTCTTCATCAACAATCCTTACGACAAAATCATCCGCATTTATTCCGGTTGAAGTAATATCATAAGCCAATTCGTTTTGCAAAATCTTTACAACATCTAAAGCATGTTCCTTGGTTACACAGAAAACGATTGTCTTCTCCGTCGGACCATAAATTTTCAATATTTCGGCAAGTTTCTTTGTCATTGCTTCTGTTCTATCTGGAAGAATAATTTCCCTTTCAAATTCACCAACGGAGTAAAAATCTTTGATTTCCGTTTCCTCGGGAGCCTCAATAATAGCACCTTCACTGGCTATATCGGTAAGAGAGATTCCACCTTTTTTATCAATATTCATGTAAATCTTGTGGATTTTGTAAGGTGCGAGGAAACCATCTTCTATCCCCTGTCCCAAACTATAAACATAAACAGGAGTGCCGAAATAGGCATAGGTATCTATGTTGTCATCCCTTTTTGGTGTTGCTGTCATACCGAAATGAACGGCATCTTTGAAATAATCAAGAATTTCCTTCCATCTTCCATATCCAGATCTATGGCACTCGTCAATAATCACCATATCAAAAAAATCCGGCGGATATTCTTGGTAGAGTCTCTTTCCGTTTTTCTCCGAGTAAAGGGTTTGATATGTAGCAAAATAAATATCCCTTATTTGAGAGGCTTTGCCTTCCTTTATTATCTCTCTTTTTCCCTCAAAGGGTTCAAACCGATTATATGCTTGATCTCTGAGCATAATTCTATCGGCAATATACAACACTCTACGAACTTTATGAGTATGATATAGTTTCCATGTAATCCAGAAGGCAATCTCCGTTTTACCGGTTCCTGTAGCCATTGTGAGTAAAATGCGCTTTTTTCCGTTCAAAAAGGCTTCAATAACATTCTTTACCGCGGCAATTTGATAATACCTTGGAGTTTTGTTTCGGACGATTTTATAGGGATATAGGAGGGGATTTTCCTCCTTGTTAAAGGGTAAAGTTTTATTAAACTTCCATAATGAATATCTTTCCCAGAGTTCTTGTGGAGAAGGAAATTTATCAAGTGTCCTTTGCTGTTTTGTTATAAAATCGTATTCTTCTATCTTATGCCCGTTTGTTGAGTAAGCAAATGGAACATTTAGCATTTCTGCATATCTTTTTGCCTGTTGCATTCCTGCTGCATGATGTTTTGATTCATCCTTTGCTTCAACAATTGCTATTGGAAAATATCTTTCTAAGAACAAGATGTAATCTGGTTTCACCCCTTCTTTTCTGTTTCCGTATTCGTCTATTATTCTGCCTTCGGTTATTTTTAACTCACGCTGTATTAACTCTTCCGACCATCCCGATTCATGTAATTTTGGGTCTATTAGTTTAGCCCTTGTTTCTGCTTCGTTTAGCATAAGTTTCACCTTTTTTATTAATCTTCTTCATATTTAATCCTTAAAGCCATTAGCTAGATTTCGGACAAGGTTTTGCGGACATACGAAGTCCAGCCGTAAGGCTGAATTTGGGCGAAGCGTAGCCGTACGTTCGCTGTTATCGGAAGTCCCGCATATCATCAATGTACCTCCAACATATCACCTTTGAAACCAAATTTTTCAAGAAGTCGTCTAGCATTATTTATACAACCTGCAGTGCTGTAATGTACCTCGATATATAGTCCGTTGGATAATCGTTTTGGTGCTCTAAAACTATCTCCATACCTGTGCTTAGGTTCTGTATTTATTAAATGGCGCTTTCTTCCAATTGGTATTGGGCAATCGCTTCTTTTTAATTTTCCTTTCCGTATAAGCCATTCTGCAGTATTTGTTAATATTTCGTAAGAATTCCTAATCTCAAAAATATCGCTACCTATCTTCATTTTTCTTGGTCGCCCTCCTTCCCATGGGGGTGGCTCTGGTAAAGGAACATATTCTCCTGCTTCTTCTGTTGGAGTAATCAATTCTTTAATCCTCTCTTTGAGAAAATCCTCAATTTCCATAGGCTCAAATTCATAGTCAGGATACCCTTCTTTAATTAATTTCTCAAAAACAGGAATTAGCCCCTTGATAATTTCTTCTGGTTCGTCCACTAAAGATTGCCAAATTTCATCCAATATTTGGAGTTTCTTTAAGAGTCTCTCGATATTATCAATATTATCTTTCGAAATTGTGCCCAATTTTCTTATGCTTGCAGTTAATTCATCACTTTCAATATCCGTTTTCCAAGCTATTCTCTCAGACATTGTAGTTCCTTCTTGAAAAGCCCTGAAAAGTATCCAAATAGCTCCATTAGTTAGAACTCCATATTTCATTCCTTCACCAAAGCAATATTTTGCAAGCTGGCGAATAACATCCTTTTGTTCTATATCTACCGATAATTTCTTTGCTTCAATGAATAGAACTTTGTTGCCGTCCTTTATAAGAGAGTAATCAGGGACTCCTTCTTCGGTGGAAATATTCGGTTGTACTTCTTCAGGATTCTCAGGATTCCACCCCAAAGCTCTTAATATGGGATTTACTATTTGATCTCTAACTGCCATTTCGTTTTGTTCATAAAAAGAGCGATATTTCTTCACTCTCTCAACAACTGTTTCTAATGTTTCTTTAAGCATTTTTCTCACCTCCTATTTTAGGGATCTCCGATAACGTCGGGCGGGTATCCGAAGTCCATCCTAAGTCAGGATTTGGGCGGAGCATAGCGAAGCCAGATACCTGCTTGTTAGGCGAATGCGAAAGCACCGAGCAATCTAAATGATTGTGAGAGTCCCGAACCCCGTTCATGTTCCACCCTCTATTATTAATCCGAGCAATTAATGTGTGACATTACATGGCATATCTGACTGCCGGAGCACGGAAGTAACTCTTCACTATCTCTGGCTGCCTTTGCGTGCTCATCAAATAGCTCCTCACGTTGCCCATCAATTCTTCTTTCGTCCGGGACCTCCTCCTTCCCACTGCGTTTGTCTTCACGTCTTGATTCAGATATTCATCCGGATTCAGCTCCGGACTGTATTTCGGTAAAAAGAAAATCTCTATCTCTTCTTTATGTCTACTCACCCACTTTGACACCTTCTTCGCATGATGTACCCTATGATTGTCAACTATCAGAAATATCTTTCTTTTTTCGTTGGATCTTATGAGTCTTCGTAAAAATTCGATAAATATCTCCGCATTAAACCGCTCCCCAAAAATCATGAATTTCATCTTCCCTCGGTTGCTTATGGCCGATATCATGTTGAACTGAAATCGCTTGCCGCTTACTTCCACCACCGGTGTTTCCCCCTTAGGGGCCCAACTCCTTCCTGCCTGATGGTCAGACCTGATCCCTGTCTCGTCTCCCCAGTAAATCTCCGCTCCTTCCTCTCGGGCCTTCTGCTTGATCCGTGGATATTCCTCCTCAAGCCACGCCTTTACTTCCTTAGGATTCTGCTCATAGGCCCGCTTCAAAGGCTTCTGCGGCGTAAAGCCCCACCGCCTCAAATACCGCCCTACCGTCCATACCGATAGCTTGATCCCAAACTTCCTCTCTATGAGCTGCCCCACAGCCTCTCTAGTCCAAAGAGCAAAGGGAAGCTTCATCTGGTCTGGACATCTGTCCCTTATGAGATTGCAAATCAGCGCCGCCTGCCAACCCTTAAGCTTTCCTCCCTTAGGTCGTCCGCGAGGTTTGGCCAAAAGGGGCTTCTTCGCCTTTTTCCCGATAGATTTTGAGCCATCTTGAAATGGTCCCTCTGGCCACACCAAAAGTTTGAGCCACCTGGGTTTGAGACTGGCCATTGAGGACAGCTCGGACGGCTCTAAGTCTTATGGCTTCTTGAGCTTTTGGGGATAAATAGCGAGCGTCTTTCATAGGGAAGACTACCACAAAAATTCTTTCATGTCATACATTTTCTGCACCTCTTAATAGCAAAGAATTTCAGGACATCTGCCAAGAGATCGGGTGCTGACCGGTCTCTAGGACCCAAACTTCGCCTATCTCTTTTAGGGCCCGGATAACCGGAGCGAGCTTGATTCCTTCCGGCCGCGTCCCTAAAACAACCGCTAATCTCACCGGATATTCCTGGAAAATTAGGTATCAAAGTTTGTGTATACCAAAATTTTGACGATGTCTAGACACAAGGTCAGGTAGGCAACCCACCGCAGGCCGGAAAAATTGGCGCGCCCGGGAGGACTCGAACCTCCAACCTTTGGATTCGTAGTCCAATGCTCTATCCGATTGAGCTACGGGCGCACCATCCCAATTTTAACCGCACTCCTTTGCCTTGGCAAGGGAAACACTTTCCTGTAATTATGAAGCAAGATCGTCTGGAGGAGGCCCCCGGATGTCCATCATGGAAGATACCCTTCCCACGGAGGGGCCGGGCCCGAAGATCCTTTTGGGGGAGCCGGTCCAGAGAGGCTATAGTTATCTTTACGAAGGCTTTGTCATCTACGAGGAAGGCGGAGAGCAGGCCCTGATGGTCTTTGAGAATCCCTTCTGGGGACGGGTCCTTTTCATTAACGGAACCGCGCAGTTCACCTCCCGGGATGAATTTATCTATCACGAGGCCTTGGTGCACATTCCGGCTCAGGCTCTGCCCGAAGGTCGCCTCCGTCGGGTTCTCATCTGTGGAGGGGGAGACTACGGGGCGGCCCGGGAGGTCCTTAAGTACCCGGAGGTGGAAGAGGTTATCATCGCGGACATCGATCCCCGGGTGCCGGAGGTAGTGCGCCGCTATTTTCCCCAGCTCCTTCCCGAAAATCCAGAGGATCCTCGTCTCAAACTCTTTACCGTAGATGCCTTTAAACTGGTAAAGGAGATGGTGGAAAGAGGAGAAACCTTTGACCTGATCATTATTGATTCCACCGATCCGGATGTCTCGGTCACCGAACATACCCTGGAACTCTCGCATTCCCTTTTCGGAGAAGAATTCCATAGTCTCCTCAAGAGGCTGGCCCCGGAGGGACTCATCGTGCAGCAGGCCGCCACCCCTTTCACCATGAAGAATATCCTCGGGTCTTCCTATCGGGTCTTCCGAAAGGTCTATGGTCCGGAAACCTACTGTTACCGGGCCAATATTCCCTCCTTCGGGGGAGACAACGCCTTTGTCCTGCGCTCCCCCCTGGATCCCACCGTGCGTCGGCGTAAGGGCCTTCCCGAGACCCGTTACTACACTCCGGAACTTCAGGCGGCCTCCTTTGTGCTTCCGCGATTCTGGCTTACGGAGGTCCTGCATGATTAAGGTCCTGGGGATCCTGGGTTCTCCGCATCCTTTCGGGGGCTCAGGAAGTCTTCTGCGGTGTGCCCTTTATGCCGCGGAGGAACTGGGGTGCCGGGTGGAACTGGTGGAGGTCTATGGAAAAAGGATCGAGCCCTGTGCGGGGTGTGTGCAGGACGAAGAACCCACCTGTCGCTATCCCTGTATCTTCGAAGATGAGGGCCGCAAGATCCTCGAGCAACTCCGGGAAGCCGAGGTCTATATCTTTGCCACCCCGGTTTACTGGTATGCCCCTTCGGGGCCTCTCAAGATCCTCATCGATCGCATGACCGCCCTGGAAAACATGGTGGCCTTCGGGGAGCCCAGCTATGTGGAAGGTAAGTCTGTGGGGGTGATTACCGTGGGGGCGGATGCCGGGGCCACCCTGGCCGGGGCCTACCTTCTTACGGTGCTCAACGCCATGGGGGCCATGGTCCCTCCTTGGGCTCACGCCTATTCCCATCGGGGCCAGGAGGCCCTCTTTGATGATCGGGCGGTGATGGACGCCATCAATGTAGGGCGCCTGGCCGCCGGTCTGGCCCTGCGGGTAAGGGGTGAGGAAGGACCGCTGGCTTATCTAGAAGACCGCAATCTTTTGCGGCGTATCCGGGAAAGGGTCTGGCGAGAAAAAAGGACCTGGGAGGAGGAAAATGAGCGGGGAGAAAGGGCGCGCCCATCCCGTTCTTGAGGCCATTTATAGCCGAAGAAGTGTGCGGGAATACACCCAAGAAGTCCCGCCGCGGGAGTTGATCCTTGAGGTTCTGCGGGCCGGGATCTGGGCCCCCTCGGGACTCAACAACCAGCCCTGGCGTTTTGTGATCGTCTGGAACGCCGAAGTCCGGGAAAAACTGGCCGAACTTACCCGTTACGGAGAGATCATTCGCCGGGCTCCGGTGGTCATTGCGGTCTTTCTGGATCAGGCGGTAATGTACCACCAGATCAAGGATCACCAGTCTGCCGGGGCCTGTCTGCAAAACATGTTGCTGGCGGCCCATGCCCTGGGATTAGGTGGGGTGTGGCTGGGGGAGATCCTCAAGAATGCCGACCGGGTGCGGGAGGTCTTGGGGCTTCCTGAGGGATTGGAACTGGCGGCGGTGGTGGCCCTGGGTTATCCTAACGACCGGCGCAAGCGGGCCGGGCGTAAGCCTCTGGAAACCTTCATCCTCAAGGAGATCCCTTGAGGCCTCTGGCCCTGTTTCTACTTTTGGTCTTGATGGCCTCTCCCGCGGAAGCCCTTCGCCTCCGGGACTTCAGCGTGGCCCCTTACCAGGACTACCTCCTCCTTTACGCCTATGTGGAGGATCTCCCGGAGGCCGATCTCAAAGAGGCCATGAGACACGGTCTGGGGCTGAGCTTTACCTATGAGGTGGAGATCAAGCGCCTGCGGCGCTTTCTGCGGGACGAAACCCTCCTGGCGCAAGAGATTGTACGCACGGTCTATTACGATCCGGTTAAAAACCTCTATTTCGTGCATACCGTGGGGGCCTCTGCGGCCCCCTATCGGGCCCCTTCCTTTCGACAGGCCTTGGCCCTAGCCTCTTCCCTCGAGGGGGTACCCCTTCTTCCCCTCAACCGTTTTGAGGCCGGAAGGCGCTACCGGGTGAGCCTCCGGGTGCGCATTCGCAAGTTCACCCGCGTAAGCTTCCCCCAACGACTCCTGCGGGTCCTCCTTTTTAGGGGAGAGACCCTGGAATCCCCCTGGCAATCTTTGGTGTTTACCCCATGAATCCCCTGGCCGAGGAGCGTCGGCGTCGAAAACGGGAGTTAGTTTTCCTCTTTTTGGGGTTTCTCCTCTTTTTGGGGCTGGTCCTGGTGGAATTCCAGGTCTTTCAGCTCTTCCCCCCGCCCTTTACCGGACAAAATCTCCTCATCTTCATCCTCATCCAGGTCAATCTCATTTTACTGCTCCTCGTGCTCTATCTCATGTTGCGTAACCTCCTTAAGACCGTGCTGGAGGCCCGGGCCGGGCGGCTTTCCCGAAGTCTGCGCCTCAAACTTACTCTTTCCTTCCTTATCCTTAGTTTTATCCCGGCCCTGGTCCTTTTTACCGTCTCCCACCGCTTTATTGAGACCAGCCTGGAGTACTGGTTCGGGAGCAATTTGGATCAACAACTGGAAAAGGCCCTCTTTGAGGCCCGGGCCTATTATCAGGATCGAGAAAGGGAGGTCCTTCTTAAGCTCCAGAAGTTTTCCGAGATCTTAGCCGAGACCTCCCGGCTTTCGGGAAGATTCTTCCGAACCCACCGCAAAGGTCTCGAGCTGGACACCTTGGAGGTCTATGATCTTAAGGGCCGGCTCATCGGGCGCTCCTATTCCCGTGAGGTGCGGGCCAATATCCTGGGGATTCCCCCCTCCCTTCTCCAGCAACTCCTGGCCGAAAAGTCCCCGGTCTCGGAGACCAGTGCGGTCCGCGGGGCGGTTCTTCTGCGGGTCTTTCTCCCGGCCAGCCTCAGAGGGGGCCGTCCGGTGATCCTGGCCGGAGGGGTCCTTTTGGATCCCGGCCTGGAAAAACTCCTCAAGGACATCAGCTCCGGTGTGGGTCTTTATCAGCAACTCAAATTCCTGCGGGCCCCGCTCAAGACCTCCCTTTTGCTCCTTCTCCTTTTGGTGACCCTTCTTACCATTTTCGTGGGGGTCTGGTTCGGAATGCGTTTTGCCCGCAGGCTCACCGAGCCCCTTCAGGAGTTGACCCTGGCGGCGGAGCGTCTGGCGGCCCGGGACTTCGAGGTCCATCTCCCCGAGGAGGCGCCGGACGAGGTAGGGGTCCTGGTGCGGGCCTTCCGGCGCATGGCCGAGGAACTTAAGGCCTATCGGGAAAAGATTGAAGAAAGCGCCCGGGCCCTTTCCGAGGCCAACGCGGAGCTAGAGCGGCGTACGGCCTATCTGGAGACCATTCTGGCCCATATTACCGCCGGGGTGCTGGCCGTGGACAGACAGGAAAGACTCACCCTGGCCAACCAGCGGGCCTGCGAACTCCTGGAGCTTCCTCCGCAAGCCGTAGGGCGGCCTCTTTCGGAGGTCCTGCCCCCGGAGATCTATCAGGCCCTAAAAGATCTACGGGAGAGGCTCCCCCGAGGCGAGCCCTTAAGTCAACCCCTGCGCCTTTTTCGGGGAGAAAAGACCCTGGTCCTGGGGGTTACGGCCAGCCGCCTTCCGGAAGAGGCCTTCCCGGGCTATCTTTTCATCCTGGAAGACCTCACGGAGAAGGAACGCATGGAGAGACTGGCGGCCTGGCGCGAGGTAGCCCGGCGCATCGCCCACGAGGTCAAGAATCCCCTCACCCCCATCCAACTGTCGGCCCAGCGCCTGCGCCGTCGCCTGGAAGAAAAGCTCCCTCCGGAGGAGCGGAAGATCCTGGCCCGGTGTACCGGTACCATTGAGACCCAGGTGGAGGAACTTAAGCACCTGGTAAACGAGTTTTCGGCCTTTGCGCGGCTTCCGGGACTTAAACTGGAAAGACACGATCTTTCCCAGGTCCTCCAGGAAGTGGTGGACCTCTATCATGAGGCCCATCGGGAGGTCCGTTTCCGGGCGGAGATCGGGGCCCTGGAACCCTTCTTCTTTGACCGCGAGCAGGTAAAGCGTATCTTTCTCAATCTTTTTGATAATGCCCTGGCGGCCATGAAGGGGCGGGGAGAGATTGCGGTTTCGGTCCAGGCCCAAGGGGACTGGGTAGAGATTGTGGTGGAAGATGACGGCCCGGGGATCCCTCCGGAGATCCGGGAGCGACTTTTTGAACCCTACGCCTCCGGAAAGGGGAGCACGGGGCTGGGGCTGGCCATCGTAAATTCCATTGTGGAGGGGCACGGAGGAGAGATCCGGGCCGAGGACCGCAAGCCCCGAGGGGCCCGATTCGTGATTCGCTTGCCCTATCGGCGGAGCCATGCCTGAAATCCTGGTGGTAGATGACGAAAGGAGCATCCTGGAAAGCCTCCGGGATATCCTGGAGGATGAGGGCTATCGCGTGCATTGTGTGGAAAGCGGGGAGGAGGCCCTGCGGCTGGCCCAGGAAAACCCTCCGGATCTGGTCCTCCTTGATGTCTGGCTTCCCGGAATAGATGGCCTTGAGGTCCTGCGCCGCCTGCGGGAAACCCAACCCACCCTTCCGGTGATCATGATCTCCGGCCACGGGAATATTGAGATGGCGGTCAAGGCGGTAAAGCTCGGGGCCTTTGACTTCCTGGAAAAGCCCCTTTCCTACGACCGGGTGGTGGTCTCGGTGGAAAAGGCCCTCAAGGTGCGGGCCCTGGAGGAGGAAAATCTTCGTCTTCGGGCCCGGTTGCGGGAGCCGGGCCTTACGGGAGAATCTTTGGCCATCCGTGAGGTGCGGGCCCTGATCGCCCGGGTGGCTCCTACCGAGGCCACAGTCCTTATTCAGGGGGAGTCCGGGGTAGGCAAGGAGGTGGCTGCCCGCATGATCCACCGCCTTTCCTCCCGGGCCTCCGGACCCTTTGTGGAGGTAAATTGCGCCGCCATTCCAGAAACCCTTATCGAGAGCGAACTTTTCGGTCACGAGCGCGGGGCCTTTACCGGGGCCACGCAGGCCCGCCGCGGGAAATTTGACCAGGCCCACAGGGGGACCCTCTTCCTGGACGAAGTGGGGGACATGAGTCTTTCGGCCCAGGCCAAGGTCCTGCGGGTCATCCAGGAGAGGAGATTTGAACGAGTGGGGGGTGACCGGCCCATAGAGGTGGACGTGCGCCTCATTGCTGCCACCAACAAGGATCTGCGAGCGGAGATTGAGGCCGGCCGCTTCCGGGAGGATCTCTATTTTCGATTAAACGTGGTCCCCATCGTGATTCCTCCCCTGAGGGAGCGTCCAGAGGATATCCCCCTCCTGGTGGAAGAATTCCTGGACGAGCTTTCCCGGCACAGCGGCCTCGGGCGCAAGACGGTTTCCCCGGAGGTACTTGAGGCCCTCAAACGCTATCCCTGGCCGGGAAATGTCCGGGAGCTTCGCAATCTCATCGAACGTCTGGTCATTATCTGCCCCGGGGAGGAGATTACCCTCAATGACCTTCCCCGGGAATTTCTGGATTATGCCGAAAAGGGGGCCCCTGCCCAGGAAATTCCGGAGTGGTTCCGGCTTTCGGACTTTAAGGCGGCTCGTGAGAGTTTTGAAAGGGAATTCTTGCGGCGCAAACTGGAGGAATTCGGAGGTAATATCTCCCGGATGGCCGAGGCCATTGGTCTTCGCCGGAGTTATCTCCACCGCAAGCTCAAGAATCTGGGCTTGGCCCGATAAAATGAGCCGATTTGCGGAGATCTTACAAAAGAAAGACTTTGTGATCACCTTTGAACTGGTGCCCGGCCGGAGCACCCGCACCCGGCACTTTCGGGATATCATGCGGTTTGCCGAGGAGGTGGCGGGAGAGGGACTCTTTGACGCGCTTTCCATTACGGACAATGCCGGGGGACACCCGGCCCTGGCTCCGGAGGCCTTGGGTCGGGAACTCAAACGCTTGGGGCACGAGCCCATCATCCACTTTTCCTGCAAGGACAAAAACCGCAACGTTATTGAAAGCGATCTCCTGGCCCTGGACCGGGAGGGGTTGCGGACCCTCCTGGTGATCACCGGAGATTACCCGCGCTACGGGTATCGGGGCCGGGCCAAGCCGGTCTTCGATCTGGATTCCGTGCAGCTTCTCCGTCTGATTTCGGAGATGCGCAGGGGTTATCGGCTACCCCCTGAGGTCCCCGGAGGAGGGGTGACCCTGCCGCCGGTCCCCCTTTTTCCGGGCTGTGTGGTCAATCCCTTTAAATGGACCGAGGCCGAGACCCTCCTTCAGTACTGGAAACTCCTCAAAAAGATCCGGGCCGGGGCGGCCTTTGCCATCACTCAGGTGGGCTTTTCGGCCCGCAAATACCAGGAACTCCTCTTTTTTCTTAAGGAGGAGGGACAGGCCGATTTTCCGGTGCTTGCGGGAATCCTGGTCATGGACCGACGGCTGGCCCGCATCCTCTATCGGGGGGCGGTGCCCGGGATCACCGTTCCGGAGGGGCTTTACCGCCGACTTCAAGGGCTTTCCGAAGAAGAGGCCCGGGCCGAGGCCTTGGAGCGCGCGGCCCGGCTCATGGCCGTCTGTCGGGGCCTGGGTTACCGGGGGGTCCACCTCTGTGGGGCCCCGCTCGAGCTGGAGGCCGCCCGCCGGCTCCTTTCCCTCTACGAGGAATACCGTCCCCGATGGCGGGAGTTTCTTTCAGAATTTGCCGGGGCCCCGGAGAAGGCCTTTTTTCTCTATCCAAGGGATCCCGAAAGCGGTCTCAACCTTCCGGAAAGACGCCCCCTTTCGCCGGCCCGCAGGCGCTCTCCGGTCTATCTCCTTTCCCGGGCCGCCCACGGCCTCTTTTTTGCCCGCAAGGGGCCTCTGGTTCGTCCCCTCCGGGCCTTGGCCCACCGGATCTCGGGAAGTCGGGGGGAGCACCTATTTACCCGTCTGGAGTATTGGATCAAAAAGGTCCTTTTCGAATGCCAGGAGTGCGGCGACTGTACCCTCCCCCGTCTGGCCTTTCTCTGCCCTCAGAGCCAATGTGCCAAATATCTCCTTAACGGCCCCTGCGGGGGCAGCCGCGACCGCTGGTGCGAGGTCTATCCCGGTCTTCGGCGGTGTGTCTATGTACGGGCCTATGAAAGGCTTTCTCCTGAAGAGCGCCGTAAGGTCTTCTTGGAAGAGGAACTCCCTCCGCGCAACTGGAGCCTCTTTCGTACTTCCTCCTGGCTCAACTTCTACCTAGGGCGTTCGGCTATTTCCCTATCGGAAGAGTAAGGAGCGGGGCCGGGCCGCCCTCTCGGGAGGCCTCCAGAGCGAAGAGCTGTCCCAAAAGGATAAAGGTGCTCTTGGTAGAAAAGTCGCGGTCGGAGATATAGAACCAGAATCCCCGATGACGTACGGCAATAAGGGCCCCCTCAGGAAGGGACCTCGAGGTCTTTATCCGGAAGATATCACCGAGGACCTCCGCCCAGGAAAAGGGCGAGCCGTCGGGATTACGAGTTAAGGGTAGTTTTCCCGAGGAAAGATCTTCTTCGGGAACCTCTATCCCGTTTGAGAGATAGAAAAGGACCCCGATAAGGGAGCGGGTCTCCAGCCGTATTCCTGAAGATCCCAGGGCGGTCCCCGGTCCCAGGAGATAATACCTCTCTGCAGGTGGAAGGCCTAAGAGATTTCTAACAGTTTGAAGGGTAGGAAGTTTTCGGGCTTCAGGGGCCACCTTCAACACCGGAAGTAATCTGCCTTTTTCCTGCGCAAAAGAAAACTGGATCTTTCCCGCTTCGCGTAATTTTTCCAGTAAGGAGACCGCTTGCAAGAACTTTCTAAACCGGGGAGCCTCTGTGGGAGTAGGGCCGGAGGCGGTGGGGGCATTTTCCAGGTGGTTCAAACGCTGGACGCAGAGCCGGAGCACCCGATCGGCCCGCCAGCCGGAGTTAAGGAGGAGGACTACGTGTTCTACCGGAATGGGTGAAAGGAGCCTCCGGGCGAATTCCTTGCCCTGGAGAGGGGCAAAGGTGAAGGTGGGCCGTAGCGCGTAAGAAAAACCCAGCCCTAGATGGTAAGTGTCGGGATAGGCCTCCTCAATATCCGTACCTACAGAGGCCTCCCCAGAAAAGCCGTACTGGGTGGAGATACTGGTTACCTGAAGGAAGACCGGAGGTTCCCCATAGCGCAGGCGCACCAGGTTAAGGAGCAACTGTTCGGAGAGGGCCTCTGAAAGGGCTCGATTAAAGGAAAGGGAAGATTCCTTTAGGGTTCGGGCCTTGAGCCCACAGCCGCAGAGCAAAAGGAGGCCCAGGAGAAAAAGGCCCTTAGGCAAACCGGCGGGCCAGGTCTTCCAGTTCCCGACAGACCCTTTCCCAGTCATCCTGTCCCTCCTCGATGCGATCCATGAGGGCCTCGAGTTCCCGGGTGAATTCCTCGGAGACATAATGGGGAAAATTCTGGGAAAGCACGCTATAGACCTCTCGGCCCAGGTGAGTGGGGATGAGCCGTCCTCCGGCCACGGCCTTTACGTAGCCCCGGGAAAGGAGCGTAGAGACGATCTCGGCATAGGTGGAGGGCCTTCCCAGACCCCGGCGTTTCATTTCCTGGATCAGGGTGCCTTCGGTAAAGAGAGGTTTTTCCGGAACGGAAAGAAGGCGCGGGGCTTCTGGCCGGGCCTCTTCAGGCCTAAAAAGCACCGGTCTTTCCCAGAAATTTTCGTGTCCGGAGACCAGGAGGGCCACCGGAGCCCGGTCTTCCCACTCCAGGTCCTCGAGGCGGAAACGGAGGACCGCTACTTTCAGGCGGGGATTGCGACACTGGCTGGCCATGAAACGCCGAAAAATGAGATCGTAAAGGCGCAAGATCTCCCTTTCTTCTTCGAGATGGAGGAGCCCCAGGGCCAGGCGGGAGCGGACCTCCCGGAGGTCCCAGGGGCGGGTGGGTCTTATGGCCTCGTGGGCCCCGCCTTCACCCCAGCCCCGGGGTTGAAAGAATTCCTCCCCTAGGGTGGCTTCGATATAAGGGCGGGCCACCTGAAAGCGCCCTACCTCCGAGACCCGGGTGGAATCCGTGCGGTGATAGGTAATGAGCCCGTTTTCAAAGAGTTGCTGGAGGAGTTGCATGGTGTGCCGACTGGAAAGCCCCAGGCGATGATGGGCCTCCTCCAGCACGGCATCGGTGGTGAAGGGGGGCGGAGCCGGCCATTCTTCCTCCTCTTCACGGACGATCTGGAAAGAAAGGCGCCCTTCCTCTAGGGCCTTAAGAAGATTTTTGGCTCGGCGTCGATTTTCCACTTCCACCCCGAAGGTTCTTCCCCCGAGGCGGAAACTTAAGCGGTAGCGCTTGCGGGCCGCCTCCCGGGCCCTTTCGATAACCCAGCCCAGCACCGGGGTCTGCACCCGCCCCGCGGAAAGCCCCCGGCGATTAAAGACCGACCAGAGAAAGCGGGAGAGGGCAAAGCCCACCCAGCGGTCCGCCACTCTTCGGGCCAGCTGGGCCCGCACCCGCGCCAGATCAAAATCCCGGGGTTGGGCTAAGGCCTCCCGAAGGGCCCGGAAGGTGACCTCGTGAAATTCTAGGCGCTGGATTCTTTTCTGAAAGGGGCGCAGACTCAGGAGGAGATCGTAGGCGATCTTTTCCCCCTCGGCGTCCGGGTCCGAGCCCACCAGGACCTCGTCCGCGGTAAAGGCCAGACGGGCCAGGGCCGCCAGGATCTCCCCCTTGTCATAGACTCGCCCTTCGGGGCAGCGCTCTTGGACCTCTTCCGGGTCCACCAATTCTTCTCCGGTGGTCTCACAGCGCTTGATGGTGTCAAAAAGGGGCACGTAGTGGTCGTTGAGGGGGAGGACCCCAAAGATTCCCCGACGACGCGAGAGGTTGAAGACGTGTCCCAGAGAGGCGGTGACCATAAGAAGGCGATCTTCGGCCGGGATCTCATAGACGGTCACCCGGCCCAAACGGCGCTGACTGGGCCGCCCCCAGAAAGAGGCGATGGTGCGGGCCTTGTGCGGACTTTCCACCACCAGAAGCGTGGTGCGGTAGCGGGGGAGTTTGCCTTGGGAAAGCCCCCGACGGGTCTCGGTAATCTCCCGGAGGATCCCTTCCAGGTCCACCTCTGAGACTTCCCGGAAGGGAGGGCTCTCTCCCAAATAGAAGGCCAGCCGTCTCCGAAGGCTGGCGAAGGCCCGGGGATGATCCACCAGGACCAGGGAAAGACCCGGAAGGACCCCTCGTACCGAAAGGCGCGAGACCCTCCCGGAGGCCTGAAGATAGGTTGCGGCATCTCCCACCACTACGAAAAGCTCCCCCTCCCGCTCCTCTAGGAAGACCTCCTCCGAGGTGGCCAGTTTTTGCCGAAAGGAGGACTCGGAGAGTTTGGCCTCCAAAAAGGCCCGTATCTCTTCCAGGCGCGCGGCTACCCGGGGATAGCGGGAAAGATCCTCCGGACGCAAGGAGAGATAGCGCCGCAGCCAGCGCAGATGGGCCAAGGCCCGGAGTTCTTCTTCCCCTTCAAAGAGAGGCAGAAGGGCCGCAAGGAGGCTGTGGAGCCTAGAGGGAGAGGCCTCCAGTTTCAGGGGAAAGAGGTGCCGGGGGACCCCTACAAAGACGGCGTAGCGTAGGACCTCCGGAAGATCGAGCCCCCGGACCAGGGGGTTAGCCAGGTGGGCCAGGCCCACGGCCACCTCGTAGCGTCCTTCCCTCAACCCCTCCATGAGTTCCTGGGGGCTAGTCTCAAGGTAGGATACGGCCGTGAGGCCCCGCTTCCGTAAGCATTCGGTCACCTCCTCCACCCGATCCCTTCCAAACTCTTCGGAAAGAAAGACCAGCCCTCCGGGGCCTAGCCGGGGGAGGATCTCAAGAAGCCTTTCGAGAAGGGCCTCTTGGGGAACACTCTCGTAAAGATCATAGATATTTCTAAGGGTAGAGACTGCCCGCTGGATCTCAAAGCCCAGGAGATGTTGAAAAAGGAGCACCCGGCTGGTGCGGGGCTTAAGGGTGGCCGAAGAAATAAGAAGCTGTCCCCGCCCCGACTTCTCCCGGATCTTCCGCAGTCTTTCGTAATCTTCCTCAGTCTTGCGGCTTTTCAGGGCCAGAGCAATCTCTTTTTCCGAAAATCCGAGGAGACGGAAAAGCCCTTCCACCTGGCGGGAGCGCTTAAGGAAGGCGTCTACATCATCTACGAAGACCAGGCGGAAGGCAAGGGGGATCAACTCTTCCAGGTGTTGGTACATGAAAGCCGCGGTGGCCACCAGGAGGTCGAACTGGCCAGAGGAAAAATCCTCTCGGTCCTTTTTGCGGCCGCGCCAGGTCAGGATCCTCCGGGAAAGGCCCAGGCCCTCGGCAAAGGT
The DNA here is from genome assembly GCF_012317585.1 of Thermosulfurimonas marina. NCBI lineage: Bacteria > Pseudomonadati > Thermodesulfobacteriota > Thermodesulfobacteria > Thermodesulfobacteriales > Thermodesulfobacteriaceae > Thermosulfurimonas > Thermosulfurimonas marina. The sequence goes on from NZ_CP042909.1 coordinate 1,418,591, forward strand.
GGCCAGCCTTTCCCCCAATTGTTCGCAAAGGAGCCGGGTGGGGACCAGGACCAGGGCCCGGCCCGGGGCCAAAAGGGCCGCAAGTAAGCCGAAGGTGGTCTTCCCTGAACCCGTAGGGGCCACGATGGCAAAAGATTCTCCCAGGAAAAGACGCTTGGCCCAGGTCTCCTGCAGTCCCGAGGGGGGATGCCCTACAGCCCTCTCAAAGAGTTTCCGGAAACGGGCGCTTTCCTCCAGGGCCCGACAGTAAGGCGCAAGTCCCCGGAGTTTTTCTCCTTCGAGGCGGCAGGGATCTTGGCCCTCTGGAAGGCAGACCTCGCAGGGAAGGCCGGAAAGGAGCCTCTGGTCCGCGATCTCTCCTCCGCAATTAGGGCATCCGTGGGCCAGCTTAAAAAGCATCCGAAAGCCCCGCCATCTCCAGCCAGCGTTCTACAAGCCTTTCGGCACAGAAGACCAGGGATTCCAGGTCCAGGTATTCCGGGGCCTGCTGATCGTAAAGGATTTTGACCTCCCCGGGAAGGCCCTCTTCGGCCTCTCCGCGCCAGAAATGGATCCGCAGGGGCACCCGGGGAAGCACCCACACCTCTACGGCCAGATCCGCCCTTTCTTCAAGTTTCCGGATCCGGAAGCGGGAAAGGGCCTCGCGCAGTCTTTCTTCCTGCGTTTCCAGGGCCCGGGCCAGGGGTTCTTCGGCATAGCGGCGCAGGGTGGCCACCTTGGAGACCGAATGAGGAAAGGCCTCCAGGCCCACGAATTTCCCGGAAAGGGGAGTGCCCCGCCCAAAGCGTACGTAATTGTAGAGGAGGATTTGATCCCGGGGATCGAGGGACTCGCCGTCCAGGCGCTCGGCCTTCTCGGCGTCCAGGGCTACCTCTCCGTCGAGGTAGGCCAAAAGGAGGCGTCCTCCCTCAAAGCGCCCTCCAAAGGCCTCGGCCCGGGCCTTAAGATCTATCTTCTGCACGGCGGCCTTTACCTCGCGCAGGATGGCCAGGGTCTGATCCGCCACCTCTGGCCGGACCTTTCCGGAAAGACCCCGGGCCAAATCCCCGGGAAAATAAGGACAGGCCTCCGGGCGCACCTTTCCGGCGGAAAGGGCCACAGCAAAGGCCAGGCAGGAGGGCTGTCCGCATTCCCCGCAATTGGTGCGCGGAAGATGCTTTACGATCTCTAGCGGTCCGGGCATGCCTCTTATCCTAGCACCGGGAAATCCCTTTTGAAAAGACGGCCCATTTAGGGTATAATTTTAAAAAATGTTATTTGAAATCCGGGCCGGAATTTTTGGGAAGGGGGAGAGAGACCATGTTTAACATTGGAGATGTAGCGGTTTATCCCGCCCACGGCGTGGGAGTCATTGAGGCCGTGGAAAACAAGGTCATCGGAGGGGAGGAGAGGACCTTTTACGTGATGCGGATCCTCGAAAACAACATGACGGTCCTCGTCCCCAAAGACAGTGCGGAGCGGGTGGGCTTAAGACAGGTCATCTCCCGAGAGGAGGCCCAGGAGGTTTACCGGATCCTTTCCGAAAAAGAGGTTTCCATTAACCATCAGACCTGGAATCGGCGTTACCGGGAATATATGGAAAAGATCAAGAGTGGTTCCATCTTTGAGGTGGCCCGGGTTTATCGGGATCTCCACCTGGTGCGCCAGAGCAAGCCCCTTTCTTACGGAGAACGCAAACTTTTTGATACGGCCCGCAGCCTCTTGGTGCGGGAGCTTTCCCTGGCCGAAGGTCTTAAAGAAGAAGAGGTAGAGGAAAAGATCCGGAAGGCCCTTAGCTGAGGGAGATCTTGCGGAAGTATCTGATACCGGCCCTTTTGATCCTTTCGGCCGCCGTTGTGGGCTTTTTTGTCCTGCGGTACTTCCCCTTTGAGGGAGGTCGGGTCTATTCGCCCTGGCTGGGTTTTCTGGGAGGAGGCCTGGCGGGGTTCCTTATCCTGCTTTTGGAAAGGGCCATCCGGAGGCTCCCTTTTCTCCAGATCCTAGGCGGGGCCATCGGGTTACTTCTCGGCTTGGCCCTGGCCCGACTCCTCTCCTCTTTTTTCCAGGTCTTTACCCGGGGACCCTGGACGGCCTTTCTCTATACCATGCTGGCCCTGGGGTTGGGCTATCTGGGACTGGTGGTCGGGGGAAGACGCTTTCGGGAGTTGCGCCTTCCAGAGGGGCTAACCCATCCTTTCTCCTATGTCTCCAAAAAATTTCCTCGGCGGGAGTGTCCCAAAGTGGTGGACACCAGCGCCATCATTGACGGGCGCCTGGCCGATATCTGTGAGACCGGTTGGGTGGAGGGCCCGCTAATTATCCCCAATTTCGTGTTGCAGGAACTCCAGCAGGTGGCCGACAGTCGAGAGCACGCCCGGCGGGAAAGGGGGCGCCGGGGGCTGGACCACTTGCGTCGCATTCAGGAGTCCGGCAAGGTGGAGGTGCGGTTTATCGATCAGGACTATCCGCGGCTCAGAGACATCGATGCCAAGCTGGTGAGGCTCTGCCGGGAGCTTTCGGCCAAGCTCATCACTACGGACTACAATCTCAATAAAGTGGCCCGGCTCAAGGGAGTGGAAGTCTTAAATGTCAACGAATTAGCCCTGGCCCTGCGCCCGGTGGTCACTCCCGGAGAGGAATTACGGGTGGAGATCATCAAGGAGGGTAAGGAGCGGCATCAAGGGGTGGGCTATCTTTCGGATGGGACCATGGTGGTGGTGGAAGGCGGTCGAGAGTTCATCGGCCAGGAGGTGGAGGTAGTGGTGACCAGTCTGTTGCAGACCCCTTCCGGACGCATCGTCTTTGCGCAGCCCAAGGCCCGGGCCCGGGTGGCCTGATCTGTGCCCCGCATTCGTATCCTTCCCCAGGAAGTCAGTGCCCGCATTGCTGCGGGAGAGGTGGTGGAGCGCCCGGCCTCGGTGGTCAAGGAGTTGGTAGAAAACGCCCTGGATGCCGGGGCCCGGCAGGTGAGGGTGGAACTCGAGGAAGGGGGCCGCCGCAGGATCCAGGTGGTGGACGACGGAGAAGGAATGAGCCCCGAGGACCTGCGGCTTTCCTGGCGACCCCACGCCACCAGTAAAATTTCCACCCTGGAAGATCTTTCCCGGATCACTACTTACGGCTTTCGAGGGGAGGCCCTCCACAGCATGGCCCAGGTCTCAAGACTCACCCTCGTCTCCCGTCCTCCTTCTCAAGAGGAAGGCTGGCTTCTCCGGGTGGCCTTTGGAGAGGAAGAGGATTTTCGGCCCTGTGGGGCTCCCACCGGGACCACGGTGGTGGTGGAAGATCTCTTTGCCCGTCTTCCGGCCCGCCGAGCCTTTCTCAAGGGTCCTCGGGCAGAGACCTCTCGGGTGGTGGAGATGGTGCGGCTTGCGGCTCTGGCCCGTCCGCAGACCTCCTTCCGCGTGCGACAGGCCGGCCGGGACCTCTTTTTCTTTCCCGGGGGCTCCCGGCGAGGACTTCTTTCCCGGATCCTTTCCGTGCCGGAGGAGGCTTTGCGGGCGGAGACTTTCGAGGAGAAAGAGTTGCGGGCGGAGTTTCTCCTGGTTTCCCCCGAAAGGGCCCCCTCCACCTCCAGGCACCTTTACTTTTTGGTAAATGATCGCGTGGTGCGGGACCGGGGCCTGGCGGCGGCCCTTTTGGAGGGCCTGCGCGGGGTCTATCCCCCGGGAAGAGCCCCGGCCGGACTCCTGGCCCTCTACCTCCCGCCCCACCTGGTGGACGTGAACGTGCATCCCGCCAAATGGGAGGTCCGCTTTCGCAATGAACATGAACTTTACGGACGCCTCCGGCGCTGGGCCGAAAGGCTCTTTAAGCCTCAGGTCTTTAAGTTCTATTCTCCCTCAGAGGAGGAAGATCTTCCCCTTTCCGCAGGTCCTCCCTCCGGGCCGCCTGCGGAAAGACCTCGGGTGGCCGAAGGAAGGCTCTTTTTCTCGGAGGTCCCCTCCCCCGGCCCCCGGTATCTGGGGACCCTGGGGGAAAAATATCTCCTTTTTGAGGTGGAAGAGGGGCTCCTCCTCCTTGATTTCCATGCGGCCCACGAAAGGATCCTTTATGAAGATCTTCTCTCCGGCTCCGAGGCCCCGGAACCCCTTCTTTTTCCCGCGGTCTTTGAGCTTTCGGCCGAGGCCCAGGAGAGACTTGCGGCCCTTGAGGAAGACCTTTCGGCCTTGGGTTTTTCCCTGCGGGAGGCCGGGCCCCGGGAGGTGCTGGTGGAGAAGGTGCCCGCGGGCCTGGGGCTTTCCGCGGTGGAGGCCCTGCGGGAGGTGCTGGAGGAGGGGCTGGCTCCGGAAAGACTGCGGGAGGAGTTGGCCGCCCGCCTGGCCTGTCATCTGGCCCTCCGGGCTGGAGAGAGGCTTTCTCCGGAGGAGGCCCTCCGCCTTCTCCTCACGGTAAAGGGGCGAGGCCTGGAGCGCTGTCCCCACGGGCGCCCTCTATGGATTATCCTTAGTCGGGATGAACTCGACCGCCGTTTCGGCCGAAAGTGAGAAGCCCCGGGTGGTGGCCGTAGTAGGGCCCACCGGAGTGGGCAAAAGCGCTCTGGCCATAGAGCTGGCCGAGCGCTTCGGCGGAGAGGTGGTCAATTTTGATTCGGTGCAGGTCTACCGGGGACTGGACATTGGGACCGCCAAGCCCGGGCCGGAGGAACGTTCCCGGGTCCCCCACCACCTCTTTGATTTTCTCGAACCCTGGGAGGAATTCAACGCCGCGGCCTACGCCGAAAAGGCCCAAAGGGTTGTCCGGGAGATCGTGGCCCGGGGAAGACTCCCGGTGCTCGCCGGAGGCACGGGCCTTTACCTCAAGGCCCTCCTTCACGGGCTTTTCCCGGTGGAGGTCCCCCGCGAGATCCGGGAGGCCCTGCGCCAAAGACTGGAAAAAGCGGGCCTTTCCGCCCTTTACGCCGAGCTTTCGCGGGTGGATCCCGAGGCTGCCCGGCGCATTCATCCCCACGATCGGGTGCGGGTGCTCCGGGCCCTGGAGGTCTTTTACGCCACTGGGAGGCCCTTTTCCGCGCTGGCTCGGGAACATGCCTTCCGGGAGAGCCGTTTCCAGGCCTTAAAAATCGGCCTTTACCTTCCCCGGGAGGAACTCTACCGGCGCCTGGAGGCCCGGGTGGAGGAGATGCTCTCCCGGGGGCTGCTTGAGGAGGTGCGCGGCCTTCTTTCCCGAGGCCTCTCTCCGGAGCTAAAACCCCTTCAGTCCATAGGCTACCGGCACATGATCGCCTATCTTACCGGAAAACTCCCCTGGGAGGAGGCCGTGCGCCTCATGAAAAGGGACACCCGGCGTTACGCCAAGCGGCAGCTTACCTGGTTCCGGGCCGACCCCGAGGTCCACTGGTTTCAACCCCAGGAAAAAGAAAAAATTTTTCGTCTGGTGGAAAAATTTCTTTCCTCTTGAAGTCCCGCCTCCCTTAGGTATGCTTTTTCTTGAATTTTTAGGAGGAGGATGTGATGGGGCAGTATCTATCCCGGCTCTGGGAAGAGCCTTCGCCCAAAAAAATCGCCGACAAGTGCCGGGATCCGGAGGAGACTATCGCCTGGGTGGAGGAGCGCCTTTCCGCCTCGGGTCTTAAGGTCTTCCGGGAGCTTAAGCGCATAGACAAGGGGCGTCTGGGAATTCCGGTTTATATCAGTCTTTACGACGTGGAAGGCCAGCTGGTCACCGGGAACTACAAACAGATGGGAAAGGGGGCCACGGATATCCTTTCCCGGGCCAGTGCCCTGATGGAACTGGTGGAGCGTTTTTCCCTCTTTTCTTACGTAAAAAAGATGCAGGCCGAGCCCCTGCGGCCGCTCTCTCAGGTGCCTGAGGCCCTGAGTCCGGCCGAGCTCCTCGAGTCCCTTGACGATCCTGAAGGGGATATGCGGGGCCGGGCCTATGTGGAGCGGCTTCTTCCGGAGGTCCCCTTTCAGTTTACGCCGGCTCTTGCGGTAGCCGAGGGGCGACGCCGGGCCCTTCCCTTCTTTTGGTTCTGGATCCTCTACGAGTATAACGGCTCGGCCGCGGGAAACACCTATTCCGAGGCCGCGGTCCAGGCCACCTGTGAACTCATCGAACGCCACGTTTCCGCCCTTTCCCACCGCCTGAGAACTCCCATGCCCGAGATCCGCAGGGAGTCCATTGCCGGGGAGGGAGACCGGCTCTGCCGCTGTTTCGAGCGCTTGGGCATCCGTCTCTGGATCCGGGACATGACCTACGGGATGCCTGCTCCCACGGTGGCGGCCATGGCCCTGGATCCTTCCACCTATCCCCACCGCAGCGAGATCGTCTATGCCTCCGGTACCGGAACCACTCCGGAGCGGGCTTTAATTCGCACCCTCACGGAGATCGCCCAGCTCGCCGGAGATTTTGATACCGAGGGCAAGTACCTGGAAAGTGCCCTTCCCAAGTTTGGAGATCTCACCGAGGCCTCCTATGTGGTGGAGAAGGCCGGGGAGATGGATCTCTCCGAGCTTCCGGATATTTCCGCCCCGGACCACCGGGAAGAGCTGGCTCGCCTGGCCTCCGAACTTCGTGAGCGGGGCTATCATCTCTACCTGGTGGATATCGCCCACCCCCGGCTGGAACTTCCCGCGGTCTACGCGGTGATCCCCGGGGCCCTTTTCCGGGAAAGGACCCGGATCTCCCCTCTCTATCACCTGGCCCGGGTGGTGGCCCTTTATCTCCCGCGGGAGAGGGCCCTTCCCCTTCTGCGACGCATGGTGGAGGAAGCCCCGCCCCGCTATTACACCTGGGCCTATCTGGGAGGCCTCCTTTCCGAGGAGGGAGAAGGGGAGGGGGCGGTCTCCGCGCTCCGACGGGCCCTGGAGCTCTCCCCGGAGCCGGCGGACCGTCCGGCGGTTTATGCCCACCTGGCCGAGGCCCTTCTCCGGGCCGGGAAACCTTCCGAGGCCCTCCGGGCTGCCGAAGAGGGGCTTTCCTGGGAGGAGTTTCCCGAACTCTGGAACCTGGTGGGCCGGGCCCGGTTCCGTCTAGGAGAATACGAGGAGGCCCTTACCGCCTTTTTCCGGGCCGTGGAACTCAACCCGGCCTCGGTGGTGGACCTAGCCAATATCGGCTGGTGTCTCAAGGAGATGGGCCTTCCGGAGGAGGCCCGGGGCTTTTTCGAAAACGCCCTGGCTCTCGATCCCACTTTGCAGATGGCCCGAGAGGGTTTAAGGTGGTGCGAAGAGGCTGTCCGCAAGGAGGAGAGCCATGTTTAAGAGGGGTCTGGTGCTCCGTTTCCCGGCCGAAGTGGTGGATCAGCCCATTGTCTGGCGGCTGGTCAAGGACTTCGACCTCTCCTTCAATATCCTCAAGGCCACCATCCTGCCCGGAAAAGAGGGCATTATGGTCATGGAACTTTCCGGGCATCCCAAAAACGTCTCCCGGGGCCTCCAGTATCTGCGGGATCTGGGGGTGGAGGTCAAGCCCATCGGGCAGGAAATTCGCCGCCGGGAGGACCTCTGCATCCATTGCGGCTCCTGTACGGCCGTCTGTCCCACCGGGGCCCTTTCGGTCAACCGTGAGACCATGGAGGTAATCTTTGACCCCGATCGCTGTAGCGCCTGTGAACTCTGTGTGACCGCCTGTGTGGTCCGGGCCATGGAGGTGCGCCTTGAGCGCGAAGCCCTATGATCGCCGTGGCCCTCTCCGGGGGGGTGGACAGCGCCTATGCGGCCTGGCGACTCTCCCGTAAACACCCCGTCCTTCTGGTCCACGCCCGCTTTCTTCCGGAAGATACCTCTGAAAGACCCCGTCGGCTGGCCGAGGCCTTGGGCCTTCCCCTGGAGGTGCTGGACCTCCGGGAGGCCTTCGAGGAGCGGGTCATCCGCTATTTCCGCGAGGCCTATCTCCGGGGCCTCACCCCCAACCCCTGCGTAATCTGCAACCGGGAGATAAAGTTTGGGCTCCTTCTGGAGGCCGTTCGCCGTCTAGGGGCCGAAAAACTGGCCACCGGCCATTATGCCCGGGTGCGCTACGATCCGGAAACCGGCCGCTACCTCCTTTACAAGGGGCGGGATACCCGCAAGGACCAGAGCTATTTCCTGCATCAACTCTCTCAGGAGGCCCTCTCCCGGGTCCTTTTCCCGTTAGGGGATTTTCTCAAGGAAGAGGTCATCCGGGAGGCCGTGCGCCTGGGATTTTTCAACCTCACCGCCCCGGAGAGCCAGGAGGTCTGTTTCATCAAGGGAGATTATCGGGAGCTTTTCCGAGGGTTTGAGACCCCGGAAGGGGAAATGGTCACCGTGGACGGACGGGTAGTGGGACGCCATCGGGGGCTTTTTGCTTATACCGTAGGGCAGAGGAGGGGGCTTGGTCTGCGGCTGGGAAAGCCCTATTATGTGGTGGCCCTGGACCCCAAACACAACCGGGTGATCGTGGGGGAAAAGCGGCACCTCCTGCGGCGCACCCTGCGGGTGGGAGGAGTCAATTTCATTTATCCCCTGGACCCGGACCGCCCCTTTGAGGCCGCGGTACGCCTCCGTTATCGGCACCAGGAGGCCCCGGCCCGGGTGGAGCCTTTGGGAGGAGGGATCTTTCGGGTAGTATTTGAAAGACCCCAACGGGCGGTGACCCCGGGGCAGTTTGCCGTCTTTTACCGGGAGGATCTGGTTCTGGGTGGGGGAGAAATCCTGCCGGAGGAGGAGCCATGGCCCGAGTGAGATTCCTACCCTTTGAGGTAGAGATCGAAACCCTGGACGGGGAAACCGTTCTCCATGCGGCCATGCGGGCCGGGGTGCATATTAACGCCTCTTGTGGAGGGGCCGGGGTTTGTAACAAGTGTCGGGTCTTTGTGGAGGAAGGCCGAGCCCGGGGGGAAAGCCTTCCCGAAGGGGGATATAAGGCCTGCACCCTGGTGCCGGAGACGGATCTGGTAGTACGGGTCCCGGTGGAAAGCCATCTCGACCGCCGGGCCCTCCTGCGGGCCCCCAAGCGGCGGGCCACGGCCTGGCTGGCGGCCGAGGCCCGGGCCCGCGAGATTCCTTTTGAGCCCTCGGTAAAGCGTCATTATCTGGAACTCCCGCCGCCGGATCTTTCCGACAATCTCCCGGATCTCAGGCGTCTTAAACGGGGGCTCAAAGAGGTCCTGGGCCAGGAGCCTGAGGTGGAATGGTCTCTCCTTTCGGAACTTCCCTATCGGCTGCGCCAGGAAAACTTTCGGGTCACGGTCACCCTCTATGACCATCCCGAAAGGTCGGCCCCGGTGGTTCAAAGGGTGCACCCCGGAAAGGCTACGGAGTCTCTGGCCGTAGCCGTGGATGTGGGGACCACCACCCTCTGTGCGGAACTGGTGGATCTTTCAAGCGGAGAGGTCCTGGCCGAGACCTCGGACTACAACCCCCAGATAAGTTACGGGGAGGACGTCATCAGTCGGATCGAGTTCGCCCGCAGGGAGGGAGGCCTCAAGACCCTGGCCCAGAAAGTCCGGGAGCGGGTGGCCGGCCTTATAGAAGAGTTAGGCCAGAAGACCGGCCGGGAGACGGAGGAAATCGATCTGGTGGTCCTTTCCGGAAATACCGTCATGACCCATCTCTTTCTGGCCCTGGAACCCCGGTTTTTGCGGGAGACGCCTTACGTGCCGGTGGCGGCCTTCTTTCCGCCGGTTCCGGCCCGGGAGTTGGGGCTCCCCACGGCGGAGGGGGCGGTGGCCGAGTTCTCTCCCTGTGTGGCCAGCTACGTAGGGGGAGACATCGTCTCCGGGGTGGTGGCCACCGGCTTTTTCGAAGAGGACCCTCTTACCCTCTTCATCGACATAGGAACCAACGGGGAGATCGTGGTGGGCAACCGGGACTTTTTGGCCTGTGCGGCCTGTTCCGCCGGACCGGCCTTCGAAGGCGGAGGGATCAAACACGGGATGCGGGCCACCGTAGGGGCCATTGAAGCCGTGCACCTGGATACGGAGACCTATGAGCCCATGATCCTTACCATCGGGGGCCGTAAGCCCAAGGGCCTCTGCGGCTCGGGGATCATCGCCCTTCTCTCCCAGCTCTTTCTCACCGGGCTCATCGATCGCTCGGGGAAATTTCGGCGAGACCTGGATCATCCCCGGGTGCGTGAAGGCCGGGACGGCTGGGAGTATGTCCTGGTCTGGGCCGAGGATTCGGCCACCGGAGAGGACATCGTCTTTACCGAGGCCGATATCGACAACCTCATCCGGGCCAAGGGGGCCATGTTTGCCGGCTACCAGACCCTCCTGGAGTCCGTGGGCCTTTCCGTGGAGGCTGTGGAACGGGTGATTCTCGCCGGAAACTTCGGAAGTTATCTCGACCTGGAGCAGGCCATCACCATAGGCTTGCTTCCGGATCTTCCGAGAGATAGATTTTTCTTTGTAGGAAACAGCAGTCTCTTGGGGGCGCGACTCATGGCCCTCTCGCGCCAGATGCGGGAGAAGGCCGCGGAGGTGGCCCGGATGATGACCCACTTCGAGCTCTCGGCCCACCCGGGATACATGGATTACTACATGTCGGCCCTCTTTTTGCCTCATACCAATATTGAGCTCTTCCCTTCGGTAAAGGAGAAACTGGAGGACTGAGGTGCGGGTAGAGGCCCCGGCCAGATCCTGGATAGTCTCTGGAAGGCTTACGGGGCCGGAGAAGGGGCGCCCGAAGGCCGGACCGGAGCAGGGACCAAGGGGAGGGGCTCTCCCCCAGGCCCCCTCCGAAGGGGATCTCGATTTAAGAGCCCTTCTGGAGATCGCCCAGCTGCGGAGGATCGATCAGATGGTTCGGGCCCACGAGCGGGCCCATCTGGCGGCCGGAGGGGAACTGGTTATTTCCGGGCCGCACTATGTTTACCGGCGGGGGCCGGACGGGAGACTCTATGCCGTGGGGGGAGACGTGGTCATCGATACCTCTGGGGTGCCCGGGGATCCGGAGGCCACCCTGCGCAAGGCCGAACGCATCATCCGGGCCGCCCTGGCCCCCCTCAATCCCTCGCCCCAGGATCTGCGGGTGGCCCTGCGGGCCCAGATGATGGCCATGCAGGCCCGGCTGGAGGTGGCCCGAGAGAGGATGGAGGAAGGACATGCGTATCGTGCGTGAGGGCTGGCCCTGGGTGTTGCTTCCGGCCTTGGCGGGAGGGGCGGCGGCCCTTTCCGGAAGAAGACGGGAGGCCGGGCTCTTGGGGGTCCTTTCCGGGCTTTCCGCCTGGTTCTTTCGGGACCCTCCGCGAGAGCCGGTCTGGGATCGCGAGCTCCTGGTCTCCCCGGCCGACGGAAAGGTGGCCCTGGTGCGTTACTTGACCGAGTTTGAGGAGTTTCCCGGTCCGGTCTATCGGGTGGGGATCTTCATGCGACTTCACGATGTTCATGTGAATCGTTCCCCGGTATCCGGGAGGGTAAGGCATATCCGGTGGCAGAAAGGGGGGAAGCTTCCGGCCCTCTGGGAGGAGGCCTTTTCGGGAAACGAAAAGCGGTACTTTCTTCTGGAAAGGGACGACGGGGTTCCGGTGCTGGTGGTCCAGGTGGCCGGGGCCCTGGCCCGGCGCACGGTGAGTTTTCTGCGTCCGGGAGACGAGGTCCTGGCTGGGGATCGGCTGGGGATGATCAAGCTGGGCTCCCGGGTGGAACTCTTTTTCCCGGCCGAGGGGACCCGCCTCCTGGTGCGGGAGGGACATCGGGTGCGGGCCGGGGAAAGCCCCCTGGCCCTTCTCCCCTGGAGAGGCCGGTGAGAAAGATCGCCCTTTTGCCGCATATCTTCACCACGGGTAACCTTTTTGCCGGATTTTTTGCCCTGGTTTCCGCCCTTTCTGGAAAGATTGCCGTGGCCTCTTGGGCGGTGCTTGCAGCTATGATCTGCGACGTGCTTGACGGGCGCCTGGCTCGCCTCACCCGCTCCACAAGCCGCTTCGGGATGGAATACGACTCCCTGTGCGACATGGTCTCTTTCGGGGTGGCCCCGGGGATCCTGGCCTATGAATTCGCTCTCAAGACCTACGGACGTTACGGGTGGCTTGCGGCCTTTGTCTATGTAGCCTGTACGGCCCTCCGCCTGGCCCGCTTTAACGTGGAGGAGCCCGGGCCTTCGGCCTATTTTAAGGGGCTTCCCAGTCCGGCAGCGGCGGGGCTGGTGGCCTCCACGGTGATCTTTTTGAAACATGTAGGGGCGGAATTTCCGGTCAAACATGCGGCCCTGGTCCTTATGATCTATGCGGTCTCCTTTCTTATGATCTCTCCCTTTCCCTATCCCAGTTTCAAGGTCCTGCGCTTTCGGGAAACCCAACTCACCTATCTCCTCCCGGGTCTCATCTTGGCCTTTGCCGTGGTGGCGGCCGAACCTCAGGTGACCCTTTTTATCCTCTTTCTGGGCTATGCCCTTCTCTTTCCCCTTAAGGAACTCCTTTTGCGTCTGCGCCCGGCGGGCTTTCGCTTGCGGACCAAGCCTCAGGAGTCCCCGGAGGAGATTTGACAGGGACAAAAAGAAGGATTAAAAAGAAAACGCCAAAATGAGAAAGGGAGGAGAAGCTCATGAGTTGTAAATGCCGTCTGCTCAACATTGGGTTTGGAAATTCCGTGGTGGCCGAGCGGGTGGTGGCCATTGTCAATCCCAACTCGGCTCCCATGAAAAGGTTGCGGGAGGAGGCCAAGGAATCCAAGCGCCTCATTGATGCCACCCAGGGCCGTCGGACCCGTTCCATCATCATCACCGACTCTAACCACGTGATCCTTTCGGCCATCCAGGCCGAGACCATCGCCCAGCGCATGATGTCCGATCTCCTCAAAATGCACGAGGAGTGTGCCGAGACCCAGAAAGTAGAAGAGAAGGAAAAGGCCCCCTCCAAACGCCGCGGGAAGGCCGCTTAGCCTAGATGCGGGCCCTGCTTCTGGTGGTCTCCGCGCCCTCCGGGGCGGGGAAGACTACTCTTTGTCGTCTTTTAATAGAGAGGCTGGGCTTTCGGTTTTCCGTCTCTCACACCACCCGTCCGCCTCGGCCCGGAGAGGAGGAAGGACGGGATTATTATTTCGTCTCCCGGGAAGAATTTGAGTCCATGGTCTCCCGGGGAGAATTCGTGGAGTGGGCCGAGGTCCACGGGCATCTTTACGGGACCTCTCGGGCGGAGGTGGAGGAGGCTCTGGCCCGGGGGGAAGATCTCCTCCTGGACATTGACGTCCAGGGGGCCTCCAGTTTGCGCCGGTTTTTTCCGGAGGCGGTTTTTGTCTTTGTGGCCCCGCCTTCGCTTTCCGAACTCGAAAGGCGCTTGCGGGCCCGGGGTACGGAGACCGAGGAGGTGTTGCAAAGAAGGCTGGCCCGCGCCCGGGAGGAGATGACCTTTGCCCCCTGGTTTGACTATGTGGTGGTGAACGACGAGGTGGAGCGGGCCTTTGGGGATCTAGTGGCCATCGTGCGGGCCGAGAGGTGTCGCCCCCCGCGGCTTCCTTTATGGCCGAGGTAGTCTGGGGGATTAACCCCGTTTTGGAACTCCTCCGAAGCCAGCCCGATCGGGTGGAGGAGATCTGGATAGCCGCCGAGGGCTTGCGGGGAAGGCGGGCCCGGGTCCTGGAGCTGGCCCGAAAACTCGAGATCCCGGTGCGGGTGGTGAAGCGGTTTGCGCCCCCTAAAGTCCCCAGGGAGGCCTCCACTCAGGGGGTGGTGGCCTATATCCGGGAGTTTGAATATCTGGATCTGGAATCCCTCCTGGAAAGGCTCTCTTCCGAGAAGGAGCCCGTGGTGCTTTTTCTGGATGAGCTTACCGATCCCCAGAACGTGGGTTCCCTCATCCGGAGCGCGGAGGCCCTGGGGGCCAAGGGGGTGGTCCTTCCCCGGCACCGGGCCTGCGGGGTGACCCCCACGGTGGTCAAGGCCTCGGCCGGGGCGGTCTTTCATCTTCCCGTGGCCCGGGTGACCAACCTCCGGCGGGCCATTCTGAGGCTTCGGGAGGCGGGCTTTCGGGTCCTGGGGCTGGAGGCCCGGGCCGAACGCCCCCTTTTTGAGGCGGATCTTTCCGGACCTTTAGGTCTGGTGGTGGGCAGTGAGGGCCGGGGCCTGAGGGCCGGGGTGCGGGAGGCCTGCGACGGGCTCCTTTCCATTCCCCTTTCGGGGCGGGTAGAATCTCTGAACGCCGCGGTGGCCGGAGCCCTGGCCCTTTACGAGGTCTTTCGTCAGCGCCATGTATCGGGCTTATCGTCTGGCTAGTTTTCTGGCCGAAAGACTATTGCGACCCTTCTTTCCGGGGCGTTTCCGGCCTCCGGAAGCCGGCCCGGTGGACCTCTGGATGCATGCGGCCTCCGTGGGGGAATTACGGGTGGCGGAGGCCCTACTTGCGGCCCTGGCCTCCCGGGGAGCTTCTCCACGGGTGGCCTTGACCCTTCAGACAGAAAGCGCCCGCAGGCTGGCCCAGCGGCGAAATCTTCCTGCCCAGGTCTTTTCGGCTCCCTGGGATGGTCCCCGAACCGTGGTCCGGACTCTGGAGATCCTGAGACCCCGAGTGCTGGTCCTTCTGGAAACCGAACTCTGGCCCAATCTTCTGGCCGAGGCCCTGCGGCGAGAGATCCCGGTCTGTGTAGTCAACGGCCGTCTTTCGGATCGGAGTTTTCCCCGCTATTTGGCCCTACGAAGGCTCTTTCGGCCTCTTCTTGAAAGGCTGACCTTTGTGGGAGCGATTTCCCCTCTGGATCGGGAGCGCTTTCTGGCCCTGGGAGCCCCTCCAGAACGGGTGGAGGTGGTGGGAAACGCCAAGTACGACCTTCTGGTAGCGGAAAAGGAACGGGTGGATCTTGAGGGGCTTTCGGCACGGCTGAGGCTCCGGGAAGGAGAAAAGGTGGTGGTCTTCGGGAGCATGCGCGGGGGAGAAGAATCTTTAGTGCGGGAGGTGGTGCGCCAGCTGGCCGCTCGAGAAGAGGTGCGCTTTGTGGTGGCCCCCCGGCACCTTGAAAGGGTTTCCTCTTTTAAAAAAGCCCTCGAGGATCTTGGGCTATCCCTGGAGTTTTTTAGCCGCCATCGGCCCGCGCGTATCGTTCTGGTAGATGAAATAGGCCCTCTTTTTGGACTCTATGGTCTGGCCACCGCGGCGGTGGTGGGGGGGAGTTTTGTCCCCAAGGGGGGGCAGAATCCGGTGGAGCCAGCGGTCTGGGGGGTCCCGACCCTCTTCGGTCCCCACATGGAGAACTTCCGGGAAGAAGTCCGACGACTTTCCGGGGCCGGAGTTCGAATGGTTCAGACCAGTGCCGAAGCCCTTTCTCTTCTTCGCCAGTGGCTGGATGAAGAGGGGACCCGCCGTGAGGCCCGAGAAGCTCTGCAGAAAAGTCTTTCAGCGCTTCTCGGGGCCTCGGAGCGCTACGCCGCTCGAATTCTCCGGATCCTCAATGGGTCTCACCCATCTTGACCACGGGGCAGGTCATGGTGTGCTGAATATAAGGGATGCTCTGGAGTTTGCGCAGGACTACCTCGGAGAGGGTGTCGTGGTCCTCGGTTTCTACCTCGGTGATGATATCATAAGGTCCCATGATGATGTCCAGTTTTTTGACTTCGGGCATCTCCGAAAGAGTCTTGGCTACCTCGGCGGTCTTGCCGATCTGGGTATTGATGAGGATATAGGCTCTTAAGGGCATGTCCTACCTCCTAGGCCGTTTTTTAAAACTTACCAGAGGATATTGAGGAATAGAAGGAGACCGGCGGCGGCAAGGAGGGGAAGTCCCGCCAGGACTTTCCGGGTTTGAAGCGGGGCCGGGCGGCCATGGCGCAGGTGGTGGAAACCCCGGGCGTACATCGCCCGGAGGGTCCTTTCGGTTTCTTCATGGGCCCGGAGCAGGAGCAGGGCGTAAAGCCGGGCTTTCAGACGATAGGTAGCCAAATTCGATCTCTCCCGAAAGCCCCGGGCTACCATAGCCAGCTGGAGGTGGCGCAGGTCGTCGAGCAGGGTGTAGGCGTAGCGATAGCTCATGACGAAAAGGGCCAGGAGTTTTTCCGGGGCCTTTAAGGCCGCGGCCGCTCGCAGGGTCTCCGGAAGGGGAGAAGTCCCCACCAGGGCCAGAAAGAAGAGGAAGGAGGCCCCGATGCGCAGGAGGATGGTAAAGGAAAGGAAAAGTCCCTGAGGTGCGGTAAGGGAGAGCACCAGGGCCAGGAGGAGGCCCAGGGCCAAAGGGGCCCGCAGGTGCCACCATACGAAGGAAGCCGGAAGCCGGGAAAGGATAACCAAGCCCAGGGCCAGGGCCAGGGAGAGTCCGGCCGCGGAGGGATTGCGAGCCAGGGCGGTGGCCAGAAGAAAGGAAAAAAGAGCGGCCAACTTGAGTCGGGGATCCAGGCGATGTAGAGGGCTGGTCCCCCGGCCGTAGCGGTCAATCTCTGGAAGATGCAAGCTCTCTCAACCTCCGGCGGTTTTCTAGGGCCAGCCCCAGGGCCGCTAAGGCCAAAAGGAGGGCCAGTCCGGAAAGAATCCCCTCCACGGGAAGTTCCCTTGGGTGTTTGGGAGGGGATGGCTCCGATTTTGGGGCCGAGGGTTTTTCCGGGGCCAGCCGGAGCACCCTTTCGGCCCGGTGTCCCAGGGCCCCCGAGACCACCACCCGGACCTCGGTGCAGGGGGGCCTCGAGAGCCGGGCTCGCCCCTCCTGATCGGTTACGGTTTCCGCTACTTTCCGGTCCTGGCAATAGAGTTCCACCCGATCTCCCCGGGCAGGCCGTCCGTCAGCAAAGTAAGCTTCGAGTAAAAGCCCCCCGTCCTGGGGACGGAGATCAAAGTCCAGGCGATGGGCCCGGGCCGGAGAGGCCAGGACTAGAAGGAGACCTGCTGCGGCCAGGAGAATTTCCGGGTGCATCCGCTTCAGGGCCTTGAGGGCAAAGAAGGTGATCAGGCCTTCTAGGGCCGCCACCGGAAGATGGGCGACCAGGGCTAGTTGGGCCGTGCGCCAGAAGGCCTTGCCAGCCAAGGCCAGGGCCAAGGCCAAAAGGAGCCCCGAGCTCAACACTGCTCCCGCGGCCAGGACTCCGGCCAGGATTTCCCCTTTGTGGACCTCCCTCTGCCAGAGCCATCCGACCAGGGCCGCCGGAAGTCCCATAATGAGGGTGTTTACTCCCAGGGAAAAGATTCCTCCAAACTGAAAGAGAAGGGCCTGAAGGGTAAGGGCCACAAAGAGGGCCAGAAAGGCCTGGGGCCCCAAAAGGACCCCGGCCAGCCCTTCCAGGGTGAGGTGCACGCTGGTGGGCCCCAGGGGGACATGTACCAGGGCCGCCAGAAAAAGGGCCGCGGTCATCAGGGCGGTGCGGGGAATTTCCTCCAGAGAGAGCCTTCTAAGGCCCAGGGCCAGCCCTCCAGCGGCGATCCCCCATCCACAGAGGCTCTCCCAGGCCGGAAGCACTCCGTCGCTTATGTGCATCAGCGGACCTCCCGGAAAAGAGGAAAACCCGTGGGGGCCAGGGCCGGGGTCTCAAAGACATAGAGCCAGATTCCGGAACGCAACATCCGGGGAAAGGTGCGATTGGCGTAGGGGGCCTTTCCCGCAGGCACGGCCACATTCACCACCCACCAACCCCCTTCGGGAAAGCCTACTTCGAAGAATCCCTCTTTGTCGGTCTTGAGGACGAAGGTGATCAGGGGCTCGTTTACCCTACCGTAGGCGTCCAGAGGAAGTTTTTCCTCCGGCACATAAAAACCGTTGAGTTTTTCTACTTCCAATTGGGCTCCGGGGAGGGGCTTTCCGTTGAGAAGGACCCGGCCGCGGAAGACCTGCCCCACCCGAAGCCCATAAGGTCGAGAAAGGGGCTGGATCTCCAGTTCGAAGCCGCAAAGGTTTTGCCAGCCCTTTTCCACCTGGACATGGAGGGGGGTTTTCATTCGATCTTCCCAGACCTCTCCTTCTTCCTGGTTGAGATAGGGTTGAGACTGCAGACAGAGGTAGTAGTCGCCGCGGGCCGTGGGGAGGTATTCTATTCGGTAGCCGAAGCGTTTGCGTCCGGAGGCATAGTCCTTGACCTCGATCCGGCTAAAGGAAAGGCGGTCTTTTTGACCCTCCGGCTTGAGCATGAACCCCTTGGGGGCCTTGAGATCGTAAAGGATGCCCTCAAAGGGATGCCCAAAAAGGACCCAGATATTTATCACCTGCCCCCGCAATCCGTAGCCTTGACCCTCCGGAGGCACGGCGATGAGAAAATGGGCCCAGGCCCCGCCGGCCAGAAATCCCAACCACAAAAGCCCTACGATACCCCTTAAGCCTATCCTCTTGCCCATGGACAACTTCCTCCTCTTATGGTAACATTATTTTAATAAAGATAGCACTAATGTCAACCATGTCAACCTCGAGCTTTCAGGGTGGCCTTCGTCCCGAGGCGGACTTAATTTTTGGTCGAGGGGGTTGACAGAAAACAAAAATTCTTCTAAATAAATAACACCAAAAAATAGAAAAGGAGGTTGAGTTATGTGCATCAGACCGGGTTTGTTGGCCCCAGACTTTGAGGCCCAGGGTTATGCCGATGGAGAGATCAAGACCTTTAAGCTTTCGGATTATCGGGGAAAGTGGGTGCTTCTGGTTTTTTATCCCGCAGACTTTACCTTTGTCTGTCCTACGGAATTGGTGGCCATTGCCAAGAAGTACAAGGATCTCAAAGAGATGGGGGTAGAGGTCTTTGGAATCAGTATCGATACCCCCTTCGTGCACAAGGTCTGGCAGGAGACCGAGCTTTCCAAGATGATCGAGGGGGGCATTCCTTATCCCTTGCTTTCCGATCCGGCGGGAAAGATCGGCCAGCTCTACGGAGTCTATGACGAGAAGGCCGGCCTCAACTTGCGGGGGACCTTTCTCATCGATCCGGATGGGGTGATCCAATTTATGGATATCCTGAACGCCCCGGTAGGGCGCAACGCGGACGAGCTGGTGCGGCGCATCAAGGCCTTCCAGCATGTGAGGGAGACCGGAGGGGCCGAGGTCTGTCCGGCCCACTGGGAGCCCGGAAAGCCCACCCTCAAGCCCGGAGCGGATCTGGCCGGAAAGGTCTATGAGACTTGGAAGGCGGAATTGGTAGACTAATAGAGAAAAGGGCGGGGGTATCCCCCCGCCCAATTTCCCAAGGGGGGTGTGACCATGCGTCTCTTAAACCTTTTGGTTTTGGGGATTCTTTCTTTTTGTTTGGCTTTTCCGGTATGGGCTGGGGATCAGGATCTGCTTTCCCGAGCCCGAAGGTATTTCGAACCGCTTCCGGAAAAGCCTCCGGCCCTGAAGGGCAATCCCTTAAACCCTTACAAGATTGAGCTGGGAAAGATGCTCTACTTTGATCCCCGCCTTTCGGCCTCCCACCTCATAAGCTGTAACACCTGTCACAATCTCTCTCTGGCCGGAGTGGATATCCAGGAGACTTCCACCGGGCACATGTGGCAACGGGGGCCACGGAATGCCCCTACAGTCCTCAACTCCGTCTTCAATACGGCGCAGTTCTGGGACGGCCGAGCCAAGGACCTGGAAGAACAGGCCAAAGGTCCGGTTCAGGCCTCGGTAGAAATGAGCAACACCCCGGAGAGGGTGGTGGCTACCCTCAAGTCCATTCCGGAGTATGTGGAGCTTTTCCGGAAGGCCTTCCCCGGGGAAAAAGACCCCGTGACCTTTGACAACGTGGCCAAGGCCATCGAGGCCTTCGAGGCCACCCTTCTTACTCCCAACTCTCCCTTCGATCGGTTTCTTAAAGGAGATCTTCGGGCCCTTACGGCCGAAGAGAAGGAGGGTCTGCGTCTTTTCATGGAAAAGGGCTGCGCCAACTGCCATAACGGAATCAACGTGGGAGGAGGGATGTACGCCCCCTTCGGAGTGGTGGAGCGCCCCGGGGCGGATATTCTTCCTCCGGGAGACAAAGGCCGCTTTGCGGTGACCAAGACCGCCTCTGACGAATATGTCTTTAAGGTTCCTTCCCTGCGCAATATCGCCCTGACCTATCCCTATTTCCATTCCGGCAAGGTCTGGAGTCTGGAGGATGCGGTCTCCATCATGGGTTCGGCCCAGCTGGGAGCAGATCTCAGTCCAGAAGAAGTGCGCAAGATCGTGGCCTTTCTCAAGACCCTTACCGGAAAACAGCCGGAGATTGTGCTTCCCATCCTTCCTCCTAGCACCGACCGTACCCCCAGGCCCATCCTGGGCAAGGTAAAATAGGCCTTTGAGGGCGGCCCTTGCGGCCGCCCTTTCTTTTTTGACAGATCCCTTTAAAATAGATCTGGCTGCCGGGTCCTGCGCGACGGATCCCGGTGAACCCCGCCAGGCCCGAAAGGGAGCAACGGTAGCCGGGCTCTCCGGGTGCCGCAGGGGTGCCCGGCAGCCGTAAGCGGAAGCGCCAGGGGCCTGGTGGCCCCCCCGGGCTTCAAACCCGGTGCGCCGTCGGAAACGGCGGCGGGTGGGTTCGATTCCCATGCGCTTCCGCCAATCTAGATTCTAATAATCCGGGCTGGCCCCAATGTCTCACGGCGGAAAAGTGATATCTTTCCTCTAGGTCTCTGGGTACCACAGCGCCGGTGTTTTGGCTTTGCAGTTAAGGGTGACAAAATCGCCTTGCAGTAACACTTGCAGTAACACCTGTCTTGACGCTTGAGGAGAGAGGGGTTAAATATGAGATGATCTGTGCCGAGGTGGCGGAACTGGTAGACGCGCTGGCTTGAGGGGCTAGTGGGCTTCGGCCCGTGCGGGTTCGACTCCCGCCCTCGGCACCATTTTTCCCTTCTTGGGGACAATCCGGGGACAAATGCCGGGAAAGCCATGATACGCAAGGGATAGAGATCTGAGAATCCTTCTCAATAAGCGGAGGACTCGACTTCCGATTTTGCGTGATTATTCTCGATTAGAAGGAGCTTTTTCCCGTTTCTCGAGCCACTTCCCAAGGAAACCAACTTACGGGACCGGTCCTCCCCCTTCGAAAAGAGCTATGGGCTTCGGAGTGAGGAGGGCATAGGTTTTTTTCGCGTCCGAATGCTCCAGGTAACCTCCGATCTTCTGGGGCTTTTTCAAGGAGAGGTATGGAAAAGATGACTTTTAGGTCCAGACACAAAACTTCACCAGTGTCCAACGAAGTCCCTTTCGTATTTTTAATGAGGCAAGTCGTGGACCATAGTGTTTCGTCAACTGTGTCCGCAGGATAAGAGGCCTTCCTCCATAAGATCCTCAAAACCTCTCAGTTTTCGCGAACGGTATTTCTCCTCTAGACCCCTAAGCACCAGATAGACTACCTTGTAAAGTGCCCCAGGCTCACAGAAAACCTCTATCACCTTGGTCCTGCGCTTGACCTCTTTAATCAGCCTTTCAAGCTGATTCGTGGTGTAAATATAATTCCGAATAGGCTCCGGATATTCCAGAAAAACCAAGAGATCCTCGAGGTTCTCCTCCCAGTGCTTCACTACTTCCGGATACTTCCCTTGCCACCGGGCCTTGAAAGCCCTGAAGGCCTCCAGGGCCTCGGACCTCCTCCCAGCCCGATAAATTTTCCTCAAATCCTGAGCCAGCGCCTCTCGGTGAGACCTCCGAACCTTCCTCAGGCTATACTTGAGACTGTGAAGAACGCATCTCTGAAACCTGGCCCCAGGATAAACCCTGAGAACCGCCTCCTTCAAGCCTGATAGCCCGTCCCCTATGACCACCTCAATCCTCTTGAGACCTCTTTCGCGCAGTTCGTTGAAAATTTCCTGATAAACCAGAGCGCTCTCACCTTCCCCTCCACTGGTCCAAAAGCCCACAATCTCTCTGGTCCCATCTCGCCTTATCCCCAAAGCCAGATACACCGGCTCCCTGGCCACAGTTCCTCTCCTCACCGGCAGAAAAGTAGCATCCAGATAAAGGGCAAAGTATTCCTCCGAAAGCCTTCGCTTTCTCCAGGACTCAATTTGGTCCTCGGCTACCTCCGTTAGTCTGCTTATACTGGCTGGCGAATAGTAAGCCCCGTAAATGGTCTCGATAAATCTTGAAACCGCCCTGGTACTGGCTCCCGAAGCGTACAAGGCCAATACAGCTTCTCCCAAGTCGAGACCGGCTCTTCTCCTTGGAGGAGGTAGAATCTGAGCTCTAAAGTTTCCATCTCGAGTTCTGGGAACCATAAGGCCTTCAATAGGCCCGTATTTGGTGAGAAGGGAGCGAGAGTAGAAACCATTGCCTTTGGTTTCAGGGTGTTCCTCAAGGTAAAGGCTTCTTTCCTCAATAGCCAGTCGCTCAATCACGCTTTTAATGGCCTCCTTGATGAGGTCCTCCAGCTTTTCTATAATTTCTCTGTCCTGCATGGCCTTCCTCCTTCCCTTTGGTTTGACTCCCACTTATTATCGCAAGGAGGAAGGCCTCTTTATTTACCCCCTCGGACACAATTTGTGAAACACTACCCGTGGACTTGAAATAGGGAAAGAAATTTTATATACTTAAATAGGGAGCATGTATATCCGCTCTCCCACCCACACCCTCCTCAGGGGCGGGCCCCGGCCCGCCCCAATTTTTGTGATTGTCGAAAACAATTTTTTCTGCTATCCCTTAAATATGCCTCGCATTCTGGGAAAAGGGTCCTTTCTAGGAATCTTTTTCTTTCTCTTGATGGTCGTGTTTTTCTTTCCGGCCTTTAGCGGGGCCGAAAATGGAACTTCTTTTCAGATCCTTTCCGAAATGTCCAAAGGGCTTAAAAATTGCAATTATCGTCTGGGAAAGCTTTCTGGAGAGCTGGAAAGACTTTCTACGGAGATAGGGGCCCTTCGGGAAGAAAACCAGAAATTGCTGGAGCATTCCGAGAAGGAGAGGTCTTTTCAGAGTCAGGTTGAGGCTCGTTTGGGAAAACTCGAGGCCCGGGTGGAGGAATTGCACTTAGAGATTCAGGTGCTCATAAAGGCCCTGGTAGCCCTTATCGCCACCCTTATCCTTTTTGTCCTGGTGATGCTCCTTCGGGCCCGGCGAGGGCCTCGGGGAGGGAGCCTGCGTTTTTAGACCAGTTTTACGCTGACCACCTTGGAGACCCCTTCTTCTTCCATGGTGACCCCGAAAAGGGCGTCGGCCACCTCCATGACCCGGGGATTGTGGGTAATGAGGATCACCTGGGAGCGCTCTTTGAGTTTCTGAAGAAGGCTGTTGAAGCGCAGGGTGTTAGCCTCGTCCAGCGGGGCGTCCACCTCGTCCAGGATGCAGAAGGGCCCGGATTTCACCAGATAGAAGGCGAAGAGCACTGCCAGGGCACAGAGGGCCTTTTCTCCTCCGGAAAGCATGGTCAGGTGCTTTACAGGCTTTCCGGGAAGTTTTACCCGCAGGTCCAGGCCGGAAGAGAGGGGGTCCTCGGGACGGGTGAGATAGAGTTCGGCCCGACCTCCTTCAAAAAGGAGAGGAAAGACCTCTTTTAACCGGGCGTTAGCCACCTCCAGGGTCTCGCGCAGGAGTCTTCGGCTTTCGGCGTCAAGCCTCTCCATGGCCTTCTCCAGATCGGCTATGGCCGAAAGGAGTTCGGCCCGTCTTTCGGAAAGAAAGGTCCGACGTTCCTCCACCCGCTGGAGCTCCTCCTCGGCGGCCAGATTCACCGGGGGAAACTCGGCCAGCCTTTCCCGCACACGCTGGAGGGCCTCCTCTACCCGGGAGAGATCCTTCTCAGCCGGAGGGCCTCCGGAGACGAAGGCCTCTAGATCGGTTTCGTGGATCTCCCGGGCCTCCTCCCGGAGGTGCTCCAGGGTCATTTCCGCCTCCACCCGGTCGATCTCGAGTTTGTGCTTTCTCTCTTGCAAACGCCCCCGCTCCCGGCTACGGACCCTTTCGGCCTCCTCTAATTGCCTTAAGGTTTCTTGGACCTCCGTATAACGCCCTTTAAGGGCCTCAAGCTCCCGACGTTTCTTTTCCAGGGTTTCTTCGAGCTTTCGCCGTTCGGCCTGGATCTTTCGCAGAGTCTCCCGCACGAAGTTCAATTCTTCGGAAAGGAGGGCCTCCTGCTGCCCGGCCCTCTCGCGCTTTTCCCGGGCCCGGGAAAGGGCCTTTTCCAGTTCACTTTCCTGTTCCTTTAAGGATTGGAGGCGTCCGGAAAGCTCGGCCACCTTCCGGGCCCTCTCCCGTAATTCTTGATCCCGTTTCCGGGCCTCCTCCTTTAGCCCGGAAAGCTCTTGCCGCAGGCGATCTTCCTCGGAGAAGATCCCCTCCAGCTCTATTTTCAGGGCTTCCACTTCTTTTTCCTTGGCCGCAAGCTCCCTTTCGAGAGTTTCCCGGCGTTGAAGAAGCTCTCCCTCCTCGCGCCGGAGAAAGGCCTCCTCCTGCTGCAGGCGTTCCAGGGCCCTTTCTATCTCCGAAAGTCTCTTTTGGACTTTTTGTATCTCTTTTTCCCTAATCTGGGCTTCTGAGGTAATTTTTTCGGCTTCTTTTTGGATTTGGGCCAATTTTTCGCGGAGAATTTCCCTTTTTTGTGAAATATTGGAGGTTTCAGACTGAAGGTCCTTCAACCGAGAGGCTATCTCTTCCAGACGGCCTTTGATCTCCAAAATGCCCGGCCCTCCCTTTCGCAGGACCTTAAGAAAACCTGGGGGTTCGAAAAGAAGACCCTGGCCGGGGAGATAGACCGGGACCTCCGGGGGGTCTTCCCAGAGGGCCTCCGGGGCTTCGGCTTCCCCTAGGCCTCCAAGAAAGGCCTTAAGCCTTTTGCGGGTCTCGGGGGTAGAAAGAAAAAGACCGGGAAGACCTTCGGTTTTTGTGAGAAGAGATAGCTCCTCCGGGCCTTCTGCCACCGGAAAGAGGAGTCTTTCGGCGAGCACGGCCTCGGCCTGAGGACGCTTTTCCGGAGGGACCTCTAGAAGATCGGCCAGGAGCTTGAGGTCTCTTCTTTCCCGCAGGCGACGGAGATCCGGAGGAAGAAGACGGGAAAGGGCGGACTTGAGGGCCTCTTTTTCCTTAAGGAGGGCCCTTTTTTCCTGCTCAAGGACCCGAAGAGTTTCCTCAAAGGCCTGTAATTGGACCTTGAGCTCTTTTTGGACCTCAGTCCGTCTCTGAGCCTCCTCAAGGAGTTTTCGGTACCTCGCCTCCAGAGCTTGGAGCTCTTCGTTAAGGTTTTCCCTTTCAGCAAGCCCTTTTTCTCTACTCCGGGCCATCTGGGTGGCCTTTTCCTGGAGAAGGCTTTCCTTTTCGGAAAGGCTCCGAATCTCCCGAAGGATCCTTTCTCGTTCGGCCTCGGCAAAACGCCGTTTTTCTTGGAGGGAAAGAACTCGGGTCTCTATCTCCCGAAAGCCCTTTTCTTCTTTTTCGAGCTTTTCTTGGAGGGCCTCAAATTCCTTGCGGGCTTTTTCCTGCTGCGCTTTTTCCGCTTCTAGGACCTCGGAGAGGGCCCTTTTTTCTTCAAAGAGGGTCTCCCTCTGGGTCTCCAGCCTGCGGATCTCTTCGGCCAGGGCTTCTTTGCGGGTCTTTTCCCGCTCTAGGCTCCGAGAGAGTTCCGCCTCTTCCTGATAAAGGGCCCGGAGTTTGCGCGAAAGCTCCTCCCGTCTTCTTTCTTCTTCCTGGAGTTCCTCTTCCCTCTCTCGAAGCTTTCTTTTGAGGAGATGGGCCTCGGTCACGGTCTTTTCGTATTCCGGGAGACGACCCTTTTCTTCCTCCTCAAGACGCGAAAGCTTTTCTTCTATCTCCCGGAGTTGTTCCTCCGCCCGCTCCTTGGCCCGCTGGGCTCGGAGCCAGAGGAGGGCCAGTCGGGTTAGGGCTAGATGCCGGAACTCCTCCCGTAGCTTCCGATATTCCCGGGCCAGCCGGGCCTGCTCCGAGAGCTCCTGGAGGCGGCTTTCCAGTTCGGCCAGGAGATCCTCCACCCGGGCCAGGTTCTCCCGGGTGCGCTCGAGGTTGCGGCGGGATTCCTCCCGATTGACCCGGTAGCGGGAGACCCCGGCCAGCTCCTCCAGGAAAAAGCGCCTCTCCTCCGGACTCCACTCCAGGAACTTCCCCACCTCGCCCTGATCGATGAGACCGTAGCCCCGGGGATGGACTCCGGTGTCCAGGAAGAGATAATGAATGTCTTTGAGGCGGCAGGCCCGGTTATTGATCAAAAATTCCGACTCTCCAGAGCGATAGAGCCTTCGGGCCACCACGATCTCTGGAAGATCCCGGAGACTTTCCGGGGCCTGGCCGTCATTTTCCAAGACTAGACGCACTTCGGCAAAGGCCGGGGCCCGCCCGTGATCTCCGGCAAAAAGGAGCTCTTCGGCGGCGCGCACCCGTAGCCTCTTGAGACTCTGCTCCCCCAGGACCCAGCGCAAGGCGTCCACAATGTTGCTTTTCCCGCTTCCATTGGGCCCTACAATAGCCGAAATCCCCGGGGGAAAGGGGAGAACCACCCGGTAGGGGAAGGACTTGAACCCGTATATCTCCAGGCGTTTGATCCGCATGGGTGGCTCTATTTTACCATGTTCCCTTGAGGCCGACCTCTAGAAATATTATTGAAAATTGCCTCTTAGTTTTAGGATGGTATTCTGAACCCACAAAGGAAGTTTTGGAGGCTCGTGTGGCTTTGATAAACCTTCAGGTCTGGCCCGAGGCTCTATAAAGAAGTGTTTTCCTTTTGGGAAAAGAAAATCTTCGAGATCGTTCCTGGTTGGCGAGAGAAACTGGCCGGGTGCGGGCTCGAGCGCTTCGAGGCCTTCTGGGGAGAAGTGGGGCGACCTTTTAAGGTCAAGCCGGATCGGGAGATCAGACTCCTCGAGGTCAGAGGGCAGTCCCTTTTTCTCAAACGTTATTTCCGCTTCGGGGCTCTGGAGTTTGTGTGCGGGGCGGAGCGGGAATGGTGGGCGGTAAAAGAGCTTTCTCGCCGCGGCTTTAGTGTGCCCGAGCCCGTGGCCTTCGGGCTGGAAAGAGGCCTGCGTCCCCGGCGGGCCTTTAGCCTCCTTTCGGCTGCCCCGGGCCGGCGCCTGGAGGATCTCTTCCGGGAGGAACCGGAGGTCGCCCTGCGTTTGGCCTGGCCTCTGGCGGCCTTTGCGGCCCGCTTTCACGCCCTGGGTTTTTCCCATCAGGATTTTTACCTCTGTCACCTGTTTTTCGACGGCCGGCGGTTTTTTCTCATCGATCTTCAGCGCCTGCGGCAGAGTGAGGGTCTGCGTTTCCGCTGGATCATTAAAGATCTGGCGGAACTCTTCTATTCGGCAAGAGAGGTCCTGGGAGAGTCCTCCGCGGAATTTGAAAAGAGGTTCCTTTCGGAGTACGGACGGTTCCACCCCTGGCTGGAATCCCCCAAGATGCTTAAAAGATTAGAAGGGAAAATCCGAAAGATTGCGGCCCACGATGCCAAACTTAAAGCGCGCCAAAAAATACGCCTCCGGGCGGTGTGAATTCTGCGGAGAAGAACGGCCTCTGGTGTGGCGCTGCCGCCGCTGCGGTTTTACCGTCTGTCAGGTCTGTCTCTCCCGGGACCAGAAATATTTTTCCTGTAACGCCATCACCTGGGTCTGTCCCAATTGCCTCAATTGGGAGACCCTTTGAAGACCTCTACCACTACCCCCTTTTGTCTTCCGGGAAGTCGATAGGGGTGGGTCTGGAGGTGGACTCCGGGGAAGGCCTTCTTAAAGGTCTGGAGTTCGCGGTCGAGTTTGCCTGCGGCCTTGAGGGCCAGGAGGCGCCCTTGAGGGAGGAGAAGGGGTTCGGCCAGAGACCAGAGTTGGATCAGTTCGCTTACGGCCCGGGCGGTGACCGCCTCGAAATGGGCCCGGGGGACCTCGGGATCTTCGGCCCGGGCCCGAAGGATTTTCACTGCCGAAAGACCGAGGCGGGCCGCGGCATATTCTAGAAAGGAGACCGCCCGGCGCCGGGGCTCCACCAGCCAGACCTCCAGATCCGGACGGACTATCTTCAATACCAGACCCGGAAGCCCGGCCCCACTTCCCAGGTCCGCGATTTTTCCGGTGGGGGGAAGGTGGGGCACCAAGACCAGACTGTCTAGGAGGTGCTTGGCCAGTATTTCCCCGCGCGTGGCCGTCCCGAGAAGGCCCAAGGGATGGGCCATCTCTTGCAGGAGATCCGCATAAAGAAGGAGTTTTTCCAGGACCGGGGGCCCCAAACCGGGGACCAAGCGGCGGGCTTCCCGCCAGAAGGCCTCTTCGGTCACGCCTCTCTTAGCCAGGCTGCGGCCTCCTCCGGGGCCACGGGCACGATATAGGCCTCGGCCCCCCATTCGAAACCCGCCACCCGGGTGAGCGCCGGGACCAGCTCCAGGTGCCAGTGGAAGTCTTCGGGAAAGGGCCCTTTAAGGGGCTCAAGGTGCAAAAAGAAATTGTAAGGAAGGTTGGGCACGATGCGGTTTAAGGCGCGAAGGAGATGAAGAAGAACTTCGGCAAATTCTAGGAGTTCTCTCTCCTCCAGGGTGTCGAAGGGCCGGCCGTGGGCCTTATGAAGGATCCAGGTCTCCAGAGGCTGTCTCGGGGCAAAGGCCGCAGCGGCCAGAAAATTTTCGCTCTCCAGAATCTTTCGGGGCTCCCGGCGCTCCTTTTCCACCATCTCGCAGAAAAGGCAACGGCCCTTACGGTGTCGAAATTCCTCAAGGCGGGCGAATTCCCGTTTTAGGAGTGGGGGAAGAAAGGGCAGGGCCAGGACCTGGCTGTGGCTGTGGCGTCGGGAGGCTCCGGCCCGGGCCCCGTGATTCTTGAAAAAGAGCCCGTAACGCCAGCCCTCGGCCTGAAAGGCCTCCTTTCGCTGCCGGAAGGCCTCCAGTACCCGGAGCACCTGGGAGGGAGAGAGCTCGGCGAGAGCCCTTTCATGTTCCGGGGTCTCGATAATGACTTCGTGTCGCCCCACCCCCGGAAGGACTACAAAGAGATCCGAAGGAGGAGGATCTGCTTTGCCGGGGACCAGGGCCGCAAACTTGTTGGGGACTACCCGCACGCTCCAGTCCCCTTCCGGACCTGTAAGGCGCAGGAGCTCCGGGGGGGTGAGATGTTCGTTCCCGGGGCAAAAGGGGCAGGGACCGGTCTCCGCCGTCTCCGGAAGGGGCTGAAAATCGTGAGGACGCCGCCCCCTTTCCGGGGCCACCAGGCTCAGGCGTCCACTCAGCGGGTCTTCCCGGATCTCGGGCAAGCTATTCCCCGCGGAGTTTTTCCATCTTCTCCTGCTCGCGTTTGCAACGGATACACAGGGTGGCCTCGGGGCGGGCCTCGAGGCGCTTCTCCTCGATTTCTCCCCCGCAGGCCTCACAGATGCCGTAGGAGCCCTCTTCGATCTTCTGAAGGGCCTTCTCTATCTTGCGCAAAAGCTTGCGTTCTCGATCCCGCAGGCGGAGATCCAGCCCCAGGTCGCTTTCCATGGTGGCGATGTCCGTAGGGTCGGCCAGGTGTTCGGCTCCCCCCTCGAGATTATGGAAGGCCCGATCGGCCTCAGCGATAAGACGTTGTTTTTTTTCGAGGAGGAGTTTTTTGAAGTGTTCAAGCTTTTTGGGATCCATGCAAGCCTCCTTCCAGGATCACTTCTCCGCTCTTGCCCCCGCTTTTTCTTACCAAGCGAATATCCGTTATGCGTACCCCCTTGTCAATCCCCTTGCACATGTCGTAGACCGTAAGGGCGGCCACTGCCACCGCGGTGAGGGCCTCCATTTCTACACCGGTCTGGGCCACGGTTTTGGCCCGGGCCTCGATCTCCAGGGCCTGATCCTCTTCGTTCAATTCAAACTGGATTTCCACCTTGGAAAGGGGCAGGGGATGACAAAGGGGGATGAGTTCCGGGGTACGCTTGGCCGCAAGGATGCCCGCAATGCGGGCTGCGCCAAAGAGGTCTCCTTTGGGAAGGTTGCGCTCGCGCACCAGAGGGAAGACCTTTTCTCCCAGGATAACCCGTCCCCGAGCCACGGCCTCCCGAGCCGTAGGGGGCTTTTCCGAAACATCCACCATACGGGCCGTGCCATCGGGATTAAGGTGAGTGAACTCCATGGCTACTCCTTAAAGATCTTGCGCCAGAACCCGGACTTTTTGCGACTTTTTACCTGCGGGCCCTCGCTTTTTTCCAGCTCGGAAAACCGCCGCAGGAGTTCCTCCTGTTCCCGGTTGACCCGGGAGGGGAGTCGAACTTCGATTTCTACCAGGAGATCCCCGGGCTCACCCCCACGGGGGTCCGGAAGCCCTTTGCCCTTCAGAAGAAGGCGATCGCCGGGCTGGGTCCCCCGGGGGATCTCGATGGGAATGGTCTCACCGGAAAGATGTTGGACCTCGGTGCGGGCCCCTAAGATGGCGTCTACCACCCCGATCACTAAAGTAAGAACGAGGTTCTTGCCCTCCCGGCGGAAATAGGCATGGGGCTTGGTGCGGATCTTGAGGTAGAGGTCTCCGGGAGGCCCGCCGTAGAGGCCGGCTTCCCCCTCCCCGGGCACCCGAATGACGGAGCCCTCTTCTACTCCAGGGGGAATTTTCACCCGCAGGCGCCTCTTGCCCCACACCCGCCCCTCTCCATGGCACCGGGGGCAGGGATCAGAGATCAGGGTCCCCATCCCTTGACAGTGAGGACAGGTGGTGGTTAAGCGGAAAAAGCCTTCGGAGTGGACCACATGCCCCCGTCCTTTGCAGACCGGGCAGTACCGCGGCCCGGCCCCCGGGGCTAGCCCCGAACCTCCACACTCCTCGCACCGCAGATACTTCTCTAAGGTGATCTCCACTTCCTTCCCGTGATAGACCTCTTCTAGGCTGAGGGAGACCTCGTAGGAAAGATCGGCTCCGGCTCTGGGCTTGCGACCCGGAGATCTCTCTCGGAAACTGAACCCGAAAAATTCCTCAAAAAGATCGGAGAAGGCCGAAAAGATGTCTTCTACATCTTCAAACCCTCTGAAACCCCGTTGGTGAAGTCCGGCATGACCCTGGGCGTCGTATATAGCCCGTTTTTCCGGATCGGAAAGGACCTCGTAGGCCTCGGAGATCTCCTTAAATCTTTCCTCGGCCTCCGGATCGCCGGGGTTGCGATCCGGATGATACTTCAAGGCCAGGCGACGGTAGGCCCGCTTGATTTCTTCCTGCGTGGCGTTACGGGGAACCCCCAGAAGGGCATAATAGTCCTTCTTCACGACTCCTCACCGGGAGCTTTCCCCTCCAGGAGATCCGAAATGGAAAACTCTTCGGCCTCCCGGGCCAGCTCCTGGATGTTTTCAAAGGTTACTTTGCCGGCCGCAATCTCCCGCAGGGCGGTCACGATCTCTTTGTTGTCGCACTCTACCAGGGGCTTGGCCCCTTTGCGCAACTGGCGTACCCGCTCCACGGCCAGATGAATGAGTTTGAAGCGGTTGGGGACTTTCTCCAGGCAGTCCTCAATGGTGACTCGGGCCATAGGGCTCCTCCTACATCACCGCTTCGACGGATTTGACCTCCGGGACTTCCTTCTTGAGGTAGCGCTCGATGCCCATCTTCAGGGTCATCTGGCTCATGGGACAGGCCCCGCAGGCCCCGCGCAGGCGGACCTTCACCACCCCATCCTCGGTGATCTCCACCAGCTCCACGTCTCCACCGTCGGCCTGAAGCATGGGCCTTACCTTGGAGAGAGCCGCTTCTACCGCTTCACGCATTTTCGAAACCTCCTTGCAAAGTTTGCCCTTAAGTTAACGGCTTTTCTCAAAAAAACAAGGGTGCTATAAGTTAAGAAAATTCGCGACAAGCAGGAGGAGAAAATGCGCAGCGACCGGGTGAAAAAGGGTCTTGAACGGGCCCCCCATCGGTCCCTTCTTCGGGCCTTGGGGCTAACGGACGAGGAATTGCGCAAGCCTCTCATCGGGGTGGTCAACTCCTTTAACGAGATCGTTCCCGGGCATATGCACCTGCGCCAGGTGACCGAGGCGGTAAAGGCCGGAGTGCGTATGGCCGGAGGGGTGCCGGTGGAGTTCGGGGTTATCGGGGTCTGCGACGGCATTGCCATGAATCACGAGGGGATGAAGTATTCTCTGGTCTCCCGGGAGATCATCGCCGACTCCATCGAGATCATGGCCCAGGCCCACGCCTTTGACGCCCTGGTCCTGGTCTCAAGTTGCGACAAGATCACCCCGGGAATGCTCATGGCCGCCTTAAGGCTCAATCTCCCGGCCCTTCTTGTCTCCGGGGGGCCCATGCTCACCGGAAGCTTCCGGGGGCGCAAGGTCAACCTCATCTCCGTCTTTGAGGGAATAGGCAAGGTCAAGGTCGGGGAGATGACCGAGGAGGAACTGGCGGAGCTTGAGGCCTGCGCCTGCCCCACCTGCGGTTCCTGCGCGGGGATGTTCACGGCCAACTCCATGAATTGCCTTTCCGAGGCTTTGGGACTGGCTCTTCCGGGAAACGGGACCGTCCCGGCGGTGAGTGCCGAGCGCCTGCGGCTGGCCAAGCGCACCGGGGCCAAGGTGGTGGAGCTTTTGCGGCGCCGGATCACTCCCCGGAAGATCGCCACCGAGGCCGCCTTCCGTAACGCCATTACCGTGGACATGGCCCTGGGGTGTTCTACCAATACCGTGCTTCATCTTCCGGCCATCGCCCGGGAGGCCGGGATCAAACTCTCTCTGGAGGTCTTTGACGAGATCTCCCGGCGCACCCCGGTGCTAGCCAGTCTCATCCCTGCCGGGCCTCACAGCGTGCCGGAACTCTACGAGGCCGGGGGCATCCCGGCGGTGATGGCCGAGCTTTCCCGGGCCGGGCTCTTGGACCTTTCCGTCCTTACCGGAACCGGGGCCTCCCTCAAGGAAAATCTTTCCGGGGCGGAAATTCGCAATCCCGAGGTTATCCGGCCCTTGGAGAAGGCCTATCGTTCAGAAGGAGGCATTGCCATTCTCTGGGGGAGCCTGGCCCCGGAGGGGGCGGTGGTCAAGACCAGCGCCGTAGTCCCGGAGATGATGCGCCATGAGGGGCCGGCCCGGGTCTTTGACTCGGAGGAGGAGGCCTATCGGGCCATTCTCTCCGGAAAGATCCAGCCCGGAGACGTAGTGGTCATCCGCTATGAAGGTCCTAAAGGGGGGCCGGGAATGCGGGAAATGCTTTCCCCTACCTCGGCCCTCATCGGGATGGGCCTAGGGGCCTCGGTGGCCCTCATCACCGACGGACGCTTTAGCGGAGGCACGCAGGGGGCCTGCATCGGGCACGTCTCCCCGGAGGCGGCCGAAGGAGGGCCCATCGCCCTGGTCAGGGACGGAGACCGTATCCGCATTGATATCCCGGCCCGGCGCCTGGACCTTCTGGTCTCCGAGGAGGAGCTTGAGCGCCGGCGCAAGAGCTGGAGGCCCAAGAAGAAAAAGGTCTCGGGAGTGCTGGCCCGTTACGCCCGTTTGGTCACCTCCGGGGCCAAGGGGGCGGTGCTCGAAGAATAAATGGGGCGCTATCTCCTGGCCGGACACCTCACCCGGGACCTCATTCCGGGAGAGGGGTATCGTTTTGGAGGGGCGGTGCTCTATGCCGGGCTTACCGTGCGCCGGCTTTCCTGGGAGACCCATGTGCTTACCTCCTGTGCCGAAAGGGCGGAAGATCTGGAGAGGCTCTTCGGGGAACTCTTTTTTCATCTCGAGCCCTCGCCGGAGACCACAATCTTCGTGAACGAGGAGACTGCGTCCGGGCGCCGCCAGCGGGTGCTCGCCCGGGCGCAAGCCCTGAACTTTAAGGCCTTACCGGAGCGACCCTTTGCCGTAGAGGTCCTGCACCTGGCCCCGGTCCTTGACGAGGTCCCTCCGGAGCCCGGGATCTGGCTTGAGGCCGTGCGCTTTCGCCACCTGGTGGCCAACCCCCAGGGCTGGTTTCGGGAGGTGGACGAGGAGGGGAGGGTGCGGGCCCGGGTTCCGGATCTCTCCCGGGCCCCTCATTTTGAGGCCTTAGTGGTGAGCGAGGAGGATCTGGCCGCCGATTTTCAGGGACTTCTTTCCGAACTTCGGGCCCGGACGGAGATCCTGGTCCTTACCCGCGGGGCTGAGGGGGCTAGTCTCTTCCGCGGAAAAGGGGAGAGGTTTTTTCCAGCCCGCAAGGTGTCTGCGGTGGACCCCACCGGGGCCGGAGACGTCCTGGCCGGGGCTTTTTTCGGCCTCCTTTTTCGAGGAAAAGGCCCGGAGGAGGCCCTGAAGGCCGCGATGGAGCTTGCGGCCCTGGCGGTTACCCGTCCGGGCCTTTCCGGAGTGCCCACCTTTCAGGAAATCGCAAACTTGCCTTTCCGGCCTCAGGAGTGTTAAAATAGGCTACCTAGCGGGGGTGCCTATGGGAAACTTTTTGGCCTATCTGGGAAGGTTGGGGCTTTCCTTTGTCTCCCAGGCTGGAGGGATGTTCCTTCTCTTTCTTTCCACCCTGGCCTTGACCCTCAAACCCCCCTATCGGGTGCGGCTTTTTTTCAAGCAGATGGAATTTGTGGGGGTAAACTCCCTGGTAGTGGTGGTCCTTACGGCCCTCTTTTCCGGGATGGTCATTGCCTTTCAGAGCTACCGGGCTCTATCCAAGTTCGGGGGAGAGAGCCTTCTCGGAGGCCTGGTAGCCCTTTCCCTGGTAAGGGAGTTGGGACCGGTCCTGACCAGTCTCATGGTTACCGCCCGGGCGGGCTCAGCCATGGCCGCAGAGCTCGGTACCATGAGGGTCACGGAGCAGATCGATGCCCTGGAGGTCATGGCGGTGCACCCCATCCATTATCTGGTGGTTCCGCGCTTCTGGGCTGCGGTGCTCATGGTCCCTCTCCTTACGGTAATCGCCGATGCCGTGGGAATCGCCGGGGGTTATCTGGTAGGGGTCCTCCTTCTTAAAGTGGATGCGGGGATCTTCGTAGAAAAGATGCGCGAGATGGTGGAATGGATAGATATTTCAAGTGGTCTTTATAAGGCCTTTGTTTTCGGAGGTCTTTTGGCCATAATCGGTTGCTATAAGGGATATAATGCCCGAGGAGGGGCCGAAGGGGTGGGGCAGGCCACCACGGAGGCGGTGGTGATTGCCTCGGTGGCCATCCTGGTGGGAGACTATATCCTCACCTCCCTCCTCTTTTAAAGCTATGGTGGAATTGATCGATCTGCACAAGAGCTTTGGAGAACAAAAGGTGCTCGCCGGGGTGAATCTCAAGATACCCCGAGGCCGCCTCACCTTCATTATGGGCCGCAGCGGGACCGGAAAGAGCGTTCTTCTCAAACACATGATCGGGCTCCTCAGGCCTGACCGGGGAAAGATTCTCATCGACGGAGAGGACGTCACGGATTATTCCCCGGCCCAGTGGCAGCGCCTGCGCCGGCGTTTCGGTTTCCTCTTTCAGGAGGGGGCCCTCTTTGACTCCATGACCGTGGCCGAGAATGTGGCCTTTCCTTTGATGGAGCACACCCGGCTTTCCCGCCGGGAGATCGAAAAACGGGTGGAAGAAAAGCTTGCGGTGGTGGGGCTTCTGGAGGCCCGAGACAAGTATCCGGCGGAGCTTTCCGGGGGCATGCGCAAGCGGGCGGCCCTGGCCCGGGCCCTGGCTCTGGAGCCGGAGATCATCCTCTTTGACGAGCCCACCACGGGACTGGACCCCATCCTTCAGGTCTCCATCATGAAGCTCATCCGGGAGACCCAGAGGAGGTTCGGGCTTACGGGAGTGGTGGTGAGCCATGATGTGCCCATCGCCCTGCAGGCCGCAGACTTCATCGCCATGCTTCACGAGGGGCGGGTGGTGGCCTTTGGGCCTCCCAAGGAGATCCGAGAAAGCGATCATCCTTTTGTGAGACAATTTTTAAGGAGTGCTTTTGAGGGCTGTCTGCCCGGGGAGGGAAGCCATGTACAAGAAAAGCACGGAGATTAAGGTAGGAATCTTCGTGGTGGCGGCCTTGGCGGTTCTGGCCTACCTTACGGTAAAACTGGCGGAGGAGTCTTTCCATCCTCAAGGCACCTATCCCCTCTATGCGGTCTTCGAAAATGTTTCCGGGCTGGTGCGGGGGGCCCGGGTGGAGATGGCCGGAGTGGAGATCGGCCGGGTGGGCCGGATCGAGCTCCTTCCCGAGGGTAAGGCCCGGGTAGAGCTTCTGATCTATAAAGGGGTCAAGATTGCGGCCGATGCCGAGGCCGTAGTTCGTACGGCGGGGGTCCTGGGAGACCGTTTCGTGGAGATCCGCCAGGGTCGGGCCCGGGAGGTGCTTTCTCCGGGCCGCGAGATCGCCCGTACGGAAAGCCCCGTGGATCTGGGGCAGGTCTTGGCCGAGGTGGGCCCGGCCGTCAAGGAACTCCGCCAGGCCGCCGAGGGCCTCAGCGAGATTTTGGGCTCGGAAGAGGGCCGGCGCAACCTAAAGGAGCTTATAGCCAACCTCCGCGACGCCAGCGCCTCTATCAAACAGGCTGCGGACCGCATCAACCGCGGGGAGGGGACCCTGGGTAAACTCCTTACCGACGAGGAGCTCTATCGGGAGATCAAGTCCAGTTTTGGGGACTTCAAGGTCACCATGGCCAACCTGCGGGAGGTCTCGGAACGCATGCGCCGCGGGGAGGGGACCCTGGGCAAACTCCTTACCGACGAGGAGCTTTACCGGAGCTTCCGGCAGGCCATGGACAGTGTGGAAAAGGGCTCTACGGCCATTGCCGAGGTGGCTGAAAAGATCAACCGCGGGGAGGGGACCCTGGGCAAGCTGCTGACCGACGAGGAGCTCTATAGCGAGCTTGAGGACGCCGTGCGCACCCTCAACCGCATCGTGAAGAAGGTGGATCGGGGCCAGGGGACCTTGGGCAAGCTGGTCAATGACGATAGCCTTTACGTGGAGGCCAAGCGGGCCCTCCAGAATGTGAACCGGGCCACCTCCGGCCTCCAGGAACAGGTGCCCAT
Organism: Thermosulfurimonas marina; assembly: GCF_012317585.1. Classification (NCBI taxonomy): domain Bacteria; kingdom Pseudomonadati; phylum Thermodesulfobacteriota; class Thermodesulfobacteria; order Thermodesulfobacteriales; family Thermodesulfobacteriaceae; genus Thermosulfurimonas; species Thermosulfurimonas marina. The sequence goes on from NZ_CP042909.1 coordinate 1,455,144, forward strand.
TTCCGTCCTGGGGACCATCGCCGGGGCGGCCATGCACTGATATGAGAGGCTTCTCCCTCTTTCTCCTTCTCGGGTTCCTCTGGGGGGTGGCTCCGGCCCTCAAGGCGGAGGAGGTCCGCTACAACTGGTGGCCTCTTTTCTTCTATGCTCAAAGTCCGGAGGCCCAGCGGCTGGAGCTCTTCGGACCTTTGGTGGGCCTTTACCGCAACAACCACGAGCGCTCCCTTTCGGTAAGACCGCTCTTTTCCCGGGTCTTCCGTAACGGGGAAGAGGATATTTATTTTCTCTCTCCTCTGGGCTACTATCATCGGGAGGAGGGATATCGGCGCTTCCGTCTGGTGCCGCTTTTTTCGTACGATTCTTTTGAGGAGGATAAGGCCGGGCCGGCCGAACACCATACCTACTTTCCGATCTTTTGGGGGAAAGACTCCCGGGGAGAGGGCTACTGGGGGATCTTTCCCCTTTACGGAGTGATGCGGGAACGGCTGGGCTACGACGAGATCCGCTTTTTCCTCTGGCCCCTTTACTCTTCGGCTCGGCAAGACGGAAACCTCTCCACCAACATTCTCTGGCCCTTTTTCAATTATTCCCGGGGGCCGGAGCTTTCGGGCTTTAAGTTCTGGCCCCTTTTTGGCTGGCGAGAGAGGAAAGGGGAATACCGGCGGCGCTTTTTCCTCTGGCCCGTCTTCATAAGGGAAGACCGTTACGGGGCCGAAGGGGAATTGCGCTACCGAAAGCGCTACTACTGGCCCCTTTACGGTCAAGAGGGCGGAGAAGGGAAACAGCGGCGCTTCTGGCTCTGGCCCTTTTTTCAGAAGGTGGACTCTCCGGCCTATCGGAAGTGGGATTTCCCCTGGCCCTTCTTTCAGGTCATTCGGGGAAAGGAAAGGGGGCTTCGGCTTTGGCCCCTTTTTGGCTGGCGCAAATCCGCAGACTGGGAAAGGAACTTTGTCCTCTGGCCCCTCTTTTTTGGGGAGCATCTTTCGCGCGGCCCGGAAGAGGAGGTCTCCGGGCGCTTCCTTCTCCTCTCGCACTACCGCCGGGTGGACTATCAGGGGAAGCCCCAAGAGAAGTTTCTGCGGCTCTGGCCTTTTTTCCTGCACTACGAGCACCTTTCCGAAGACCGAAGTCTCTTTTATTTTCCGGCCCTTCTTCCCTTTTACGACGAGGGTCTTGAGCGCAATATCGGTTCCTTCCTGCGACTCTTTGAGTATTACCGTTTCGGACCCGAGCGCAGTTATATCAAGGTCCTCTGGGGGCTCTACCGCTACGAACGGGAGAAGGAGAGCCGCCTACACGAGTTGGCCTTTCTTTTAGGAGTAAGGATGGGCAAAGAGACCCTTTACCTGCGTCTTCTGAACGGTCTTTTGGGCTTGGGGCGCTGTGAGGGCCACTGGCATTTCGAAATCTTCTGGAAGGACCTTTAAGGGGTCACCCCCCAGCGCTTGAGTTTTTCCCGCAAAGTCTTGCGGTCGATGCCCAGCTTCTGGGCGGCCAGGGTCTTGTTCCCTCCGCAGGCCCGCAGGACCCTCAACACATGGCGTTTTTCCACTTCTTCCAAGGGGAGATCCTCTTCGAGGGTGAGATCCGGGGCCTGGTCTTCAAAGCCGGCGAAGTAAAGGTCCTCCGGGCCGATTACCGGCTTGCGCGCAAAGACCACCAGACGCTCGATGGTATTTTCAAGCTCCCGTACATTTCCCGGCCAGGGATAGCGCAAAAAGGCCTCCAGGACCTCCGGAGAGAGGGCTTCCACCGGTTTGCAGTGCTTGCGGGCGTAACGCTTCAGGAAATGTTCCGCAAGGAGGGGGATGTCCTCCCGTCTTTCCCTGAGGGGTGGTAGTTGAATGGAGATGACATGCAGGCGGAAGTAGAGGTCTTCCCGGAAGCGTCCCGCCCGGACTTCCTCTCGAAGGTCTTTGTTGGTGGCGGCGATAATGCGCACATCCACCCGCACCAAGCGGTGGCTGCCTACCGGAGAGATTTCTTTTTCCTCCACGGCCTTGAGGAGCTTGGCCTGGATGTCCAGGGAGATATTTCCGATCTCGTCGAAGAAGATGGTCCCTCCGTTGGCCAGCTCGAATTTTCCGATCTTGTGTTGGGTGGCCCCGGTAAAGGCCCCCCGCACGTGTCCGAAAAGTTCCGATTCAAAGAGGGTGGGGACCAGGGTGCCGCAGTCCACGGCCACGAAGGGCCCTTCGGCCCGGGGGCTCATCCGGTGGATAAGCCGGGCCAGCAACCCCTTGCCGGTGCCGGACTCCCCGGTGAGAAGGACGGTGGAGTCGGTCTGGGCGGCCATCTCTGCCTGTTCCAGTACCCGGCGAATGGCCGGGCTCTGGCCGATAAATTCCACCTGGCCCTCCTTTTCGGCCAGGGCCCGCTTGAGGTAGATGTTTTCCAGGGTGAGGCGCTTTTTTTCTAGGGCCCGGGAGACGGCCAGACGCAATTCCTGGGGATTAAAGGGCTTTTGCAGGAAGTCCGCGGCCCCGAGCTTCATGGCCGAGACCGCCACCTGGACCGTGCCGTAGGCCGTGATGACCACCACCTGGGCCTGGGGGTCTTCCTCGCGGATTTCCTGAAGCAGTTCCAGGCCCTCCACTCCCGGAAGCTTGAGGTCTAGTAAAATGACGTCGAATTCGTATTCTTCGACGAGCCGGCGGGCCTCTTCTGCGGTTCCGGCCATCTCCACCTCATAGCCCTCGCGGGAGAGGACCTGAAAGGCGGCGTCCCGGATGCCGGCGTCGTCATCAATGATCAGTACTCGTCCCTTAGCTTTCATTTTCCGCAAGCTCCGGGAGCCATACCCGGAAAAGGGCCCCACCCTCCGGGGGGTTGTGGGCCTCCAGGTGTCCTCCGTGTTGTTTAACTATACTTTGGGAGATGGCCAGGCCAAGTCCTGTGCCCTTCCCCTCCCTTTTAGTGGTGAAAAAGGGCTCAAAGATCCGGGGAAGGATCTCCGGGGGAATACCGGGACCGGTGTCCTGGACCTCGAAGAAGATCCGGTGGTCTTTTCGCCCGCTACGGAGATGCAACTTTCCTTTTCCGCCCATGGCCTCTCCGGCGTTGATCAGGAGATTCAGGATGACCTGCTCCAGCCGGGTGCGTATCCCCAGGGTGTAGAGGGGGGTGGGACTCAGTTCCCAGACCGGCCTCACGTGGCGTAGCACCCGGTAGTCGGCCACAATTTCGTACATTTCCTTGAGCAGGGTATTGATCTCCACCGGCTCCCGGGGCCCCTCCTCTATTTCCCCAAAATTGAGAAGGGTCTTCACAATGATCCGGGCCCGGGTGGCCAGCTTGACGATCTTTTCCACATACTGGAGGAGGGGGCTTTCCGGGGGAAGGTCCTCCCGCAGAAGATTGCTATAAAGGAGGATCCCTCCTAGGGGGTTATTGAGTTCGTGGGCGATCTCGCTGGCCGCCCGGGCCAGGGCCGTGGCGGTTTCCCCGGTGGAAAGATGCGGGAGTTCCTTTTCCCAGACTACCACCAGGCTGAGCCCTTCCGAAAGAGGAAGGCGCAAGCCCTTGAGAAAGAGAGGGGGTTCGGCCGGGGTGAGGCGGCGGGCCTCAAAGCGTCCGGGATTTTCGGGAACCGGAGTGAGCAACTCCGAAAGGGGAAGCTCCTTGTCCCCCAGGGCAAAGAGTTCCCGGAAGGCCCGGTTCAGGGCCCGGGGAGTTTCACCTTCAAAAAGCCCTGCGGCCTCTTCAAGGTCTTCGATAGGGATGGGCACCTATTCCATAATAATCGAGATACGGACCCAGGTCCAAATCGGAAGGGGCGTTGAAGAGGGCGAGAAGGGGGGAGGCCTCTGGGTAAAAGACCAGGAGATTCACGGCCCCGGGACGCTGCTCCAGGGAAAAAAAACGGCGCAAGGGGAGCTCCAAAAGGCGGCAGAGGAGGGCCCGGTTAAGGCCTCCGTGCCCGAAGATCACCACCAGCCCGGAGGAAAATTCCCTTCGGATCTCCGTAAGCACTCCGAGGGCCCGCTGGGCCAGCTCCGCCAGGGTTTCTCCGCCGGGCGGGGCCAGGGCCTCGGGGTCGGAAAGCCGGAGACGGAATTCCGGGATTTTAAGGAGTTCGGCAAAGGTGCGCCCGGTCCAGGCCCCGAAGTCTATTTCGCGAAGATCCGGGGTAAGCCGCAGCGGGGCCCCGGTAAGGGCGGCCAGCCTTTGGGCCCCGTAGGCCGAGCGGGAAAGATCGCTTCCGTAAACCGCTCGCACCGGAAAGCGGCAAAGGCGCTCTACTAGGGCCTCGGTGCGCCGGCGTCCAGTCTCCGAAAGGGAGACCTCCTCCTGACCGTAGAGCCGTCCCTCGGGATTGAGGGTCTCCTCGTGGCGTAAGAGGAGGACGAGAAGGGGATTAGAGGATTTCATCGAGGAAAGAAAGGGCCTCTCGAGGGCCAAAACCCTTCTTGATTTCGTCCAGGACCTCCTTGAAGGTTCGCCCGGAGGGAAGTTTTCTCCGGTAAAGTCGGGCCAAGGCCTGCCGCAGGGCGTCTTCTTCGGGAAGATAGGCCAGATCCGGGGCCTCCCGGTTTCCGGAAAGCCATTCCGGGACCTCCGGGGCCCCCTTTTCTAACTCCTCTAGGAAGCGGACCACATCGGTGAGGTGTCCGTAAACCCCCCCTGCGTCTAGCTCTTCGAGGAGCTGGAAGAGAAGGCTGGCCAGGGCCAGAAACTCCGGGGGGACCTCGGCCTGCCCGGAAAGGGAGCAGCGCACCCGGGAAAACATCACCCGGCAGGTGAGGGGCCGACGGGGATAGACCAGGCAGAGCCCTTCCGAGCCCAAAAGGGGGCAGGGCCGGATCTCTCCCGGCTCATCCTCCGGGGGCTCCTTTCCCCGCATAAGAAGAAGGGCCATGGTGTTGGGGCTGGTTGCCGGACGGGGGTAATCGGAAAGGGAAAGAAGCCGCTGCCTGAGTTCCGGGGGGAGATCCTCAAGAAGATAGCGGGCCTCAAGGCTGGTCACGTAAAGCTGGGTGGTACAGCAGGAGGAGCAGCCGGGCTCGCACCGAAAGTCGAAACGGGAGGCTTCCTCTTCCACAAAGGCGTAAAGGGCCTCAAGCAACTCCCTTTTGGCTTCATAGGCGTAGTCCGGACGGATGAGGACGGGAGGAAGGGTCATGGGCCCTTTTCTGCCAGTCGCTTTTCGAGGTCCGCCAGGCGTTTTTCCAGCTCGTTTATGCGCCGATTCTTATCGTAAAGTTCCTTGCGACGTTTGAGGCGGCCCGGAAGAGAAAGCAAAAAGATGAGGATCATTCCCGCCAGAAGTGAGAGAATAATGATTACCGCGAGCGAGCTTTCAAACTGCCAGACCAGGAATTTGACCGCCACCGGGGCGGCATTCTGAATGGCAAAGGCCGCAATGAGCACGCCGAGAACCGCGGCTAAAATAAGGTAAAATTCCATGGCCTAAAGTATGGAACGGGGTCGGAGAGGTGTCAAGGCAGGGGCTTGAGGTCCTTTACGAGGACTCTCACCTTCTGGCGGTGGCCAAGCCCGGGGGAGTCCTGGTCCAGGGGGACCGCACCGGGGACGAGACCCTGCTTTCCCGGGCCCGGGCCTACCTTAAGGAAAAATACGCCAAACCCGGAAGGGTCTATCTGGGTTTGGTCCACCGCCTGGATCGGGTGACCTCCGGGGTGGTCCTTCTGGCCCGGACTTCCAAGGCTGCAGGAAGGCTTTCCCTGGCCTTTCGGGAGGGAGGAGTGCGCAAGGCCTATCTAGCAGTGGTGGAGGGGCGCTTTCCTTTGGAGGCCGGCCTCCTCCGCCATTATCTCTTCTGGGATGAAAGAGAGGGGCGCACCCTGGTGCGGGAGGACCCGGCCCAGGGCTTTCGGGAGGCGGTGACCGGTTTTGAGACCCTGGCCCGGGGCCTTCACCATACCGTCCTTCTTCTTTTTCCGGAGACCGGGCGCAAGCATCAACTCCGGGCCCAGTTGGCCCATCTGGGCCATCCGGTAGTGGGGGATCGCCGCTACGGATCGCGGCGGAAGGTGGAGAAGGGTCGGGCCATCCTGCTGCACGCCCTGGCCCTGGCCCTGAGACACCCGGTCCGGGATTGCTTTCTCTTTCTCTGGGCCCCGCCCCCGGAGTACTTTCCCGCGGTCCCCCTTCGTCCCTCCCGTCTGCGGGCCTTTCTCCTTCCGGAGGGGGCTCCGAAAATCCCTGAATAGCGGTTTCGGTCCCTTCCCGGCCCTGGTATAATACCGCCCAGAGATCCGCCGAATTTTGACCAAAGGGAGGTGGCGGGATGTGTCAGGCGAGAGTGGTGGTAAAACGCGGGGATCAGGAGGAAGAACTCATGCGGGACGTGGTGGCCCTGGAGATGCAGGGGGAGGAGATCCTGCTTAAGGCCTTTTTTGAGGAGCCCCGCCGGGTAAAAGGGCGCCTTCGGGAGATCGACTTTCTCAAACATACCGTGGTCTTGGAGGAAGCATGAAGAGAGCCCCGGAGGAGCCGGTCCTCTGTGCCCGCTGTGCCTGGCGCGAGCATTGTCGCAAACGTTTCTCTTTTGACAATACCAAGCCCATCCGCTGCCCGGACTTTAGCCCGGATGTCACTCTGAGGGATACCGAGCATGATCGTAAGGAAGATTCGGGAACTACTGACTGAGTATCTTCCGGAGGGAGTGTCCTTTCAGGTGGAACCTCCTCCCCGGGAAGAGATGGGCGATCTGGCCACCAACGCGGCCCTGGTGGCCGCGAGCCGTCTGGGCCGAAAGCCTCGGGATCTGGCCGAGGAACTGGCCCAAAGGCTTGCGGAAAGAAAGGAACTTTTCCGCCGGGTAGAGGTGGCCGGGCCGGGGTTTCTCAATTTTTTTGTGGCCCCGGCCTACTGGCAGGCGGTGGTGGAACGGGTGCTTACGGCCGGCCCGGATTACGGGCGCAGCGCCCTCGGGGCCGGCCGCAAGGTGCAAGTGGAGTTTGTCTCCGCCAATCCTACCGGCCCCCTACATATCGGACACGGACGCGGGGCGGCGGTGGGAGATTCTCTGGCCCGGCTCCTGGATTTTGCCGGCTACCGCGTGGTGCGCGAGTACTATATCAACGATCGGGGCCGTCAAATGGAGGTCCTAGGACGGTCGGTCTGGCTCCGGGCCCGGGAGCTTTCTGGAGAAGAGATCACCTTCCCCGAGGATCATTATCGGGGCGAATACATTATAGAGATAGCCCGTAAGCTTCTGGCGCAGCGTCCGGATCTTCTTCAACTTCCCGAGAAAGAGGCGGTATCCGTAGCCCGGGAATTTGCCCTTTCGGAGATCCTGGCGGAGATCCGTAAGGATCTCGAAGACTTCGGGGTCCATTACGATGTCTGGTACTCCGAAAGGGAGCTTTACGAACGGGGCGAGGTGGAAGAGGCCCTCTCCGCCTTAAGGGAGGCGGGCTACCTCTATGAGAAAGACGGGGCCCTCTGGTTCCGGGCCACGGCCTTCGGCGACGAGAAGGACCGGGTGGTGTTTCGGGCCAACGGCGAGCCCACCTATTTTGCCTCGGACATCGCCTACCATCGGGAAAAATTCCTCAAGCGGGGTTTTGATCTGGTGGTGGATGTCTGGGGGGCGGATCATCACGGCTATGTCCCGCGGCTAAAGGCCGCCCTCGCGGCCCTTAAGATTGAGCCCGAAAGACTGCGGGTGCTTCTCATCCAGATGGTAAATCTTATCGAGGGGGGGCGCCTCAAGAGTATGTCCACCCGCGCCGGGGAGTTCGTGCCCCTGCGGGAGCTTATGGAAGAGGTGGGCCGGGACGCGGTGCGCTTCACTTTTCTTACCCGCAAGTGTGACGCCCCTCTGGATTTCGACGTGGAACTGGTCAAGAGCCAGAAGAGCGAAAATCCGGTCTATTATGTCCAGTACGCCCATGCCCGGCTGGCCAGCGTCTTTCGCAAGGCCGAAGAGGAGGGCCTTTCTCCGGAGGGCTACGAGCCCTCCCTGCTTGAGACCCCGGAGGATCTCCGGGTCCTCAAGCTCCTGGACTTCTTTCCCCAGGTGGTGGAGGAGGCCGCCGAAGCCCTGGAGCCGCATCGCCTTACCTACTATCTTCTGGATCTGGCCGAGGCCCTGCACGATTACTACACCAAGCACCGCTTCCTTTCCGAGGACCGGGCCCTTTCCCGGGCCCGGCTGGCCCTGGCCCGGGCGGTGAAACAGGTGCTGGCCAACGGGTTAAATCTCCTCGGGGTTTCGGCCCCGGAAAGGATGTGAATCATGGCCAAGAGATTCCGCTTCGAACTGGGCTTTTTGGGGATGGTCTTTGTCTTCCTCCTTCTGGTCTGTCTTTTCTTCTGGATGTTCGTCCTGGGGGTCTGGTTTGGCCAGCGACTGGTGGGCAAAGGGGCCTCTCCGGTGGCCGAAAAGACCCTCAAGGAGAAGGTCCCGGAGGAGGTTCCGGCCGAGGAGGTAAGCCCTCCTCCGGTGGCCCTTCCCGGGAATCTTACGGCCTCTCCCCAGGCCGCGCCCCCGGAGGCTCCGAAGGAGGTCACTCCCCAAAAGGTGCCGCCAGAAGAGGCCCGGGTGGTTTCCCCTCCGAAAAGCTCTGCTTCTTCCGAAAAGACCAAAAAACCCGTTCCCCAGCCCAGAGAATATTATGTGCTTCAGGTGGCCTCTTTCCGGGATCGGGCCGAGGCCGAGCGCTACGCCCGGGCCTTTCGCGACCGGGGCTATGCCGCAGAAGTGGTCACGGTAAATCTTCCGGGCAAGGGGACCTGGCACCGGATCTACGTAGGGCGCTTTGAGACCCAGGCCGAGGCGGAGAAGGCCTATAGGGAGCTCAAGGCCCGCAAGCTGGTCAAGACCGCCTACATCAAGAAGGTCTCCCGGTGATCCGCAAGGCCCGCCTGCGCGACGTCCGCGACATCCATCGCCTCATCTCCCATTTTGCCAAGACCGGCCAGGTCATTCCCCGGCCCCTAGGGGAACTTTACGAGTGCGTGCGGGAGTTTTTCGTTTACGAGGTCCCGGAAAAAGATCTTATTGCCGGGGCCTGTGGGCTACACGTGGTCTGGGAGGACCTGGGAGAGATCCGCTCCCTGGTGGTGAGCGAGGAATTTCAGCGGGAGGGGATCGGGGCGGAGCTGGTGCGGGCCGCTCTGGCCGAGGCCCGGGAACTGGGGCTCAAGAGGGTCTTTGTCCTCACCGTGGTCCCGGATTTTTTTGAGCGCCTGGGCTTTCGCGAGATCGACAAGGGGGAGCTCCCCCACAAGGTCTGGGCGGACTGTATCCGCTGCCCCAAGTTCCCGGAGTGCGACGAGGTGGCCCTGGTGAGGGAGCTTGAGGATGGCCGAGCTTGAGGCGGTCCGCCGGGCGCGGGAGATCTTGGGCCCCCAGCTTGAGGAGTGTAGGATCTGTCCCTGGGAGTGCGGGGTGGATCGCCGGGCCGGGGAGCTTGGCCGCTGCGGCCTTCCGGCGGCCCCGGTGGTCTCGGGCTACGAACCCCATTTCGGGGAGGAGGCCTGTCTGGTGGGGGAGGGAGGAAGCGGGGCGGTCTTTTTTACCGGCTGTAATCTCTTTTGCGTCTTCTGTCAGACCTGGGAGATCAGCCGCGAGCGCCGGGGAAAGGAGATCACCGTGGAGGAGTTGGCCGGGATTTTTCTGGAGCTGGCCGAAAGGGGCTGCGAGAATCTGAATCTGGTCACTCCCACCCCCCAGATCCCGGCCATCCTCGCGGCCCTGGAGAGGGCCCTGGAGGCGGGCCTGAGGCTTCCGGTGGTTTACAATACCGGGGGCTACGAGAGGGTAGAGACCCTGCGGGCCCTCGAGGGGGTGGTGGATCTTTATCTTCCGGATTTCAAGGTCTGGAATCCGGAGACCGCGGAAAGGCTCCTCGGGGCCCGGGACTACCCCCAGCGGGCCCGCGAGGCCATAAAGGAAATGTGGCGTCAGGTAGACGGGCTCAGGCTCGATGAAAGGGGGGTGGCTCAGCGAGGACTCATCGTGCGGCACCTGGTCCTTCCAGAAAATCTGGCCCAAACAGACGAAATTTTGCGCTTTCTAGCCCGGGAAATCTCTCCCGCGGTGCGGGTCAATATTATGGGTCATTATCATCCAGAGGGGCAGGCTTTTGAGATAAAACCGATTAATCGTCCCTTAACGAAAAAAGAATGGCATAATGCTCTTTCCGAGGCCCAAAGGGCTGGGCTTTTTAATCTGGATCGCACCCACTGGCCTCTTCTGCCCTTAATCCTCCTTGACAATTCCGGGGATGGAGAGTAGGTATTTAACAAACCTAGAGAAACCACGGAAAGGAGGAGGTAGGCATGCCCACGGTTGAGTACAAAGGAAAGGTTTTTGAAGTTGATGAGGATGGGTTCCTTCAGGGAGGTCTGGATGCCTGGTGTATGGAGTGGGTGGAGTATGTGAAGGAGCAGGAGGGTATTCAGGAGCTTACGGAGGAGCACTGGAAGGTCATTAAGGTTCTTCAGGACTACTACAAGAAAAACGGCGTGGCGCCCATGGTGCGGATCCTTTCCAAGGTCACGGGCTATCCTCTCAAGAAGATTTACGAGCTCTTCCCCTCCGGTCCGGGTAAGGGAGCCTGTAAGATGGCCGGGCTTCCCAAGCCTACGGGTTGCGTGTAAGTGGAAAGTGGGTTGGAAGGCGGCCTTCCCTGAAGCAAGGGGTTGAAGGGAGGGTCGCCTTTTATTGTTAAGGGGTGGGGGATTTTGGCTTTTGAAGTGAAAAGTTGGTAAAAAGAGGGTAACAAAATTATAAAGGAGGTTGAATGATGAGGAGGGTGTGGATTTGGATGACGGTTTTGGTTTTCGGTTTGGTTTGGGCCGGCTTGGGCCAGGCGGCCAAGGTGGAGTTGCACGGGCAGTTCGGGGCCAAGCTCCAGACCACCAACAGTTGGGGGATGCTGGAAAAGAGTGAGACCCCTAACTTGGTAAATGGTCTTCAGGGAGCGTATACGCAGTGGTACAAACTCGATGCGCGAAATGGGGCCGGTGGCGAGGGACTTACCGTGGATAGCGTAAAAGATGCTAACGGGAATGACGTGGATCTTGATGACACCTGGGCCTCACTCCAGTTTCGTCTCTGGGCGGTGGCCTCAAGTGACGACGGTAAGGTGAAGGGCACCTGGGCCATGGAGGTAGGTTCCCTGCGCTTTGGTGAAAACGGGGGACTTGAGCTGCGAAACGACAATGAAAACATTGAGGTGCGTCAGATGTCCCTGGAGTTTGCCCTTCCCTTTGGGCAGAGCCTGGGGCTGCGGCTGCGGGCCGGTCTCAACCCTTATTTCGTAAACCGCTTTCTCTGGAACGAGACCGCTCCGGGGATCGATCTGATGGGGAAGACCACTCTGGGCCAGGTGGACACCACCTTTGTCTTCGTCTGGGTGCGGGGCTTTGACAATACCTGGCTCGACGAAAATCAAAATAACGATTTTGACGCCTATGCCGGCGTTTTCATCTTCGACCTGGCCAAGGTTCTCAATGTGGACAAGGCCATGGCCAAGGTCTTTTTCATTCCCATGAATGGACAGGAAGGGGTTTCGGTCCCTTACAATGTGGGGGAGAAGCTCTCGACGGATGTTCAGCCCTGGTATCTCGGAGGTGACGCCCAGTTTGCGGTCCGGGGGGTGGATGTGGACCTCGGCCTGATTCGCATGGGGGGCGACGCCGGGGATATTGATAACGACACTAAGGATGAAGATTTCGATGGTTGGTTCTTCTATGCGGATTTGGGCTATCAGGTGAACGAGCAGACCAGGGTCTCCTTCCTCTTCTGGTGGGCCAGCGGCGACGACAATTCCACCAAGGGAGACGTGGAGAGCTATATGGCTGTGGATACCCACACCGAAGGTAGCGTGGTCCTTTTTGAGGACGGGGCCTTTGATGACGGCTATGCGGTCTCCAGCGCTCCTTACCTCAACCAGCTGGGCTTCCAGATGTATCGTCTGCGGGTGGACTATAAGGCCACTCCGAAGCTTTCCCTGGCGGCGGCGCTCAACTACATGAAGTTCGACGAGGATGCCAAGTGGACGGATGCTAACCACAAGACCCACAAAGAGGATGAGGTGGGTTGGGAGCTTGACCTCTATGCCAAGTACGAGCTCTATCCCGGGCTTACCGTGGATCTGGCTGCGGGCTACCTCTGGGCCGGAGACGCCCTGGACGCCTGGGCCCGCAAAGCTGTCGATAATGATTACCATCCCACCGGGGGGTATACGGATGCCGACGATATGTACCGGGTCTCGGTGGGGGTGACCTACACCTTCTAAGGGATTTTGCCCGGTAAAGATCTCAAGGGGCGGCCGCAAGGCCGCCCCTTTTTCTTTGGGCCTTTACTTTTTTCCCGTGGCGGCTTTAATATTTTTTGATGAGGCTGAAAGGGTTCTTTCTGGGCGCGGTCCTTTTTCTCTTTCTGGCCCTTCCCCTCTGGGCGCTTGATCCCAACCGGGCCTCGGTGGAGGAGCTGGCCGCCCTTCCGGGGATCGGCCGGGGCCTGGCCCGGCGCATCGTGGAGTATCGCCGGCAACACGGGCCCTTCCGGAGCCCGGAAGACCTCTTGAAGGTAAAAGGGATCGGCCCCCGGCGCCTGGAACGCCTGCGCCCCTATCTGGAATTTCCGGAAAGCCCTCCCTCCGGGATGAAGGTATCCGCAGGAGAGGCCTCCCCGGCCCCGGGCCGGTCCTACATCTACCGCTGGGTGGACGAGAAAGGGGTGGTGCATTTTACGGAATTTCCGGAGGAGATCCCCCCTCGCTTTCGCTCCCGGGCCGAAAGGATCCCCTTTCCCGCCGGAAGCCCTCGGGCGGAGGCCCCTCCGGCCCCCTCCCCGGAGACTCCAGGGCCGGCCAGAGAGCCCTCCCGTCCCAAGACGGACATTCTGGGCCGGGACCTTAAGTGGTATCGGGAAGAAGTCCTGCGCCTGGTCAAGGAAAGGGACCGGCTCCGCCGGCAGATCGAGGAGAACAGGCAGGCCATGCGTCTTCTGCACGGGGGCTCTCCCATTGCCCGCCGGGGAACCCGCACCGAATACGGGATCAAGCTGGGCCAGGGGCCCATTTTGCGCCGCTGGGCGGAATACAAGCGCCTGCGACGCATCAATCAGGAGCTGGAAAAGCGTCTTTCCGAGGTGGAATATCGCCTGCGCAAAGGCCTCTATCGCGAGGCCCTGCGCACCTACGCCCCGGAAGAGGTCCTCAGGTATCTAAAGGAGGTCCGCAAGCGCCTGAAGTAGGCGGTCGTTTTCTGCCGGGCTCCGCAGGGCAAAGCGCAAAAAGTTTTCCGAAAGACCCCGGAAGTTTCCGCAGACCCGTACCAGGATCTTCCGCTTAAGAAGCTCTTCAAAAATCCTTTCCCCGGAAAGATTCTCCGGAAGCTTGGTCAGGACGAAGTTGGCCTCCGAGGGAAAGACCCGAAGCCCCAGGGCCGAAAGTCCTTGAGCCAGGCGCGGCCTTTCCTCCCGCACCAGGGCTCTTACCCTTTCCTCGTGGTCCTTTCGGGAAAGGAGAAAGGGGCCGGCCACCTGGGCCAGACGATTGACCGCCCAGGGGAGTTGCCAGTCCGAAAGGACCCCCCCCAGAGGGCCTTCGGCCGCGGCAAAGCCCAGCCTCAGGCCCGGCACCCGATAGATCTTGGAAAAGGAAAAGAGGACCACCAGATTTTCGGGGAAGGGGTCTAGGGTAAGAAGGCTTTCCCTTTCTTCGGCGGCAAAAGGAAGATAGGACTCATCCACCACAAAGGTGGCCTCCGGAAAGGAATAGATCAGCTCGGAAAGGGAGGCCCGAGGGAGGAAGACTCCGGTGGGGTTGTTGGGGTTGCAAAGGAAGACCAGATCTTTCGGCCGGATTTCTCGGGTGAGCTCCTTAAGAGGGGGATGGAAGAGGTCTTCTTCTCGGGCAAAGAGGATCTTTACCGGGACTTGGGCGGCCCGGGAGGCGTCTTCATAGTCGGCGTAGGTGGGGGCCAGGATGAGGACCCGGCGGGGCCCCAAGGCCCGGGGCAGGGCAAAGATCCACTCCGTGGTCCCGGAGGAGGGGAGGTAGCGCTCCGGAGCCCCTCCGAAACGGGCGGCCAGGGCCTCCCGCAGGCTGAAACTGTCGGCCTCCGGGAGGCGTTCGATCTCGGAAAGGTGGGCGGAAAGGAGTTCGTAGAGGCCTTCCGGAGGGGGAAGGGGGCTCACGTTGCTACTAAAATCCAGGATCTCTTCCGGGGCCAGGGAAAGGGCCCGGGCCAGGTGATAGACCTCGCCTCCGTGTCCTCGGATCAACGCCAGGCCCCGGTGCGGAGGTGCTCCTCGATCCTTGCGGAAAGATCCAGGGGGAGTTCCGGGCTTTCCCAAGAGATCTCCCCCTCGGCAAAGGCCTTGAGGGTGTAAACGATGAGGGGAAGTTCCCGCCGGACCCCTTCCTCCCGGATCCGGCCAAAGAGGGGCAGGCTTTCTCCTTCTTCGGCCTGGAGGGCGGAAAGCCCCTTGCGCAGAAGCTTTTCCTCGCAGGCCTCCCAGAGGGGAAGGAAATCCGGGGTGCGCAGGCTGAAGCGATAAAAGGTGGCCGCCGGGCCTTCGTCAAGCACCGGGGTCACCCGGTGCATCATGGCCCCGGTCTCCGCGGCCCGGGCGGAGATGAGCTGCCAGATCACCTCCTGCCAGGTCCCTTTGGGGCCTCCGGGAAGGGCCGGATGGAGGTTCAGCATGGGAAGCCTGGTGCACATCTCCTCGGAGACCACCCACATGTAGCCCGCAAGCACTACGAGATCTACTTCCTCGGGAAGGATCTCGAGGACCCGGGCGTGATAGACCCTCCGCCAGGCCTCCCGATCCTTCCGGCGGAGTTCGGGCTCGAATTCCCGGGCCGAAAGGTGGACCGTGGGAAGCCCCAGCTTTTGGCAGAGTTCAAAAAAGAGGTCCGATTCCCGATCCTCTCCCGGTCTGCGGCTCACAAAGACATAGGCAATCCTTGCCGGGAGGAACCCTTCCTGAATGCGGGCCTGGACCGTCTCCAGAAGGAGTCGGGCCGCTTCGTCCCTTCCCGTAGAAAACCAACCCAGCCGGTACATGTTCTCCTTTTAGTCTCCCCGGTCCGCACCTGTCAAGGTAATGGGGTAGGGGCGGGGGAGAAAGAGTTTCTCGTAAAGATATAGGGCGTAGCGGTCGGTCATGCCGGCGATGAAGTCGCAGACCATGCGTTCTTTGTAGATCCCCTCCTCGTAGCAGGGCATCTCCTTTTCCCAGACGCTTTCCTGGCGCAGGTAATATTCAAAGAGATCGATCAGGACCCGGCGGGCTTTTTCGAACTCCCGGCGCACCTCCCGGGCCCGGTAGACCCTCTCGAAAAGAAACTCCCGGAGTTCGCTCAGGGCCCGCAGCACCCGCTCCGAGAGGTGGAGACGGCCGTCCCCGGCGGCCAGGGTTTCCTGCACCGTGTCCTGGACCACGGTGTTGATCCGGGCCGCATGGCGGTGCCCCAGGATCTGGAGGCAATCTTTAGGGATGTCCCTTTCCCGGATGATTCCCGCCCGGAGGGCGTCGTCCAGATCGTGATTCACGTAAGCGATGAGGTCTGCCAGGCGCACCACCTGGGCCTCCAGGGTGAGCGGGGGATCGTCTTCGGGAGAGAGTATGGGCCCCAGGCCCTTGGAGTGTTTGAGGATTCCGTCCCGTACCTCGTGGGTCAGATTGAGCCCCCGGCCCTCCTTTTCCAGACAATCTACCACCCGCAGGCTCTGCTCGTAGTGGCGAAAGCCTCCGGGCATGAGTTCGTTCAGGACCTCTTCTCCGGCGTGTCCGAAGGGGGTATGGCCCAGGTCGTGGCCCAGGGCGATGGCTTCGGTAAGGTCCTCATTGAGCCTCAGGGCCCGGGCCATGGTACGGGCGATCTGGGCCACCTCCAGGGTGTGGGTGAGGCGGGTGCGGTAGTGGTCCCCGGTGGGGGCCAGGAAGACCTGGGTCTTGTGTTTGAGGCGCCGAAAGGCCTTACTGTGGATGATGCGGTCCCGGTCCCGTTGAAAGCAGGTGCGCAGGGGGCATTCCGCTTCCGGACGCAGTCTTCCCCGAGACCGGGCGGCCTTCGCCGCCCAGGGCGAAAGAAATTCTTCCTCCAGGGCCTCCCATCTCTCCCGCGGAGTCATTTTTTTCCGGCTCTCGGTTTATTTTATCCCGCCCGATTTACAAAATCAGCATGGCATCGCCGTAGGAATAGAAGCGGTAGCCCCGCCGGATGGCCTCCCGGTAGGCCGAAAGGATGCGCCGGCGGCCGGCAAAGGCCGAAACCAGGATAAGAAGGCTGGAGCGCGGGAGGTGGAAGTTGGTCACCAGGGCCTCCACCACCCGGAAGGTAAAACCCGGATAGATATAAAGATCGCACCAACCCCGGCGCGGACGCAACTCTCCGGAAAGAGCGGCCCATTCCAGGGCCCGCACCGTGGTGGTCCCCACGGCCACCACCCGCCCCCTCTCCCGGCGAGTCTCCTCTACGGCCCTTACCGTTTCCTCCGGCACCTCCACAAACTCTTCGTGGAGGCGGTGCTGGCGGATATCCGGACTCTTTACCGGGGCAAAAGTCCCGTAGCCCACGTGTAGGGTGAGGAAGGAAAGTCGCACTCCCCGGGCCTTGAGCCTTTCCAGAAGTTCTTGGGAAAAGTGGAGTCCGGCGGTGGGGGCGGCCACGGAGCCCTCGCGCCGGGCATACACCGTCTGGTAGCGCAGGAAATCCTCGGGCTGGGGTTCCCTTTTGATATAAGGGGGAAGGGGAGCGAGCCCCACCTTCTTGATGGCCGAAAGGAGGTCCTCCGGGCCCTCAAAAAGGAGTTGCAACTCCCCCTCCGGACTCAGCGAAAGGACCCGGGCCGCAAGTTCTTCGGAAAAGATGACCCGGTAGCCCGGAAAGAGCTTTTTCCCCCGGTAAAGGGCCGGGACAGGCTTTCCGGGCTCCGGCAGCCGGAGGAGGAGGATCTCCACCCGGCCACCGGTCTCCTTGCGTCCCGGGAGCCGGGCGGGAAAGACCCGGGTGTCGTTCAATACCAGGAGATCGCCCAGACGGAGATACTCTTCAATGGCGGCGAAGGAGTCCCGGTGTTCGAGGCGGCCGCTTTCCCGATGGAGGACCAGAAGACGCGAGGCCTCGCGTCGTTCCGCCGGCCGATAGGCGATGAGTTCTTCCGGAAGCTCATAATCGTAAGCCTCAAGCCGGAACTCCTCCGGAATCTCCGAGGAGATATTTTCGGAGAAACTCCCGATTCTCGCGTGTGATTTTTTCATAGCGCTCGCGCACCTCGGGGCCTAGATAGGGAACGAGCCCGGAAAGGGCCTCCCGGGGATAGAGAGGGTCTTCCTCCCGGGGGTCGAAAAGAAGGATAAGGTATTGTTCTACCGCTCGCAAGAAGGCGTAGTGTTCCCGAAGGGCGGGGCCCTCGGGAAGGAGTCCGAGGAGTTTTGGGGTACGCGTTTCGGTAAATTCCGGGGTCTGAGAGAGCCGGCGCAGGGCTGCGGCCATGGCCAGGAACTCTAGGTCGGCGAGCGCCCCGTAGCCCAGCTTGGGAGAGAAAGATCTCTCGTCCTCTCGGGCCCGCTCCCTTTCCATGTAAAGACGCATCTCGTAAAGTTCCCGAGCCTCGGCCTCCGAAAGCCCCTTTCGGGCCAGTTCTTTTCTTACGGCCAGGTTGGTGCGGCGGCCCAAGTCCCGATCTCCGGCCAGGGGCCGCAGGCGGACAGCCGCAGCCCTTTCCCAGAGCCGAGCCTCCTCCCGATAATAGGTGAGAAGCCCGGAAAGGGAGCTTACCAGCGGCCCCTTACGCCCTTCGGGCCGCAGACGAGCGTCCACCGGATAGCCCTCCCCCTCGGGGGTCTTGAGCGTGAGGTAGGAAAGATAACGCTGGGCCACCCGGCTCCAGTAATAACCGGCCTCAGGAGGTCCTTCGTAGACGAAAAGGAGGTCCAGATCGGAACGGAAGCCCATCTCCCGGGCCCCGAGCTTTCCCAGAGCCAGCACGGCGAAGGGTCCCGGGGGCGGACCGTGTTTTTCCCGCACTTCCCGGAGCACGATCTCCAGGGTTAGACGGGCAAAAACTTTGGCCAGGCGGGTGAGTTCCTCGGTGGCCTTTTCCACGGTGAGGAGGCCTTCGAGACAGCCGGCGGCGGTACGGAAGCATGTTTCGTTTTTGAGGATCCTCAGGGTCCCCAAGGCCTCGTCCAGGGGAAGGCCCTGGAGCATGGAAGCCAGGGCCTCGGGCTTTTGGGGGGCTTCGGGTTCAAAAAGGGCCTCCACCGCCCGGGGTTCTCCTTCGGTCAGGTACCAGAGATATTCCGAACGGGAAAGGAGCCTCAGGAGGCGGGGGAGGCCCTCGGGGGCCTTTTCCAGGGCCGAAAGGAGGCTCAGGCGTCCACCCAGGCGGTCAAAAAAGGTGAGAAACCGGGAGAGGGCCCGGCCGCGGTCCTCTTCGGCCAGTACGGCTTCAAAAAGCAGGGGAAGAAGGCGCCTTAGGATTTGGGCCTTGCGGGTAAGTAAAGGCCCTCGGGAGGAAAGCTTTCGCCGGAGCTCGTCCAGAAGGTGTTCGGGGATCTCCGCACAGGCTGCGGCCTGCGCCAGAGGACCGTTTTCGTAGACGGCTTTGACCAGAAGCTCTACCACTTCCGATCTTTCCCGGGGGCAGGTGGGGGCCAGGAAGGCCCCGAAGGCCCGGGAAACCTCCTCGCGGATGCGGGAAAGGTGCTCCAGGAAGGACTTTTCGTCTTCAAAGCCGAGGCTTTGGGCCAAAAGGAGCCGGGCCAGAGGTTCTTTCGGAAGGCGGAAGGTCTGCTGAAAGTGGCGGGTCTGGAGGCGGTGTTCCACGGTGCGCAGGAAGAGGTAGGCTTCCCGGAGGCGCCGGGCTTCTTCCTCCTTCAGGATGCCCCGTCGGCGCAGGCGGGCCAGGGCGGCCAGCACCCGCCGGCTGCGCAACTCCGGGTGTTTCCCTCCGTAGATAGCCTGGAGACCCTGGACCAGGAACTCCACCTCCCGGATCCCGCCCCGGCCCACCTTGAGGTCCTCCTCGGCCCCCCGGCGGCGGGCCTCCCGCTGGATGCGTTCTTTAAGATCCCGCAGGTGTTCCAGGAAGGCAAAATCCAGATACCGGGGATAGATTACCGGACGCAGGGCTGCAAGAAGGGCGTATCCGGCGGCCAGATTCCCGGCCACCGGACGGGCCCGGATGAGGGCCAGGCGCTCGAAGGGATGACTGGCGTAAAGATAGTAGTCTCGGGCGTAGCGCAGGCTTACCGCCAACTCTCCTTCTTTCCCTCCGGGGCGCAAGCGCAGGTCCACCTTCCAGAGGCGGTCGCCCTCAAAGAGGGTGTCGAGAAGCCGGGTAAGGGTCTCGAAGACCTGGATGGCCCGGAGCTTATCCACTCCGGGGAGAAAAAAGTAGGCCAGATCGAGGTCGGAGGCGTAGTTGAGTTCCCGACCGCCGAATTTCCCGAAGGCCAGCACCACCAAGTCCTCGGGGGAAAGGCCCTTCCAGCGGGCCAGGGTCCTGAGGGCCGAGGAGACCAGGGCCTCGGCCAGCCGGGTCACCCGCCGGGCGGTGAGCTCAAAGGATTCTCCAGCCAGATCCCGGGCCAGGATCTTGAGAATTTCGCGTTGTTTCAGGGGAAGAAGTCCCCGGGCCGCTTCCCGCAGTCCCCGGGCCTGGGAAAGGGCCAGGCGGGCCTCCTGCGAAAGCTCCCGGGCTCCGAGAATTCTCAGGGGCTCCGGGCGAAGGAAAGGGGCCAGGATCTCGGATCGGGTGGTGAGAAGACGTGCGGCATAGGGAGAAAAGGTGAGAAGCTTTGCAAGATAAGGAAAATGGGGAGAGGCCCGGGCGGCCCTAAGGACCTGCGGGCCCAGGTTTTCGGAAAGACGTTCCAGTTGCCTCTCAAGGAGTTCTTCCACACTTAAGAGGAGGAAGCGTAGCTATGGAGCCCCGAGAGCCAGAAGTTCACCCCGAAATAGGTGAAAAGGACGGCGGCAAAACCTATGATGGCCAGGCCGGCCATGCGTTTTCCGGTCCAGCTCCGGGTAAGCCGGGCGTGGATGGCCGCGGCATAGATAAACCAGGTGATAAGAGACCAGGTCTCCTTGGGGTCCCAGCTCCAGTAGGAGCCCCAAGCCTGATCCGCCCAGACCGCCCCGGTGATGATCCCCACGGTGAGCCAGAAAAATCCGAAGAGGATGACTTTATACATGAGGTTGTCCAGGACCTCCTTTCCGGGCACATAGCGCCAGAGGGAATCCTCTCCGGGGTTCTTGGGGCGCAGGAGGTAGAGCCATCCCAGGCCGAAGGCCACGGCAAAGGCCCCGTAGCCCAGAAAACAGGTGATCACGTGGGCGGTAAGCCAGTTGCTCTGAAGGGCCGGGACCAGGGGCTCGATCTCACTGTTGGTGGCAAAGGAGGCGTAGGCCATGATCAGGGCCGCGATGGGCGCCACGAAGGCCCCTAGGATGCGCCCGCCGAATTTGAGCTCCAGAAAGAGATAGACGGCCATGGTGGCCCAGGCAAAGAAGATGAGAGATTCATAAAGGTTGGAAAGGGGGATATGCCCATAGCCCAACTGGTGCGACTCCCACCAGCGAAGGCCCCACCCGGCGGTGTTGAGAAGGAGCCCGGCCCAGGCTACGGCCGAGGCCACCCGTCCCATACCCTCCCAGCGGAAGATCCAGTAGAGGAGATAGCCCACCCCAGCCCCCAGATAGATGAAAGTGACCAGGCTTAGAAGGAAGGCGTGAGAGATAGCGGGGGAGTGCCCCTTAAAGGCTAGAAACCCGTAAAGAAGAAGGGCCAAACCCAAACCTCCGAGAATTTCTTTGAGCCTCATCCTGGCCTCCTTTCAAATTTGGGAGCATTCTAACACGGAAAACGGAGCCCAGAAACCTTGCCGAAGGACCGAAGATGGGTAAACTTACGGGCCATGGAAAGGAAGGTCCTCTGGGCTCCCTGGCGGGCGGAGTACGTGGGAGGAAAGAAGGAGCCGGGATGTATCTTTTGTCCCCCACCGGGAGCCCTCCCCGACGAAGAGCGCCTCATCCTTTACCGGGACGAAAAGGTCCTGGTCCTCATGAACAAGTTTCCTTACAATACCGGCCATCTTCTGGTTTCTCCGGCCCGGCATGTGCCGGATCTTACGGATCTCTCCCGACAGGAGTTGGCCGATCTTATGGAAATGGCCCAGCACTGTCTGCGCATCCTGCGCGAGGTTTTGAAGCCCGATGGTTTCAACGTGGGGTTTAATCTGGGGCGGGTGGCTGGGGCCGGCTATCCGGATCATCTCCACCTCCAGATCGTCCCCCGCTGGGAAGGGGACGCCAACTTCATGGCCGTGCTCGCGGACATCCGCGTGATTCCCGAGCACCTGGTGGCCACCTACCGCAAGCTCTACCCCTATTTCGAGAGATTGAGGGGCGCGGGATAAACCACCCGATCGCCCTTGCGGCGGGCTAAGGGGTGGAGGCGGTGTTCGCGTAAGTTTCCGTCTGGAAGGATGTGTAGCACCCGCAGGCCCCGCACCAGGAGGAGGTCCGAAAGGAACCAGCGGTGGCAACGCCAGGGAAGGCCCTCGGCGCACATGAGGGCCGTGGGCTCCCTCCGGGCCAGGTCCAGGAGTTCCGAGAGGGCCTCTTGGAATTCCGGGCTTTCCATGTGGTCGGCGTAGCCCCGAAAGCCCGGGGAGGTGAGGCCGGTGTTGGGAGAGTCGGGCCGGGGTTTGCGCCAGCCCCCGAGGGCCGGAAAGTGCCGATAGAGGATCCCGTGGGCCGTTAGAAAATCCCGCAGGGCCTCGGCCCGAAAGTGCGGGAAGCGGCGCGAGGAGGGCCAGCGCCGAATGTCCGCCAGGGTCCGGACCCTGCGGCGCTTAAGGAGCCTCAGGAACTCTTCGGCCCTATGCGTGGAATGTCCCACGGTGTAGATGATTTCCGCCATTTCTGGTTTAATCATACTCCATGTCCGCGGCGGTGCGGGTGGAAAGGCTTATCAAAGATTACGGAAAGTTGCGGGCCCTTTCCGGGATCTCCTTTGAGATCCGTGAGGGGGAACTTTTCGCCCTCCTCGGCCCGAACGGGGCCGGGAAAACCACCACCATCCGCATTCTCACCGGGCTCACCCGGCCCTCTGGAGGACGGGCCTGGTTTTTCGGTCGGGACATCTTTGCCGATCCCCTTTACGCCAAACGCATGGCCGGACTGGTCCCCCAGGCCACCAACCTGGACCTGGAACTTACAGTCTGGGAAAACCTTTTCATCCACGGACTCCTTTTTGGCCTGAGTTGTAGGGAGATCCGCAGGCGGGCCGAGGAACTCCTGCGCTTTTCCGGTCTCTGGGAAAGGCGCGGGGATCGGGTGCGCACCCTCTCCGGGGGCATGCGCCGCCGGCTGCTTATCGTCCGGGCCCTGCTACATGAGCCCCACATCCTCTTCCTGGACGAGCCTACCGTAGGACTCGACCCTCACATCCGGCGCCGACTCTGGGGACTCATCAAACAGATCCAGACCCGGGGGACCACCATCCTCCTTACCACGCACTACATCGAGGAGGCGGAGTTTCTGGCTGATCGGGTGGCCTTCCTGGATCGGGGACGCATCGTGGCCCTGGATACCCCCGGAAACCTTATAGCCCATCTGGGAGAGGTGGCCGTAGACCTGGTGACCGAGGAGGGGCTTACCACCCGGTTTTTCCGCACCCGGGAGGAGGCCGAGCGCGAGGCCGTGCGCCTTTCCCGCGCCGGGGAGAGCGTGACCATCCGCCGGGTGAACCTGGAAGACGCCTTTCTGCACTTCACCGGGAGGAAGGTATGAGGGGTTTTCTGGCGGTCTATCTGCGGGAGCTTCTCATCATCTGGCACCGCCTTCCCCGCATGCTCCTTTCCTTTTCTGTCTCCCCCACCCTCTATCTCATCGCCTTCGGTTTCGGCCTGGGCAAACATCTCACCGTAGGGGGGCGACCCTATCTGGAATTTTTGGTCCCGGGGGTGGTGGCCGCAAGCTCTATGATGCAGGGGTTCGGAATCAATGTGGAGATCAACGTGGCCCGGTTCTATCTGCGGATCTTTGAGGAATTTCAGGCCGCCCCCATTGCCAACTGGGCCTACGTGCTGGGAGAGATCCTGGGGGGAGTCACCCGGGCCTTCCTTTCCACCTTTGTCATTCTGGCCATCACTATGCTCGCCGGGATCCATCTCCACTTCGGGCCCTGGTTCTTCCTGGGGGTCTTCCTCAACGCCTTCGTCTTCGCCTCCCTGGGGGTGACCTCCGCCATGGTCATTCGCTCCCATGCCGACCAGGCCCTGGTAACCAACTTTATCATTACTCCCATGGTCTTTCTGGGGGGCACCTTCTTTCCGGTAGAGGGCCTTCCGGAATGGGCCCGTCTCCCTCTGAAGCTCCTTCCGGTGACCCACGCCTCGCATCTTATTCGCTCCGCGGCCTACGGGGACCCCGTCCCTTACTTTTCCGCCGGGGTGCTTTTTTTCCTTTCCCTCCTGGGTTTCCTTTTGGCCTATCACTCCGTGGACCGGGCCCGGGATTGAGGGTGGGGCAGACGCGGGTTAGTATAAAAAAATGCATCCTCCGGGCCATGCAGGACACGGGGTCCCTTCCGTTCCCCATGGGGCGCAGGGGGGTCATGCCGCCCACCACGCCCACATGATCGCCGATTTTCGGCGGCGCTTCTGGATTTCCCTGGCCCTTACCGTGCCCATTCTTTTCCTTTCTCCTATGCTGCGGAAGCTTTTGGGGCTTGGGGCCTTGGCTTTTCCGGGGGACCGTTATCTCCTCTTCGGACTGGCCAGCGTGGTCTACTTTTACGGAGGCTGGCCCTTCCTCCGGGGGCTCTTTTCCGAGGTGCAACAGCGCCGGCCGGGAATGATGACCCTCATCGCCGTGGCCATTACCACGGCCTATGGTTACAGTTCCTTGGTGACCTTTGTTCTTCCGGGAAAGGTCTTTTTCTGGGAACTGGCCACCCTAATTGATATCATGCTCCTGGGCCATTGGATCGAGATGCGCTCGGTTATGGGGGCTTCCCGGGCCCTAGAGGAGTTGGCCCGGCTTATGCCCTCGGCGGCCCACCGGATCCTTTCCGAGGGGAGCACCGAAGAGGTGCCCCTGGAGGCTCTGAGGCCCGGAGATCGAGTCCTGGTCCGTCCCGGGGAGAAGATTCCCGCCGACGGGTGGGTGGTGGAGGGACGCAGTGCGGTAAATGAGGCCATGCTTACCGGGGAATCTCGCCCGGTGGAGAAGGGTCCTGGAGACGAGGTCATCGGCGGGGCCGTAAACGGCGAGGGCTCATTGGTGGTGGAGATCACCCGCACCGGGGCCGAGTCCTTCCTCTCGCAGGTGATCGAGTTGGTGCGGGAGGCCCAGGAGAGCAAGTCCCGCACCCAGGATCTGGCCAACCGGGCGGCCTTCTGGCTCACCCTGATCGCCCTCTCCGGCGGGGCTCTGACTTTTTTCGTCTGGGAGGTCTTTTTGAAAAAGGATCTGGCCTTTGCCCTAGAGCGCACGGTTACGGTGATGGTCATCACCTGCCCGCACGCCCTGGGGTTGGCCGTACCTCTGGTGGTGGCGGTCTCTACCGCCCTGGCAGCCAAACGAGGGCTGCTCATCCGCAACCGGGCAGCCTTTGAACAGGCCCGCAACCTCACCGCGGTGGTCTTTGACAAGACCGGGACCCTCACCGAAGGTCGCTTCGGGGTCACCAAAGTGCTGGCCTGGGAGGGGCACAGTCCGGAGGAGATCCTGAGGCTTGCGGCCTCGGTGGAGACCCATTCGGAACATCCCATCGCCCGGGCCGTGGCCGAGGCCGCCTCGGAGACCTACCCCGTAGAGGATTTCCGGGCCCTTCCCGGGAGAGGGGCCCGGGCCCGGGTGGCCGAGCGGGAGGTCCTGGTGGTGAGCCCCGGTTATCTCCGGGAGGCCGGGCTTGAGCCCCCGGCCGAGGCCCTGGAGCTTTCGGAAAAGGGCCATACGGTGGTCTTTGTCCTGGTGGAGGGGAAGCTGTCCGGGGCCATCGCCCTTTCGGATCGGATACGTCCGGAATCCCGAGAGGCCATTTCCGCCCTCAAGGCCCGGGGCCTCAAGTGTTTCATGCTCACCGGGGACAACGCCCGGGTGGCCCGGGCCGTGTCTGAGGAGCTGGGGCTGGACGAGTTCTTCGCCGAGGTGCTCCCTCAGGAGAAGGCGGAAAAGATCCGGGAGGTCAAGGCCCGGGGCGAGATCGTGGCCATGACCGGCGACGGGGTGAACGACGCCCCGGCGCTGGCCGAGGCCCATGTGGGCATCGCCATCGGGGCTGGGACCGAGGTGGCCATCGAGACCGCGGACATTGTCTTGGTGCGTAACAATCCCCTGGATGTGGTCACCATTATCGATCTGGCCCGGGCCACCTACCGGAAGATGGTCCAAAATCTCTTCTGGGCCACGGGTTACAACGCGGTGGCCATCCCTCTGGCCGCAGGGGTTCTTTACCAATATGGGGTACTCCTGAGCCCGGCCATGGGGGCGGTCCTCATGTCCCTCAGCACGGTGATTGTGGCCCTTAACGCTCGGAGACTGAAAATCTAGTCCGGGAGGGAGTTATGCGCCGTCTGGGAGGGATCCTTTTTCTTCTGTTGTGGGCCTCTTTGGTCCAGGCCCGGGTACGGGAATACCACCTGGTCTTGGAAGAGCGCCCGGTGACCATCGGCGGGCGTACTATTCGGGCCATGACCGTGAACGGCAAGATACCCGGGCCCACCCTTTACTTCGAGGAAGGAGACCTGGCCCGCATTCACGTAGAAAACCGTATGTCCGAGGACTCTTCCATTCATTGGCACGGAGTCCTAGTTCCCCCAGAGATGGATGGGGTACCCTATGTGAGTTTTCCGCCCATCAAACCCGGAAGCACCTTCACTTACGAGTTTCCCATCCGCCAGGCGGGGACCTATTGGTACCATTCTCATACCGGTCTTCAGGAACAGCGGGGAGTTTACGGGGCCATCGTTGTCCGGCCCCGGAGGGAGCGTTTCCCTGTGGACCGGGACTATGTGGTGGTCCTTTCGGACTGGACCTATGAAGATCCTGAGGCTGTGTTGCGTACCCTTAAGGCCGGGCGGGAATGGTACAACATCAAGAAAGGCACCGCCCAGAGTCTTCTGGGGGCCGTGCGGCTGGGGATGCTCAAGCATTTTTTCAAACGAGAACTCTTACGGATGCCTCCCATGGACCTTTCGGATATCGCCTACGATCATTTTCTGGTGAACGGAGGCCCGGAGCTGAGTCTACCGGCCCGTCCGGGGGAAAAGATCCGGCTCAGGATCATCAATGCCGCAGCAGGCACCAATTTTTATGTGGAGTTTGCCGGAGGCCCCATGACCATAGTGTCCGCCGATGGGCAGGAGGTAGAGCCGGTAAAGCTCAAACGATTTCTCATAGTGATCGCCGAGACCTATGACGTGATCGTAACCCTTCCCCGGGAAGGGGCCTTTGAATTTCGGGCCACGGCCCAGGACAATACCGGCCACGCTTCTTTGTGGCTGGGGGAGGGCCCGCGGGTGGCGGCCCCCACGATTCCTTCCCCTAATCTTTACCACACCATGGGGCGGGTGAGCTGGCGGAGCCTTCTGGCCTTGCGGCCGGAGGAGGCCATGGGGATGTCCGATGCGGCGGTGCGGGCCGGAAAGTTTGACCGTCCGGGGATGATGCCGGGCATGAAGATGGGACACACCCGAAGGTCCACCCCTCCCGATCTGGCCCTGGACGGGATGGATCCCCGCCGGCCGTGGCCGCCCTATCGTTTCCTGAGGGCCACGAAGCCCACGGCGCCCCCTCCGGGAAAACCCGTGCGGGTCCTGCGCCTTACCTTGGACGGAGATATGGAACGTTACGTCTGGTTTTTAGGCAAAAAGGCCCTTTCGGAAAGTGATGTTATTCGCATCCGCAAAGGGGAGGTGGTGCGTTTAATATTGGTGAATCGCACCATGATGCACCACCCCATGCATCTTCACGGGCACTTTTTCCGGGTCCTAAGCGGCCAGGGGGCTTACGCCCCTTGGAAACACACCGTGGATGTGGCCCCCATGAGCACTACGGTGATCGAGTTTCCCGCCAATGAATCTGGCGACTGGTTTTTCCACTGCCACATCCTTTATCACCTGAAAAGTGGCATGGCCCGGGTGGTCCATTATGAGGGTTACAGTCCCCCTCCGGCGGTGCGTAAGATAAGGCCCCTCCTTTACCAGGACCACTGGTACGCCTGGGCTGAAGGGACTCTGGCCACCAATATGAGCGAGGGCTACCTCAATCTTTCCAATACGCGCTGGAATCTACGGGCCGTCTGGGAGATCGGCTGGGAAGGGGTGCCGGAGACGGAAACGGAGTGGACCCTTCTGGTAGAAAGGTATTTTAACCGCTTTTTTACCGTGTTTGCCGGGGCGGATCTTCTAGACGACGGAGAAGACCTCAGTCGGGCCGTGATAGGATTTACCTATCTTTTGCCTTTGAATTTGCGGACCTATTTCTGGCTGGATAGCGACGGGGGCACCCGGATGGGGGTAGAAAAGCACCTCCCTCTTACCGCCCGCCTTTTTCTAGAGGGTTACGCGCAGTATGACACTTGGGAGAAGTGGGAGGGAGAGGTAGGCCTGAGCTACGTCCTTTCCAAGAGGGCCAGTCTTCGGGCCTTCTGGCACTCGGACTATTTCTGGGGAGTCGGGCTCAACTTCTGGTTCTAAGTCCCTCGGCTTCCCCGAGGCCCCTCGACCGAGTTTGTTTTAAAGAGGACTTCTGGAAAGAAGGGGGGCGCTCTTGGGAGCCGATTTCTTGAATTTTCGGGCTTTTTGGTCTAGAGTGGGAAGAGATGTCCCCCAGAGGAGCCGGAGTCTATATCCCACCGGGGGCCGGGACGGCCTCCCGCAAGAAAAAGAAGACCTCATCCCCAAGGCGCAGATGGGGGATAGGGATAGGGCTTTTCTGGTTGGTGGGGGTCGGTTTTTTGGGGGCCACAAACTGGCTCTACCAGCGCGAAACCTCGTTACTGGCCCGGCTTGAGGCCGAAAATCAGAGACTTGCGGCCAGAATTGAGGCCCTACAGAAACATCCTGAACTCTATGAAGAGATCGCCCGCAAAAAGTACGGGTATGTCAAAAAGAACGAACGCCTGATCATTTTCGGAAAGGGGAGGGCACCATGAGCATTTCTACCTCGGAATTTCGTCGAGGTCTAAAGATTGAATGGGAAGGTAAACCATACGAAGTCCTGGAATATCAGCATTCCAAAGTGGCCAAAGGGCAGGCCACGGTGCGCACCAGGCTGCGGGACCTTACCACCGGTCGGGTCCTGGAGGTGAACTTCCGTTCCGGCGATACCTTTGAGCGCCCGGACTTGGAAGAAAAAGAGATGCAATACCTCTATCAGGAAGGAGATCGCTACGTCTTTATGGATCTTGAGGTCTACGATCAGATCTACCTGGATCGCGAACAACTAGGGGAGGCCTGGAAGTTCCTCCAGGAGAATGTGACCGTAAAAGTCCTCTATTACAAGGGGCGGCCTATCGGGGTGGAGCTTCCCAACACGGTAGAGCTTCGGGTGGTGGAGACGGAGCCCGGGGTGCGGGGAGATACGGTCTCCGGGGGCTCTAAGCCGGCCAAGCTCGAGACCGGGGCCGTGGTACAGGTGCCTCTTTTCATCAACGAGGGAGATGTAATCCGGGTGGATACCCGGACCGGAGAGTATGTGGAGAGGGTGAGTTGATGCTCACGCTTAAACGTCTACGGGAGTTTAAGGAATATCTGGAGTCCGGAGCCTTTATCGAGGATTTCGAGATGCGGCCCCCGGATGGTCAGCAGGAGATGCTAGAGATGATCGATCTTCTCTGGGAGATCTGCGAGAAGGCCGATGAAGTGATGACCGAACATTTTTACCGTCGTCTGCGAGAGGGGTCCGCAAGCGGAGATTGATGCCCTATTTTATTCGGGCCCGCACTTATCTGCGCTACGCAGAAGAGGAGTTCCGCCGGGGACATTTTCGGGAGGCCTTTTTGCTTGCGGCCAAGGCCCTGTGGGCCCTTTCCCAGGTGGAGGCCCCCAAAGAGACCCCTTCTCCAGAGACCATCTTAGCCGCCCTATCCGGAGCAGTGGAGCCCGAGGTGGTGCGCTTTTTCCGGGAAGGCTGGACGCGCTTTGAAGAAGGTCTTTCCCCGGAGGAGGCCCGGGAGCTGGCCCGGGAGGCCCTGCTTAAGGCCCGGGAGATCCTGGCCCCCATTTTGGGCCCTTGAGAGATGAACCCCTCCCTGGAAAACCTTTGGGAGATCTCCCGTCCCCTCTGGAGGCCCCTTTCCTGGGTTTACGGGATGGCGGTGCGTCTGCGCCGGAGGGCCTACGAGCGGGGATGGTTGGCCCGCCGACACCCCGGGGTCTTTTCCCTGGTGGTGGGAAACCTTTCTTTGGGGGGCGAAGGAAAGACCCCGGTCACCTTGGCCCTGGCGGAGTGGCTTTGGGCCTTGGGAAGGCGTCCGGTGGTCATTCTTCGGGGCTATGGGGGACGGGGGCGGGGGCCGCTTGTGGTCTCTGAAGGGGGGGGATCCCGGGTGTCTCCGGAAGTCTCTGGAGACGAGGCCCAGCTATACGCCCAGAGGCTTTCCGGGGTACCGGTGGTGGTGGGCCGAGACCGTCTGGCCGCCTCGGAGCTGGCCTGTCGGCGTTTCCGGCCGGGAGTGCTCCTTTTTGACGACGCCTTCCAGCACTTAAGGCTTTCGGCCGATCTCTACCTCCTGGTGGTCTCTGCCGCCCGGGACCCCTTTTCCGAGCCGCTCTTTCCTGCGGGCCGTCTGCGTGAACCTCCGGGGGCGGCCTGCCGGGCCTCGGCCATACTTCTGACCCGAACGGAGGATTATCCCGAGCGGGCCGAAGCCCTCTTTCGGCGCTTTTCGGAGATGGGCCTTCCGGTCTTTTCCGTAACTCTTGAGCCCGGTCCTCTGGTGGGGCGTTTTCCTCAAGGTCTCTTTCCGGTCTCCGGCCTCCGGCCTCGTCGGGTGGTGGCCTTTTGCGGGGTGGGAGATCCGGAGAGTTTTCGCCGGGCTCTTGGGGCCCGGGGTTTTGAAGTTCTCCACCTGGAGTCCTTCCCGGATCATTACTCTTACCGGCCCCGGGATCTTAAACGGCTTTACCGTAAGGCCCAGGAGCTTTCGGCCGAGGCCCTGCTTACCACCGAAAAGGATCTGGTGAAGATCCCCCCGGTGGCCGGCCCGCTTCCCCTTTTGGCCCTTTCTCTTCTCACCCGTCTGCCCCGGGCCTTCCTTCGCTGGCTCGAGGAACAACTTCCCCCGGCCGAAGGATAGGGATCTGGCCTTGCCTGGAGGCCGGACTTATTTTTGGGATCGGGGAGAATTCGGGGGAGGTGAGGGACGATGAGGATCGCCCAGGTGGCTCCGCTTTTCGAGGCGGTACCTCCCAAACTTTACGGGGGCACAGAGCGGGTGGTTTCCTGGCTTACGGAGGAGCTGGTGCGGCAGGGCCACGAAGTTACCCTCTTTGCCAGTGGGGACTCCCAGACCTCGGCCCGACTCGTCCCCTGTGCCCCTCAGGCCCTGCGCCTTTCCGGAGTCCGAGATCCTTTAGCCCCTCACGTACTTATGGTGGAGCGTGTCCTGCAGATGGCCCACGAGTTTGATATTATTCACTTTCACATAGATTACCTTCATCTGCCCCTCATGCGTCGGATGAAAAAACCCTATCTCACCACCCTGCACGGGCGGCTGGATCTTCCGGAGATGTTTCCCTTTTACAAGGAATTTCGGGAGGCTCCCTTTGTGTCCATCTCTTATGCCCAACGCCGGCCTCTTCCCTTTCTGAATTGGGTGGGAACGGTCTATCACGGGCTTCCCCGGGATCTCTATCGGCCTTCCTATACGCCGGGAAAATATCTGGCTTTCCTAGGGCGTATTTCTCCGGAAAAACGTCCGGATCGGGCCATCGAGCTGGCCGAAAGGGTGGGGATTAAGCTCCTCATGGCGGCCAAGGTGGACCGGGCCGACCAGGATTACTTCAAAGAGGTGATTAAGCCCCGCCTGCGCAGCCCCTGGGTGGAATTCGTGGGGGAGATCAACGATGGGGAAAAACAGGAGTTTCTGGCCGGAGCCCTAGCCCTTCTCATGCTTATTGACTGGCCTGAACCCTTCGGGCTGGTCATGATCGAGGCCAACGCCTGTGGCACCCCGGTCATTGCCTGGCGCTGCGGGTCGGTCCCGGAGATCATTGAGCCAGGGAGGAACGGTTTCATCGTGGAGAGTATGGAGGAGGCCGAAAGGGCGGTGGCCGAAATAGAGCGGATTTCCCGCCGGCAGTGCCGCCGGGTCTTTGAGGAGAGGTTTACCGCCGAGCGTATGGCCCGGGACTACCTGGCCCTTTATGCCAGGCTGGCCTACGAGGAGGTGCCCCTTTGGCGCAAGGCCGCTTAAAATTCTATATCCTGGCTGCCAGTCCCGGGCTTTCTCCCCGCAACCTGACCTTCAAACACGGGGACACCTTCGCCCTTTTTAACGCCGAGGGAGATATTGTCCCCGGAGGCCTGGGAGAACTGGGGCTCTATCATCAGGGGACGCGTTTTCTTTCCCGTCTGGAACTCTTCTGCTGCGAAACCAAGCCCTTTCTTCTTTCCTCTTCGCCTTCTCCGGATGGCCTTCTCATCCAGGTCAATCTCGCCAATCCGGATCTTCTGGCCGGGGATCTTTTTGTCCCCCGGGGGGCTCTCCACATAAAGCGTCTCAAGCTCCTCTATGAGGGGGTCTATTACGAGGAGCTGATCTTCACCAATTATGCGCTGGAGTCCTTAGAGGTCCCGGTAAGGATCCTCTGGGCGGCGGATTTTGCGGATATTTTTGAGGTGCGGGGGGTGAAACGGGCCCGGAGGGGCCATGTACTTCCTCCAGAGATTACCGAAGAGGGGGTGCGCATAAGGTACCACGGGCTTGACGGGGTGGACCGCAGGGTGGAGATCTTCTTTTCCGAAACCCCGGAGGTCTTGAGCCCGGAGGAGGCCCGCTTTTTTCTACGCCTTGCTCCCCGCCACAGAGAGCACCTGGTGCTTTCCGTGCGGTGTGTGGTGGGAGAGGAGGAGCCCGAAAGACATTCCTTCCGCAAGGCCCTCTTTCTGCGCCGTTCGGAACGCAAAGAACTCCTCAAGGCCAGCGTGCGGGTGGAGTCTTCCAATGAGCACTTTAACCGCTGGCTGGAACGTTCGGAATACGATCTTTTTATGATGCTTACCCGCACCCCTTACGGACTCTATCCCTATGCCGGCATACCCTGGTTTAGCACTGTTTTCGGACGCGACGGGCTCATCGTGGGGCTTCAGACCTTGTGGTTCAACCCGGAGATCGCGCGGGGTGTGCTGGAGGTCCTGGCGGCCACCCAGGCCACGGAGCTCGATCCGGTGCGGGATGCCGAGCCCGGGAAAATCCTCCACGAGATGCGCCTTTCGGAGATGGCCGCTACCGGAGAAGTTCCCTTCGGCCGTTATTATGGTTCCGTGGACGCCACCCTTCTTTTTATGATTCTGGCCGGGGCTTATTACGAGCGCACCCAGGATCTGGACTTCATGCGCCGTCTCTGGCCGCACCTGGAACTGGCCTTTGAGTGGATGAAAACCTACGGGGATCTCGACGGTGACGGCCTGGTGGAGTATCAGCCCTCGGAAGAGGGACTGGTAAACAAGGGCTGGAAGGACTCTCACGACAGCGTCTTTCATGCCGACGGCACCTTTCCCAAGCCACCCATAGCCCTGGTAGAGGTCCAGGGCTACGCCTACCGGGCCTGTTTGGAGATGGCCCGCCTTTCCCGGGCCTTGGGAAAGCACGATCTCGTGCTCCCTTTCCTTTCCCGGGCGGAGGATCTGCGGGAAAAGATCCGCAAGGCCTTCCTCCAGGGGGATTTCCCGGCTCTGGCCCTGGATGGGGCCAAAAGACCTTGCCTGGTGCGCACCTCCAATCCCGGCCACCTCCTTTTCGGAGAGGCTCTTTCGGAAAGCGAGGCGGTGGCCCTTTCCCGGGCCCTTTTTTCTCCGGATCTCTTTTCCGGCTGGGGTATTCGGACCCTGGGAAGAGGAGAAGTCCTTTATAACCCGGTCTCTTATCATAACGGTTCCGTCTGGCCTCACGACAATGCCCTTATCGCCCAAGGGTTCGACCGATATGGGCTCAAGGAGGCCGTGGAGAGGGTCTTTCGGGGGCTCTTTGAGGCCAGCCATTATTTTCCGAATCATCGGCTCCCGGAACTCTTTTGTGGCTTTTCTCGAAGGGCGGAGGAGGGGCCGGTCCAATATCCCGTGGCCTGTAGCCCCCAGGCCTGGGCCGCCGGGGCGGTTTTCATGCTGGTGGCCGCGGCCCTGGGCTTGCGTTTTACTTCCCGGGGTCTAGCCTTCGTGAAGCCCCGTCTTCCGGAATTTCTTTCCTGGTTGCGCTTTAAGGGTTTACGGGTAGGGGAGCACAGCGTGGACCTCGAGTTCCTGCGCTACGGACATGATGTGGTGGTCAATGTGTTGCGGAAGCCGAAGGCGGTGGAGATTCTGGTGGTGAAGTAGCGCGCAGGAAATCCACCAGGAGTTCGGCTACCCGGCGTGTGGCTCCGGGGCCTCCCAGGAGTTCACGCACCCGGCCCAGCTTGTGACGCACCTCCTCCCGGGCCCGAGTCTCAAAAAGAAAGGGCCGTATCTCTTCGGCCAGTCTTTCCGGGGTGACCTCATCTTGCAGGACTTCCGGGACCACCCTTTCTCCTAAAATGAGATTGGGCAGCGTGATATAGGGTACGCGCACCAGGAGCCGGGCCAGGAAAAAGGCCCATCCCGAAAGACGATAAGCGGCCACCATAGGAGTCCCCAGAAGGGCCCCCTCCAGAGTAATGGTCCCGGAGGCCATAAGCGCGGCCTCGGCGTGGCGCAGGACCTCGTGCTGGTAGCCGGAAAGGACCCGGATCTCCTTTCGGGCCTCTTCCCAGAGGGAATCCTCGGGCAGGCCCCCGGCCTTGACCGCCACGGCCTGAAGATGAGGATGATCCCGCCGCAGGAGGCGGTAAGTCTCAAGGAAGGTGGGAAGAAGCCTCTGGACCTCGCTCGGGCGACTGCCGGGGAAGATTCCCAGGAGAGGATGATGGGGCGAAAGGCCGACGATTTCGCAGAAGAGGCGTCGGGAGAGGGTAGGACGCAGGAGGTCCAGGAGGGGGTGCCCTACAAAGACCGTCCGAACCCCCTCCTTTTCGAAAAACTCCTTTTCAAAGGGCAGGACCACCGCCAGGAGATCCACACACCGGCGTAGGGTCTTTATCCGGCGACGGTGCCAGGCCCAGACCTGGGGGGCAACATAGTAAAAGACCGGCACCCCCACCCTTCGGCACAGGCGGGCCAGGCGAAGGTTGAATCCCGGAAAATCGATAAGGACCGTGGCCCGGAGGGGTTGGTCCACCAGGAATTCCCGTATACTTTGCCAGGCTTCACGCAGAAGGCGGAGTTGAGAAAGGCTGGGAAGACCCACTACGGAAAGGGGTTCGGCCGGAAAGAGGCACTCCAGGCCGGCGGCCCGCATCCGGCGCCCACCTATGCCGTAAAAGATCACCCCCGGATAAATCTCCCGTACCCGGCGGATGAGCTCGGCCCCGTAAAGATCTCCGGACTCTTCTCCGGCCACGATGAGGACCTTCACCTCACCGTTTCCCCGGCGGATTGAGCGAGATAGGTTTGAAGCTGGGTCTCAATTTCTTTCCGGATGCGGGACGCAAGTTCCAAAGAGACCAGGGCCTCCTCTCCGGGCACCGGGGGCCTTTTGCCGGAAAGGACCGCGGTCACGAAGCTGGCCAGTTCCTCGTAAAGGGGATCGGCCTCCGGGAATTCTTCCTCGTGAGTTCGGAGTTCTCCATGGGGAAGAAGCTGCACTTCAAAGAGCTTCCGGTGCAGGGTATCGGCGGAGAAATAGGCCCCGTGTTCGAAGACCCGGAAACGCCGTTGGGGGGTAAGGGAGATACGGCTGGCGGTGAGATTGGCCGAAAGGCCGTTTTCGAAAAGCAGGCGGACGCTGGCAATATCGATCTTGTCCGAAAGCACCGGAGCCCCGGCGGCCAGAAGTCCTTTAAGGCGGGCCCCCCGGGCCAGAAAGAGGACCAAATCCAAGTCGTGGATCATGAGATCCAGCACCACATCGATGTCTAAGGACCTTTCCGAGAAGATGGAAAGCCGATCGGCCTCGATAAATAGAGGGCGTTTTACCCGAGAAAGGAGGTGCTTTATGGAGGGCTGGAAGCGTTCTATGTGTCCCACCTGGAGGAAAAGGCCCTGCCTCTGAGCCAGTTCTACCAGTTCAGCTGCGGTCTCCGGACTTTCGGTAAGGGGTTTTTCCACAAAGAGGTGTTTTCCGGCCAAGAGGGCCTTGCGGGCAATCTCATAATGGGTGACCGTGGGGGTTACGATGGAAAGGGCCTCCGCCCGGGAAAGAAGAGCCTGCCATTCCGTAAACCAGGGCACCCCGAGCCTCTGGCCTACCTCCCGGGCCCTTTCCTCCTCAATGTCCGCCACTCCTACCAGTTCGGCTTCCGGTATACGGGCAAATTTTTCCGCATGGAAGCGCCCGAGATGCCCTACACCTACTACACCTACTTTGAGACGCTTCATGATACTCCTACAATGCTGATTTTGGCCTCCTCGGCCAGCCTCAGGGCTTCTTCCCGTTCGAAAAGGAGGCTGCGCCCGGCCTCCAGGGCCAATACTCGGGCCCCAGCCTCCTGCATTACCCGCACCGTATCCGCCCCCGCGGCCGGAAGATCCAGCCGCGGATCCTGGTTAGGTTTCATGACTTTAACCACCACCGCCCCCTGGCGCAAACGGCCGGCCCTCCGGATGGTCTCATCGGTGCCCTCCATAGCCTCCACGGCCACCACCATCCGGTCCTTGACCACTACGCACTGTCCGATATCCAGACGTCCAATCTCCCGGGCTAGAGAAAGCCCGAAGCGTATGTCTTCCCATTCCTCCTTGGAGGGGGCCTTTCGGGTGAGGACCCCTTCCGGGGTCAGAAGTTCGGGAAGGAGGTCCGCCGGGGAGACCACCCGAAGCCCTTCTTTTTCGAACTCCCGACAGACCTCCCGCAGGAGGGCGTCGTCGTTGCGGCTGGCAAGCCTTTTCCACAAAAGGAGGGCCCGCAGGTCCGGCAGGGCCTCCCGTAGGGCCCGGGGCTTTTCCACTTTACCCAGAAGACACACCTCCCGCACCCCGGCGCCCCGGAAGGTCTTAAGGAGTTTTCCGAACTGTCCCAGACGAAGACAGGCCACCCGGGCCCCGGCCTCCTCCAAACGCGCAGCCTGCTCGTCGGAAAAGGCCACCGCCACCACCTCGCGTCCCTTGGACTTAAGGGCCTTTACCAGGATAAGCGGTCCTTTGCCCTCGCCGGCTACTAGACCTACCGGGGCCTCCATGGTCTCAGAAGGCCTCCTCTCCCTCAAAGGGTTTGCGCCGCATGATCCCCTGCCGGGAAGGATTCTCGAGAAACCGTACAAACTCTTCCACATGAGGATCCCCGGGGAAGGCATCCCGTAACTCTTCGATGACCTCGGAAATCCTTCCCGGACCATCGAGGAAGATCCCCAGGGCCTGGGAGATGCGGCGGATGGCTTCCTTTTCAAAGCCTGCCCGACGCAGGCCCACCAGATTGACCCCCTGGATCTTGGCCGGAATGCCGAAGACCTTGACAAAGGGGGGCACATCCTTGTCCACTCCGCTCATCCCGCTCACAAAGGCATAAGCCCCGATACGGCAGAACTGGTGCACGGCCGAAAGCCCTCCGAAGACCACCCGATCCCCCACCCGTACATGTCCTCCGAGGGTGGCCCCGTTGGCCATGATGATCTCGTTGCCAAGGAAACAGTCGTGGGCGATGTGGACGTAAGCCATGAGGAGACAGCGGTTTCCGATGCGGGTAAGCCCCTGGTCCAGGGCCGTCCCCCGGTGAATGGTCACGAACTCCCGGATCACATTTTCGTCCCCGATCTCCACCCAGGTTTTCTCCCCCTTGTAAGAGAGGTGCTGAGGATCAGCCCCGAGGATGGCGTGATGATTGACCAGGTTGTTCCGCCCGAGGCGCACGTTTTTTTCTATCACTACATGAGCTCCGATGCGCGTTCCCCGGCCAATATAGACCTGAGGGCCAATTACGGCATAAGGCCCGATCTCCACTCCTTCTTCGATCTCCGCTGAGGGGTCCACGATGGCCGTGGGGTGGATCTTAGGCATGGGTTTCCTCCTCCCGGAGGATGGCCGCGGTGATTTCGGCCTCGGCCACCAGTTTCCCCTCCACACTGGCCCGAGCAGTGCTCTTGATGATGTGCCCTTTACGCCGGAATCCCTGAGCCTCAATTACTACCCGGTCCCCCGGACGTACCGGATGCCGGAAGCGGGCCTTGTCAATGGCCGCAAAGACAAAAAGGCTCTCCCGGCAGTCCTCCATGACCACCTTGATATAAAGGCCTCCGGTCTGGGCCATGGCCTCGATGAGAAGAACCCCGGGCATGAGGGGATTTCCTGGGAAATGGCCCTGGAAAAAGGGCTCATTGTGGGAGACATTCTTGATGGCCCGGATGTAGGCCCGTTCCGGATCGATCTCCTCCACCACATCCACCAGGAGAAAAGGATAGCGGTGGGGGAGGAGGGCCAAGATTTCCTGGGGTCCGAGGCTCCGTTTCACCGTGGTCCTCCTTTCTCAATATTTTGGGAAATTTCGGCCTTCGAGAGATCTTACTCGCGCTTTTGGTTTTCGGAAAGGAGCTTTTTGAGCCTTTGCCAATCTCTAAGCATCTCCGGAAGGCGGGCAAAGGCCACGGCGGCCTTGCGCCAGAGGCGGGCCGGAATGGCCGGAATACCGGCCACTTCTTCTCCCGGAGCTATGCGCCCGGAGATCCCGCTTTTGGCCGCAATACGGGCCCCGTCGCCTACTTCAGCCCCGGGGGCCACCCCCACCTGTCCTCCCATCATTACGAAACGCCCCAGCCGGGCATGCCCCCCTAGGCCGCACTGTGCCACAATAATGGAGCCTTCGCCGATCTCCACGTTGTGCCCGATCTGGACCAGGTTGTCGATCTTGGTCCCGGCCCCGATGCGGGTGGCCCCGAAGGTCCCCCGGTCCACACAGGTTGCGGCCCCGATCTCCACCTCTTCCCCGATCTCTACCGTACCGAAATGGGGGATCTTGAGGTGTCGTAGCCCTGCGGGGCCCATCTCCTGGGCATAGCCGAAGCCATCGGCCCCGATTACCGCCCCGGCGTGCACGAGGACCCGGTCGGCCAGTTTTACCCCGGGGTAAAGCACTACATAGGGATAGAGTACACACTCCCGGCCTACTTGAGCTCCGGGCCCCACGAAGACCCCGGGGTAGAGGATGCTTCCGGCCCCGATCCGGGCCTTTCGGCCTACATAGACCCAGGGGCCTATAGAGACGTCCTTTTCGATCTCGGCCCCTTCCTCCACTACTGCCAAGGGACTTATCCCCGGGGCGGGGTGGGGGGGCCTCCAGAAGAGTTGGGCCACTTTGGCCAGGGCCGCCCGGGGATTTTCCGCAAGAAGGAGGCTTTTTTCTTTGGGGAGTTCCGGGGCCAGGGCCGGAGGAGCAAGGAGTGCTTTCGCCCGGGTTCGGCGGGCGGCCTCCAGATAAGCCCGGGACTCCACAAAGGAGAGCTCTTCTTCTCCGGCAAGCTCCAGGGAGGAGACCCCGCGAATCTCTCGATCCTCTCCCCGAAATTCGGCTCCAATCCTCCGGGCAATCTCCGAAAGGAAATACTCAGGCATAGACCTATCTTAAAAACCCTCTCCCCAAAAGAAAACCCCCTTAAAAATTAGGATCCGATCCTATTTTATCCCTCTATCCACAAAAGTTATAAAGGATCTAAAACTTTATCCACTCTTCATTTTGGAAAAGCCTTTTAAAATAACTTCCGATATTAATGTTAAAATTTGAAATAAAAAATAGGATCCGATCCTATTTTTCAAGGTCCTATTTTTCAAGAAGGTAAATTGACCGGGGGGAGAGGGCGTTTTAAGTTGGGGAGGTTGATAGAGCGATGAAGTTGAGAACGGAGGAGAAGATGAAGGGCAAGGAGATTCGAAAGGCCTTTCTGGACTATTTCGCGGAGAAGGGGCACGAGATCGTGCCCTCAAGTTCTCTGGTTCCGGCAGACGATCCCACCCTTCTTTTTACCAACGCCGGGATGGTGCAGTTCAAGAGGGTCTTTTTAGGGGAGGAGGAGCGTCCCTACAAACGGGCCGCCTCCTGTCAGAAGTGCATGCGGGCCGGGGGCAAGCACAATGATCTAGAAAATGTGGGTTATACCGCCCGGCATCATACCTTTTTTGAAATGCTGGGCAATTTCTCCTTCGGAGACTATTTCAAGGCCGAAGCCATCGAGTACGCCTGGGAATTTCTTACTCAACGCTTAGGGCTTCCCAAGGAGAGGCTCTACGTCACTGTCTTCCGCGAAGACGACGAGGCGGCCACGCTCTGGCAAAAGATCGCCGGAATGCCGGCAGAGCGCATCGTGCGTCTGGGAGAAAAAGATAACTTTTGGGCTATGGGAGATACCGGCCCCTGCGGACCCTGTTCGGAAATCATCTACGATCAGGGGCCGGAGGTGGGCTGCGGCCGCCCGGATTGTGGCCCCGGGTGCGACTGTGATCGCTTTCTCGAGGTCTGGAACCTGGTCTTTATGCAATATGAGCGGGATGAGACCGGGGCCTTAAGGCCCCTTCCC
Source organism: Thermosulfurimonas marina (assembly GCF_012317585.1). Lineage (NCBI taxonomy): Bacteria > Pseudomonadati > Thermodesulfobacteriota > Thermodesulfobacteria > Thermodesulfobacteriales > Thermodesulfobacteriaceae > Thermosulfurimonas > Thermosulfurimonas marina. Next base: position 1,494,838 of record NZ_CP042909.1, read on the forward strand.
CGTCCCTCCATCGATACCGGTATGGGCCTGGAACGGATTACCGCGGTGATCCAGGGGGTCTCCTCCAACTATGACACCGATCTCTTTTCCGGCATTATGGCCGGGATTGCCGAACTCTCCGGCCGCACTTACCAGGAAGGGGGAGAAATTACCACCGCCTTTCGGGTGATTGCCGACCATCTGCGGGCCTCGATCTTTCTCATCGCCGACGGAGTGGTCCCTTCAAACGAGGGCCGGGGCTATGTATTGCGGCGAATCATTCGGCGAGCCCAGCGGTTTGGCCGGCTCCTGGGCCTTACGGACCCTTTTCTCTTTCGTCTGGTTCCTCGGGTGGTGGAGGAATATGGAGACTTCTATCCCGAGCTCCAGCGGGCGGAACGGGCTGCAGAAAAGATTCTGGAGATTGAAGAGAGCCGTTTCTTGGAGACCCTTTCCCGGGGGCTGGAAATCCTGGAAGAGGAGCTTCGCAAGCTTTCGGAGAAGGGGGAGCGCCGTGTGCCCGGGGAGGTCATCTTTCGGCTCTACGACACTTACGGTTTCCCCCAGGATATTGTGCGGGATGTGGCCCTTTCCCGGGGCTTTGAGCTGGACCTTGAAGGCTTTGAGCGTCTCATGGCCGAGGCCCGGGCCCGCAGCCGGGAGTCCTGGAAAGGAACCCTTTCCCGGGCCCCGGAGATCCTGAAGCGCCTCTCGGAAAGCCTCGCCGAAACCCCCTTTGTAGGTTACGAGACCCTTTCCACGGAGGCCGAAATCCTGGCCCTGGTGGTCGAAGAAAAGGAAGTTTCGGAGATCTCTCAAGGGGAAGAGGCCCTGGTCATCTTTTCCCAGACTCCCTTTTATCCCGAGGGCGGAGGCCAGGTGGCGGACCAGGGCCTGGTACTTTCCCGCGGGGCCAAGGCCGAGGTGCTGGAGGTACGCCGTTTCGGGAATCTGATCCTCCATCGGCTGCGAGTGCTCGAGGGCCGGTTTTGTAAGGGGCAGCGGGTCAAGCTGGAGGTCCTTGCCGACCGCAGGCTTTCTACCGCTCGGCACCATACGGCCACGCACCTTCTGCACGCAGCCCTTAGGCGGGTCCTGGGAGAGCATGTGCGTCAGGCGGGCTCCCTGGTGAGCCCGGATCGGCTGCGCTTCGATTTTACCCATTTTGAGGCCTTGAGCCCGGAAGAAATACGTTCCGTAGAGGAGTTGGTGAACGCCCGCATCCGGGAGGACCTTCCGGTAGAGGTAAGGGTGGTTTCCTTTCGGGAGGCCCAGGCCATGGGGGCTCTGGCCCTTTTTGGGGAGAAGTACGGAGAGAGGGTAAGGGTGGTGCGCATCGGAGACTTTTCTCTGGAGCTCTGTGGAGGGACCCACGTGCGGCATACCGGAGAACTGGGCCTTTTTAAAATTGTTTCGGAAAGCAGTGTAGCCGCCGGGGTGCGCCGGGTAGAGGCCCTGGCCGGGGAGCCGGCCCTGCGGTGGGTCTTTGCCCTTGAGGACGAAAGGCGTCACCTGGGGGCGCTCCTTAGTTGTTCTCCGGTGGAAATCGCAAAGCAAGTGGAGCGGCTTTTGGAGAGGGTCCAGGAACTGGAGGCCGAGGTGCGACGGCTCAAGAGCGGGCAATTGCGCCGCATCCTGGAGGAAAAGCTTTCCGAGGCGCAGGAGATCTCCGGGCTGAAGGTCCTGTGTACCGAGGTCCCGGCCCGGGATCCGGCAGAGCTGCGGGAGTTGGGTGACTTTTTCCGGGACAAACTGGGCTCCGGGGTGGTCTTTCTTTACGCGGTAAATGGAAAGAAGGTCCAACTTCTGGCTATGGTGACCAAGGATCTGGCTCAAAAGATTCCGGCCGGAAAGCTCCTTCAGGCCGTAGCCCCGGTGGTGGGAGGCCGGGGAGGGGGACGGCCGGAGATGGCCCAGGGAGGGGGAAACCGGCCAGAGGCGGTCTCCCAGCTTAAGGAAGCCGTGCTTTCCGAGATCCGGCGTTTACTTTCCGGATAGGGCCTTTTTGAGCCGGGGCGAAGCCCGGAAGACTATGCGGGCTCTGGCGGGGACCTCCAAAGGACGGCCGGTACGAAAATCATAGGCTCGCCGAGGGCCGGCCTGAGTGACCTCGAATCTTCCAAACCCGGTAAGGAGGACTTTCTTTTTCTGGAGAAGACCTTCGGAGAGGATCTCTAAAAAGGTCGCCAGGAGGGTGCGCACTTCGGCCCGGGACTTTATGACCCGGGCCGCCTTCAGCCTTCGGTAGAGACGGGCTTCAAGCTCCTGGAATCTCATCCGCGGTAAAGGTCGCAGCCGGCAAAGCGGGCCGCTCGGCCCAGCATCTCCTCAATCCGGAGGAGTTGGTTATATTTGGCCACCCGTTCACTGCGGCAGGGGGCCCCGGTCTTGATCTGTCCGGAGTTTACGGCCACCGCCAGGTCGGCAATAAAGGTATCCTCCGTCTCCCCGGAGCGGTGGGAGATCACCGTACGCCAGCCGGTGCGATGGGCCAGCTCGATGGCCTCCAGGGTCTCGGAGACGGTGCCGATCTGGTTGAGCTTGATGAGGACCGCATTGGCCACCTTGCGCTCTATCCCCTCCCGGATGCGTCTTACATTGGTCACGAAGATGTCGTCGCCTACGATCTGGACCCGATCCCCCAGTTCCCGGAAGAGGGCCTCCCAGCCCTCCCAGTCGTCTTCGGCCAGAGGGTCCTCAAGAGAGACTATGGGAAAGTCCCGCAGGAGGTCCTGGTAAAAACGGATCATTTCCTCGGCCGAGACCTCCTGGCCTTCGAAATGGTAACGCCCCTGCCGATAAAATTCGCTGGCTGCGGCATCCAGGGCCAGGGCGATCTCTTCTCCGGGGCGATAGCCGGCCCGCTCGATGGCTACCAGAAGAATCTCCAAGGCCTCTCGAGAGTTGCGCAACTGGGGAGCAAAGCCCCCTTCGTCTCCTATGGCCACCGAAAGACCCCGTTCCTTAAGGACCTTTTTGAGGCTCTGGTAGGTCTCGGCCCCGGCCCTGAGGGCCTCGGTAAAGCTCGTAAAACCGCAGGGCACGATCATGAACTCTTGAATATCCAGGGGGTTGTCCGCATGGACTCCACCGTTGAGGACGTTCATCATGGGTACCGGAAGCACCCGGGCTCCCACCCCACCCAGATAGGCGAAAAGGGGCAGGCCGGCCTCCGCCGCCGAGGCCCGGGCTACCGCCATGGAGACCGCCAGCAGGGCGTTGGCCCCGAGGCGGCTTTTGTTTTCCGTCCCATCGAGCTCGATCAGGAGACGGTCGATTCCCGCCTGATCCGTGGACTCCAGGCCCGCCAGTTCGGGTCCGATGATTTCATTTATGTGCTGAACGGCCTTAAGGACCCCCTTTCCTCCGTAGCGTTCGTCCCCGTCGCGCAACTCCAGGGCCTCGTGGGTCCCGGTGGAGGCCCCGGAGGGCACGGCCGCCCGTCCGGAAAAACCGCTTTCCAGATGCACCTCCGCCTCTACCGTGGGATTGCCCCGAGAATCCAGGATCTCTCTGGCATGGACCACCACGATCTCTCCCATGTTACCCTCCTTTTTGTAAGGCTTTTTTTAATTCCTCCCAGAAGACCGGTCTGGTCCCCATCTTGCCCACCACGATCCCGGCGCAGAGGTTGGCCAGCGAGACCGCCTCTTTGAGGGGGAGCCCCGCGGTGTAAAAGGCGGTCAGGGCGGCGATGGCCGTGTCCCCGGCACCGGAAACATCATAGACTTCCCGCGCCCGCGCGGGAAAGTGCCAGGAGCCCTCCTCCGGATGATAAAGGAACATCCCCTCCGGGCCCAGGGTAACCACCATGAAGGAGAGGTCCAGCTTTTCCACCAGCCTCCGGGCCCCTCCTTCCAGATCTTCCTCGAGAATGCCCATGGTGGGCAGTATAGCCCTAAATTCTTTACGGTTGGGGGTTACACAGGTGGCCCCGGCGTACTTCTGCCACTCCAGCCCCTTGGGATCTACAAAGACCGGAAGACCCTGGCGCCGGGCCTCCTCGATCAACCAGGAGGTAAAACCGGAAGAAGCCAGGACTCCTTTGGCATAATCCGAAAGAATTACCGCCTTTACCTGGGGGAGAAGCTCTTCCAGGCGGGCCTTGAGGGTCTCCCGGATCTCCGGGGTAGGGGAGGCCCGCCGTTCGGTATCGATCCGCAGGAGGTGTTGGGCCTGGGCGATGACCCGGGTCTTGACCGTGGTGGGGCGCCCCCCGTCTCGCACCACGGCCCGGGTGCCCAGCCCAGCCCTCCGGGCTAGCTCCAAAAAGACCTCTCCCTCCCGATCTTCCCCCACCAGTCCACAGAGTTCGGCCCGCACCCCTAGGCCCGCCAGGTTGGCGGCCACATTGGCCGCGCCTCCAAGGCTGTGGGAGATATCGCGGAGATCAAAGACCGGAACCGGAGCCTCGGGGGAGATGCGGGAGACCTCTCCCCAGAAATACTGGTCGAGCATAAGGTCTCCCACCACCAGGATGGAAAGCCCCTTGAGGGCCTCCCGGAGGGTTTCGGGGTCCAATCTAGGCCTCCTCGGCGGTGGGCTCCCGGGTGGGCAACCCGGCCATTTCCCGGATGCGGGCCTCGATCTCTGCCGCCAGCTCCGGTTTTTCTTTGAGGAGTCTCCTTACGTTTTCCCGGCCCTGTCCCAGGCGTTCTCCCTGATAGGAAAACCAGGAGCCACTCTTTTCAATCAATCCCATAGCCAGCCCCAGGTCGATCAACTCTCCCTCCCGGGAGATACCCTCCCCGTAAAGGATCTCGAACTCCGCCTCCCGGAAGGGCGGGGCCAGTTTGTTCTTGACGATCTTGACCCTGGTGCGGTTTCCGATCTGTTCCTGTCCGTCCTTGACCTGTCCGATACGGCGGATATCCATGCGCAGGGTGGCGTAAAATTTGAGGGCCATGCCTCCGGTAGTGGTCTCCTGAGGGCCTCCGTAGGAAAATCCGCCGATGCGCATCCGGGTCTGATTAATGAAAATGACCGCGGTCTCGGTCTTGGCCACCACGGAGGTGAGTTTGCGCATGGCCTTGGACATGAGTCGGGCCTGAAGCCCTACCTGCTGATCCTCCATGGCCCCTTCAAGTTCGGCCTGGGGGACCAGGGCGGCCACCGAGTCCACCACGATCACATCCACCCCCCCGCTTCGGGCCAAGACCTCGGCAATTTCCAGGGCCTGCTCTC